>NZ_CP149798.1:355000-710000 GCF_037940415.1 Streptomyces sp. f51 | reverse complement strand
CCAGCGCCGGGCGATCCGTGGCAGCGACGGCAAGGTTTACCCCTGGGTGTCCGGCATGATCTCCACGGGCCGCGACGACTGGTACGCCCAGCCGCGCGAGACGTTCACCTACGGCTACTTCGAGGCGGCGGTCCGTATCCCGGAACAGGGCGGGATGACACCGGAGTTCTGGATGATGCCCGCGAGCCGCTACACCCCGCCCGAGATCGACATCATGGAGTTCCTCGGCACCACGCGCACGCTGTCGATGTTCGTGCACTGGAAGAACGCCGAGGGCGCCGAGAGGAAGGAGCGCGGGACCTTCACCGCGAACGGTTTCCCCGACGGCTACCACCTCTTCGGGCTGCTCTGGGAGAAGGACAGACTCGTCTGGTACGTCGACGGGATCGAGCGGTTCCGGGTGACCCGGCCCGAGCGCATCCCCCACGTGCCCATGGAAGTCATCCTGAACCTGGCCGTCGGCCTTCCGTACCCCCCGCCCCCGGGCACCGACTCGGCACGTCTGCTCGTCGACTGGGTCCGGGTCTGGCAGCACTGACGGGCCGTGAGCGCCGCCGCCCGTCCGTGACGTCCGGTCAGATCATGCGGGCAGCGCCCGGTACGGCAGCCCGATCCGCGCCCTCGTCCGGCGGTAGGCCCGCCAGCCCCTGGTCCGAGCTCCCTCGGCGAACGGTGCCACGGGCGCTCCCTCGCCGCCGGTCCAGAGCGCGAAGCGGTCCCGGCCGGTGTCGGCCCTGACCATGAGCCGGGCGAACCGCAGCGGGTCGTCCGTCCCCGAACTGAAGGCGGAGTCCGCCCGGATGGCGGCGGCCGAGGTCCAGCCGGCCTCGCGGACCAGCGCGCGCACGGTGCGGCTGGAGTAGCCGTGCGGGTAGGCGAACGCGTCGGCGCGGTGCCCGAGCGTGTCCTCGATGTCCCGCTTGCACCCGGCCACCTCCTCCCGCACCGATGCCCGGGGCAGCGTGTCCAGTTGAGGATGCGTCACGGAGTGCCCGCCGATCTCGACCCCGGCCGCGTCCAGCTCCCTGACCTGGGCCCGGTCGAGCGTGGCCACGGACGGGAAGGGCCCGCCGCCCGACGGCCGGCCGGGGACGCCGAGGGCGCCGGTGGTCACGTAAAGAGTCGAGGGGAGTCCCCGGGCGGCGAGCAGCGGAGCCACGGTGGAGGCGAAGTCCGCGTATCCGTCGTCGAAGGTGAGCACCGCGGACCGCGGCGGCACCGCGGGACCCCCGAGCAGGGCGTCGACCAGCCGGCGCAACGGGACGACCCTCAGTCCGCCGTCGGCGATCAGGTCCAGGTGCTCCGCGAACGTACGCGGACTCACCGTGTACGGGGCCAGCCACGAGGGCGGGTCGTCCGACACCGCGTGGTAGAGGAAGACGGGGACGACGCTCATGACCCTGCCGCCACGGTCGGCTGGGCCACTCGGTGCCGACGCCGGGAGAAGACCTGGGACCCCAACGGCCGGACGGATCCGACGAGATATCCGGAGACGGTCGCGCACACACCCCCGGACAGCGCCCCGATCGTGCGCAGCGCGCCGGGTCGGCGGATCCGCGTCACGTTGCGGGCGAGGGCACGCGAGATGGTCGACCGCACGTACACGCGCTCGTTGGCCAGGGCCGGGCCGCGGCCGCAGCGCTGTGCCACCAGCGCCTTGGACAGCCCCTCGATGTAGCAGCGGTTGCGGAAGTAGGCCCAGCTCGTACGGGACTCGGGGACCCGGTGCCGTATCTCGGCGGCCGGCTCGTACAGCAGGACGGCCCGCGGGTCGCGGGCGGCGAGCCGCAGACACAGGTCCGTCTCGTCGCAGCTCGCCATCGGACGGCTGCCGACGCGTCCGAGGGCGTCGAGGAAGCCGCCGACGGTGATCAGTTCCTTTCTGCGGAACGACATGTTGGCGCCGATGAAGTTGCGGACCGGAGCGGCGTGCCGGGGCTGTCCCCGGTAGGAGCAGCCCACCACCCAGTCGAACTCAGGGGGGAACCACACCGGTCGCCCGGTCACCCACCACGGGCGCACGAACCCGCCGACGCCCACCACACGGGGGTCCCGGTAGGGCGCCAGCAGCCGGCCCGTCCAGCCGGGTTCCGCGGTGGCGTCGTCGTCGAGGAAGGCCACCACGTCGGCCCGCGACACGGAGACTCCGGTGTTGCGGCCCCCCGAAAGACCGCGGCGCCTGTCGTTGGGCACCACATGGACGCCGGGCAGCTCGCGCTCGGCGCGCTCCAGGAGTTCCGGGTTGTGGTCGACCACGAGCACGACCTCGTCGGCGGGCGGGTCCTGGGTCAGTACCGACCCGATCGCGGCCCGCAGATCGTCCCAGCGGTCCAGGGTGTAGGCACAGATGACGACCGACAGGGTGGGGACGGTGCGTTCGGTGGACGGTGCGCTGTTCATGATGACCCTTCGGCGACGGGGACGAGCCAGCGGGACCTGGACACGAGCAGGAACGCGGCGATCAGGCATTGGGTGACGAGCCAGGCGATGCCCGCGCCCACGAGGCCGACCACGGGCAGGAGCAGATGCGTGAGACCGAGCACCAGGACGCACATCGCGCCTTGCAGCCATACCGCCCAGCGGAGCCGTCGCTGCGCGCGGACGACGTCGATGGCCACGCTCAGCAGCAGGTTCGGCAGCGCGGACAGGGCCAGCAGCCGCAGCAGGGTGCTTCCTGCGGCGGCGTAGGAGGCACCGAAGATCGACAGGATCTGCGGGGCCGCGACGACCAGCACCAGGGTGATGCCGCCCAGCAGCAGACCCGAGTGGCGCAGGACGCGCCGGGAGTGCTCCACGAGACGCCCGGGCCCGCGCACGGATTCGGCGAGCAGCGACGTTCCCATGTTGCGGGCGATCAGGTAGGGCACGTACGCCACACCCCACGCGACCGAGTAGAAGGCGCTCTGCTCGGCACCGCAACTGTTCAGTACGAGCAGCGGGACCACCGTGTATCCGGCGACCCGGAACAGGGAGCCCAGATAGTCGGCCGCGGCGTATTTGAGCATGCGGGGCGGTGGCGGCGCGGTCGTCGTCTCCCGCTCGTGCCGGGGGATGCCTCTGCCCATCAGGACGGCGTTGGCGACGACCATCGAGACCACGAGGGCCCCCGCCCACGACAGGAGGATCCCCGAGAAGAAGCCCAGGGCGGCGCCGAGGCCGAGCAGCACTATCTTCACCAGGGCGAAGATCAGGTTCTCGCCCACGACCCAGCCCGGCATGCGGACCGCGGTGAGCGCGCCGTCCTGGAGGACGAAGACGGCGTAGCCGGCGGTCGCCACCACGAAGCAGGTCGCGGTGACCGGATTCAGCAGGAAGCCGAGCCTCGGTGAGATCACCGGCACCATCGCGAGGAACACCAGGGACACGACCACGCTGAAGGAGACGCTGGCCGCGTAGCAGATGAGGACCAGACGGCGGCTGCGGCGGCCCGCGGTCGGCACGAACCGCACCAGGAAGTCGTTCAGGTTGAGCTGCCCTATGCCCGTGAGCAGGAGGGACGCCATGAGTGCCGAGTAGCTGAGGCCCACGGTCCGCTCGTCGTACCAGTGGGTCGCGAAGGTCCAGAAGAAGAAGCCGAGGCCGGCGTTGACGAGGGAACTGACGGCGAGGACGTGTCCCGTGCGCAGTACGGGCTCTCCCGGCAGCACGGCTGCGACGCCGGCGCGCAGCATGCCCAGGGGCCGTCGTCGCATGCCGGCGCCTCCCGCGGCCGAGTCGGTCACCTGGCTGGTGTCCAAGCCCCTCACCCCGTCAGCGGATTCCGGTGCCGGCGCCGGACAGGCGTCCGCGGAGGTAGCCGCAGGGGCCGTAGAGCATCCCCCGCACCTCCAGGAGCGCCAGCCGCCGTGACCAGCCGGCCTCGGGATCGGCGCCGCGGGCCCGTGACCGGGTCATGGCGTAGCGGATGCCGCCGGGCAGCCTGCGCAGCAGGGCGGGCAGCCGACGGGGGTTCCTCAGCAGCGCCCCGGCGAGATAGGCGCCGAGGCCGGCGCCGTAGCCGAAGGCCTGCGCGGCCACGGCGTCCGTCGTGCGGCGATGGCAGTGCCACACGATGGCGCCCGGCTGGTAGGCGAGGGTGTGCCCGGCGGTGAGGATCTCGAAGAAGGCGAGCAGGTCGTCACCGCCCCGGCCGGGGGTCCCGGCACCGGTCGCGGTGTCGAAGCCGCCCAGGGCGCGGAGCGCCGCGGTCCGGAAGGCCATGTTGGCGCCGGAGCCGAAGCGTCCGGCGGTGAAGGGGAACAGCGGGTCCGTGGGCGGCGGATCGGACAGTGACCAGGTGCGCGGCACGTACCCTTTCGCGAAACCGCCCTGGAGCTCCAGCGCGGTCTGGGCCTCGGTCTCCAGTTCCGCGGGCACGATCAGCCCGGTGACACAGCCGATCCGCGGGTCGTGCGCGAACGTCCCGGCCAGGGCCGAGAGCCATCCGGGGTCGACGAGCGTGTCGTCGTCCGTGAAGGCGACGATCGATCCGCGTGCCCGGCCGAGCCCCAGGTTGTGGGCGCGGGCCAGACCGGCGACGGGCTCGCGGACGTAGTGGACCCGTCCGGGGAACTCCGAGCGGACCAGGACTTCGGTCGTGCGGTGCGACGGGGCGTTGTCGACGACGATGATCTCGTACGCGGGGTACGTCGAGCGCAGCAGCGAGCGCAGGCAGTGCCGCAGCTTCTCCGGCCGGTCACGCGTGGCCACGACCACGCTGATGACGGGCGCCCGCCGGGACGTGGGGTGCCGGACCGTGGGGTCCGAGGGGCCGGTCGCGTCCATGGCGCGGTGGTCGGCGAGCTGCCCGGCCAGTTCCAGGTGGGCGGTGTCGGCCAGCGCACGCCACAGTCCCTCGGGTCCCGAGGTGTCCCCGGCGCTCACCATGCCCAGGGGGCGGCCGCGCAGTCGTACGAGCGCCCGGGCCCGCCCCTGTGGCCGTGCGGGCCCCCGGTCGCCCGGCAGCCGGAACTCGCCCGGGCGGGCCAGGTCGATGTCGACGACCGTCACCGGTGGCCGGACCCGGGGGGAGCGGGCCGGGGCGTGGTTCACGACGCGCTCCGCTCGGGCCGTGCGGCGGAGGACCGGGCGGCGGACGACTTGGCGCCAGGCCGTTCGGAGAGCAGGGTGCGCAGCACCCGGCGCCCGTCGGATATGGCGTGGAGGTTCGAACAGCCGCTGCGGCGGGGGAGTTCCAGGCTGGGGACCTCGGCGATGCGCAGGCCGGAGCGCAGTGCGTGCACGATCATCTCGGCCTCGATCTCGAAGCCGACGGCGTGCAGGTCGAGTTGGTCGAGGAAGCTGCGCCGGAAGGCGCAGAAGCCGTAGCAGAGGTCGGTCAGGCTCGCGTCGTAGAGCCGGTTGGCGGCGAGCAGGAGTACGTGGTTGCCCAGCTTGCGGAAGCGGGTGATGTCGAGCGAACCGCCGCCCGCGACGAACCTGGAGCCCTTGACGAAGTCGTAGCCGTGCTCCAGGAAGTGCACGAAGTGCGGGATCTCCGCCGGTGACATGCTGCCGTCGGCGTCCATCATCACCACGTAGTCCCCCTTGGCCGCGAGGAAGCCGGTGCGCAGCGCGTTGCCCTTGCCGGGGCCGCTCTGCCGTACGTTGCGCACGGTCGGCAGGCAGTGCTGTGCCATGGGCACGGTGGCGTCGGTGGAGTCGCCGTCCACGAGGATGACCTCGTCCACGCACGCCGGGATCTGCTCGAAGACCCACGCGATGTTGCGCGCCTCGTTGAGCGCCGGGACGACCAGGCTGACGGTCGACTGCGTGGACTGGGTTCCAGCCTCGCGCTCGTCACTGATGATCGGGTCCTTGTACATGATCATGCATCTCCGAGTCGCCGCCATACGGCATATGTTTACGACGTATATCTACACCTTCACCCGATTTGCGACCGACGTCAAGCGAGCGGGAGCGGAGGGGGTGCGCCAGGGAGTGCGGGACCGCCGCGGGGCCTTCACCTGGACTGTTGCGGTACGGCGGGTGTGGCGGGGTGGCGCCTGGCGCGGAGGCCCCGGGGGTCGGCCCCGGCCGCGTCACTCGGCCGTCGGGGGCTCGGAGCGGCCTGTGCAGGCCGTCCGTGGGTCCGCGCCCGGCGCGTCCCGAGGCTCCCGGCGCGGCCCTCCGCCGGGCCGGGGCGACAGCGCCAGGGCGGATGTGAGGGCGGCGAGCACGAGCAGCGCCCGGGTGACGCTGAACGTGCCGCTCAGGAACAGGGGTTCCACGACGAGCACCGCGATCGACAGGCTGAGCGCCAGGGTCAGTACGGCGGTCTCCAGGACCGCGGTGCGCTCAGTGAGGCGCGCCGCGCCCGACCGGGCCCACCGCGACGCCGCCAGGCCGGGGCAGACGAGCACGAACACGGTCGTCACGGTGACCCGCAGGACCGTGACGTCCGCCAGGAAGGTGACCACGGCCAGCGTCACCCAGCCGGACAGCGCGAGTCCCCAGCGGAGCGGAGTCATGGCCGGCTCAGCTCTTCGCGCCCTGGTACCGGTAGACCACGGCGTCCTTGCTGCGGTAGACGGGGATGAAGCCCGGGGTCTTCGACAGGGCCGAGTCCATGCGCTGCACCGTACCGCCGGGCAGGATCCCCCGCTCGTAGAGGTCGGCGGCCTGCGCCCGGCTCAGGATGATGTAGGCGGGCTGTTGCGGGTCGGCCCGCTGGATGAACCCTTCCAGGCCCTTCACCGGGTCGTTCACCAGGCGCTCCCGGTCACGGAGGTCCTGCTCGTCCATCTGCACCTGGGGGTTCTCGTCGTAGCGCAGGTACAGGCCGGGCACGGCCGACGTCAGGGAGACGATGGTGGACCCGGGAGGCGCGGTGGCCGCGACGAAACGGCCGGCCTCGACCTCCTCCTTCGTGAAGTAGTTCGCCGATTCCTTGCCGTAGTAGCCGAACATGAGTCCCCCGAGCAGGGCGAGGAGCAGCGGATAGGCGGCCAGCGTCCGAAGGCGTGGACGTGCGCTCGGCTGTGACCGTGGGCTCGGCTGAGACCGTGCGCTCCGCTCCGGCCGTGTGCCCGGCTTCAGCAGCAGGACGGCGATCAGCAGCGAGGCCGCCGGCAGGGCGAAGAGATACGCGCGAAAGATCATCTCTCCGCCGTAGGCGTTCGCCGCCAGCAGGGGCAGCGGAGCCACGACGAGCAGCGGAAGCGCGGTGCGGCGGACCCAGGGGCGCGCCAGGAAGGCGACGGCCGCCAGGACGAAGACGGCCGCGGACAGGCCCCGGTCGACCCAGGACACCACGACCTGCCCCGGAGCCGCGGTGCCGAGGGCGGCCAGCCCGGAGACGACGTTGGTGTCCGGTTTCAGCAGGGAGTTCATGAAGTCGCCCAGGTTCTGGGAGAGATAGGGGCGGGCGACGGTGGCGTCCCACACCACGGCCAGAACCACCGTGCCGGCCAGGACGGGCAGCACGACCCGCCGGTTGCGCCGCGGGAGCGACAGCACCACCAGCGCGCTGATCAGCATGAGCGGTGTCAGCGGGTGCGAGGAGATGATGACGGCCGCGATCAGTATGACCGCCACGAAACGGCCGACGGGCCATCGGGCCGTGTGCGTGTCGCCCGACCGGTACAGCACCGAGCCGGGCAACTGCCCCATGACCAGGGCGATCACCGTGACGAACAGCAGGAACGCGAAGGCCTGGGGGGCGAAGTAGTCCTGGCCCACCCAGGAACACGAGTAGTAGATCCAGGCCGCTCCCCAGAGCAGCCGGCGGTCGCGCGTCACCGTCCGGTAGAGCAGCAGCAGGGGGCCGAGCAGCACCGCGTTGAAGACCGGCGGGGTCCACGTCGCGTAGCCGAGCGCCGAATGCACGCCGGTGGCTTGCAGGAAGAACGCGTTGAGGTCGAAGAATCCGGGCCACTGGTTGTAGATGGCGAGCTTGTCCGCGTGGGGCACCTCGCCGTGGTGGCGGATCACCGCGTCGACGACCGCGACGTGTTTCCACGCCCAGCTGTAGCGCAGAGTCGGGTAGAGCAGGGTGGGGGTCGCGTGGATGACCGCGATCAGCCCGAGGACGTATCCCGCGAACCATCCGCTGCCGGTACGCCGGTCGGCCAGTGCCAGGCAGAAGCCGAGGGCGAGCAGGCCGAGGGCGATCCAGTAGAGCACCGGCAGCACCTGGAGCAGGCCGTAGTCGCGCATTCCGGCGAGATCCACGTGGCGCAGGGACAGCAGCCAGAGGGTGAGGGCCGCGGGAAGGATCAGGCGCGTCGCCCACGTGAAGGGGGTGGTCGGGCCGGAGGGGCGCCGCTCCGCGGCAGCGGTACCGGGCCGCCGGGCCATGGCGTTGGTGAGGGACGCCACGCGCCCGCCCGTCAGCGTCTGGAGCTTGCCCATGAAGAGGTCTCCCGGGGAACCGGCGCTCCGGCGACGGCCTTCCTGACACCGAACGCCTGCTCCTCGGGACGACCGGCCGTCCTCCCGTCGCGGTCGACGGGGGCGTTGGCTCGACGCATGGGCCACCTTCCGGATCCGGCCTGTCGGTCTCCCGCCCCGGCGTCACGTTCATCGTCGGCACGGCCGTCGGCACTTCCGCTCGTCGGTCCGCGTCAGCGCCGGATGTCGACCAGTAAGAGGTATCAATACCGATTGTGACGGTATTTCCGAACGCTGCAAGTGGCAGCTCGCGGCGGTCAGGCGCGGCGGGCGTCGAGACGGTGCCCGGACGGAGAGCGGTGAAGAGACAGGTGAGAGGCGTGCGGCAGTCTCCGGGGAGAGGGCTTCTCGCCCCGGGGCGCCTTCCAGGGAGAGTCCTCCTCGCGTCGGCGGCCGTGCTGGCGACGCTCGTGACGGCAGCGGGCTGTGACGGCTCGGCGGCGCGAACAGGGCTTCCCCGCCCTGACCACATCGTCGTGGTGATCGAGGAGGACCAGTCGTACGACGCCGTCATCGGCAACGCGAATGCCCCGTACATCAACCAACTGGCCCGGCGGGGCGCGTCGCTCACGCAGTACTACGCTCTCACCCATCCCAGCCAGCCCAACTACCTGGCACTCTTCTCGGGCTCCTTCCTGGGCGTCGACGACGATTCCTGCCCGCACGCGCTCACGTCGCGCAATCTCGGTTCCCAGCTCCTCCAGGCCCATCTGACCTTCGTGGGCTACGCGCAGAGCATGCCCCGCGTCGGATTCACCGGCTGCGCCGCCGGTGCCTACGTACGCCGGCACAACCCCTGGGTGAACTTCGGCAACCTCCCCGCGTCCGTCAATCGCCCGTGGACCGACTTCCCGCGCGACTTCACCCGGCTGCCGACGATCGCGTTCGTCGTCCCCGACCTCGAACACGACATGCACGACGGGAACGTGCGGCAGGGCGACGACTGGCTGCGGAACAGCCTCGGCGGCTACGCCGACTGGGCGATGACCCACAACAGCCTGCTGGCCGTCACCTGGGACGAGGACGATTCCAGGGGGCCCAACCACATCCCCACCGTCCTCGTGGGCGAGCACGTCCGGCGGGGTGACGACGACCAGCCGAACAACCAGTTCGGACTGCTGCGCATGATGCTCGACCTGTACGGCCTGAAGCCCCTCCACCACAGCGCCGACGTGGAACCCGTCGACGTGGGATGACGACCCGAACGAGGCGCCCTCGGGGTCGTGCGGGGGCGCTCTCGGGGGCGTACAGGTCGAGGCGCTCTCAGGGATCCTGAAAGCGGATCAGGCGTTTGACGGCCGTCCGCAGCCGGCGATCGGCCGCCGAGACGGGGAGGCGTTCCCGGAGCAGGCGGGGGGAGGGGAAGCTCTCCGCCCCGAAACCCGCCTTGAACTCCGCGAGGGAGGACCCCGGGGCGGACTCTCCCATGTCGAACGTCCGGCAGGCCGCGTCGCACGCGTCCTCGATCGCGAGCCGGTACAGGAACGGGACGGCCCGGACGGGATGGGCCAGTTCCCGGTCCATGGCGCTGCGCCACATCTTGGCGTGCCCGCCGTGCCGCAGCACGATGCACGCCCCGGCGGGTTCACCGCCGCGCCAGGCCATCCAGATCGCGCACCCCTCACCGAACCGCGCGGCCACCGCCTCCAGCCGCCGCACGGGGAACTCCCGGGTTCTGCGCCACCGGGCCAACGCCAGCGGCTCGTGCTGCTGTTCGGCCCAGCGCACGATCGACTTCCGGTACAGGTCGTAGAAGACCGGAACGAGCCGGCCGGTGCGGTCCACCTCGGTCTCGACGTCCGAGCGCTCGGCCCGGCGGACCTCCCGTCGCATACGACGTCCGAACCGCCGGTCCCACACGGTGCCGAAGCCGCCGTCGAGGTTCACCATCTGGGTCATGTGGGGCTGGACGTCGAATCCGGTCGCCGCGCCGGCCCACACGGCCTGGTCCGCGGGACGCAGCCGTACGGCGACCTGGAGCGCGCGCAGCCGCGCGAGGTCGGCGAACACCGCGCGAGCCTCCGCCGCACTCACACCCTCCGGGCACACCGGCCCTCCGATGCCCCACTGGGCCGGCCAGGACTCCTCCGCGCCCAGGATCCGGGGCAGATGCCTTCGGGCCACGAGGGGGAGCACGAGCCGCCGGCCCGTCTCGAACTCGTAGAGGCGGCTCGCGTCGCGATACGGCCCGGTGGCGCACAGGCAGTCAAGCCAGAACGGGGTCTGGCTGGGGTTGGTGTCCTGGTCCTTGCCCGCCAACTCCCACCAGACGTCACGTGGAGCCGGTGTGGTGATCTGCGCGAGACCGGCCGGGGTGTCGATGAGGAGTTGAGCAGGTGCGTTCACGGGCCTCTCCCGCCGGGCGAGGGGCCCCGCGAGGACGACGCTCGCGGACCGAGGACCCACGTGCCCATGTCCGATGCTAGGCGGGGCGCCGGGGCCGGGCATCTCGGTGGGTGTCGGGTGCGACCCGGTCCGGGGTCCCGGTGGGTGTCGGGTGAGACCCGGTCCGGGGTCCCGGCGGCGCGGGGTGTCATCCGGGTCCGGCGCTCCGATGGGATCGGCCGTCACTCGTCCTTGAAGCCGATGAGACGCTTCACCGCACCGCGCAGCAGCTGATCGCCCGCCGTCAGGGGAAGCACCTCCCTGCGGTAGCCGAACGACGGATGGCCACGGGCGCCGAGCCGTTCCTTGAAGACGCTCACCGAGGAGTCCGGCGCGGAGTCGCCGAAGTGGTAGAAGCGGCAACCGGCCGCACAGGCGTCCTCGATGGCGAGCTTGTGCAGCAGCGTGGTGGCGCGGATCGGATGCGCCAGTTCCTTGATCATCCCGCTCCGCCAGTACTTGGCGTGAGGTCCGTGGTGGAGCACCATGATGGCCGCCACGGGCCGGCCCTCGTACGAGGCGAGCCACACGGCGCAGGAATCCGCGAACGTCTCGGCGACGGTCTGGAACTTGCGCAGCGGGTCGATCCGGTTCCTGCGCCAGCGGGCGAGCGCCAGCGGCTCGTTCGCCTGCTGCGCCCAACGGGCGATCGAGTGCTGGTAGAGCGCGTAGAAGGCCGGCACCAGGCGCCCGGTGCGGTCGACCTCCACCTCGACCCCCGCCTTCTCGCCCTTGCGCACCGCCGTTCTGACCGATCCCTTGAACTGGCCCCACACATCGCCGAAGCCGCCCCCGAGATCCAGGATGTACGTCGTGTGGGGCAGGGTCGTGAAGGCGGGGGGCACCGCGGAACGCCACACGGGGTCCGCGTTCGGCCCGAACCGTACGGAGACGCGATTCGCGGGCAGCCGGGCCAGGTCCTCGAAGACGGCACGCGCGTGCCGCGGGGCGGGCGCCTCGGTGGCGACCGGGGCGCCGATACCCCACTCGGAGGGCCAGGCGTCCTGCGCGATCAGACGGGCGGGCCAACCGCGTCGGCGGGCCAGCGGCACGACGAGGCCGCCCGAACCGCCGAACTCGTAGAAGCGGCTGGCGTCGTCGTAGGAATCCGTCGCGCAGATGCAGTCCAGCCAGCCAGGGGTCTGGGTGATCAGTGCCTCGTCGCTCTCGTCGACCAGGCGCTGCCACGCGCCCCGAGGCGCCGGAGTCGTCACCTGGAGAGAGTCGCGGATCGACGAGGTCCGAGGGCCCGAAATGCGCATGGCGCCAGTTCCTCACGCGTCGCGGACGGTGGGCGTTCCGAACCTTCCCCCGTTCAAGGGTCCCTTCAAGAGTCCTCCGCCGCTCAACGGGCCGCACCTCGGGCAGGGGCGCAGGTGCTTCGGTTCGGCTCGGCCCGATTGTGGGGGATTGACGTGAAAGGTACGGTTTTGTTGCTGTGGCATGGCACTTCGAGCGACCACCTATCGCCAGTCGACAGAGGTACCCGTGGACCAGTTGGCAGGAACTCAGAGCTCCACGCGCATGGTGCGCCTGCATCAGCGATTCCCCGCGCTTCGCTTCCTGCACGAGGCGCGCCGCGTGCTCGACGACGGGATCGATCTGTTCCGGCTCAAGCTCGACGCGCTGCCCGACGGCGTCTATCAGCCGGTTCCCGGTGTGCACGTGCGGAAGGCCAAACGATCCGTCGGTACGGGGTCGCGCTGGACGGCGATGGCACCCCTGGTCGAGCGGCTCGGAGTGCAGAGCGCGCTGGACGTGGGCGCGAACGTCGGCTACTTCCCGATCAGGCTCGGCCAGCGCGGGATACCCTCCGTCGCCCTGGAGGCCGACCCGAAATGCGTCCGGACGGCGATGACGGCCGTGCGCCGGAACGGACTCGCCAACGTGGCGGTGATGAGTCTCGAGTTCCGCCCCGACACGGTCGGGCTGCTGCCGGCGACGGACTGCACCCTCCTGCTGTCCCTGTGGCACCACCTCGTACGGGAGCTGGGCCTCGACACCGCCACTCAGCTGCTGCGGGAACTCTGGACCCGGACCGGCAAGGTGATGTTCTTCGACAGCGGCGAGGACGAGATGCCCGGGTCGTTCGGGCTGCCGCGCATGGTGCCCACGCCCGACGCCTGGCTCACGGAGTACCTGGAGAAGAACTGCGCGGGCGGCCGGGTCGAACACCTCGGCCGGCACCGCGCGTTCGACGCCGACGGCCTCCCCACGGACCGGGCACTCTTCGCCGTGATCCGGGAGACGCCGACCGCCTAGCGCCCGGTGCTACCGCGGTGAGACGGACGCCTGCGGGGAGCGGAGCACGAGCAGGGTGATCTCGCTGGGGGCGAAGACGCGGAACGGCGGGCCCCAGAATCCCGTGCCACGGCTGGTGTACAGGAGCGTACGGTCGCCGTGCCGGCTGAGGCCGGCGACGGTGGGCTGGTCGATGCGGACCAGGTGGTGGAAGGGCCAGATCTGGCCGCCGTGGGTGTGGCCGGAGAGCTGGAGGTCGATCCCCGCGGCCGCCGCCCGGTCGATGAACTTGGGCTGGTGCGCCAGGAGAAGGACGGGCAGCTCGGGGTCGGCGCCGTCCAGGGCTCCGTCGAGGTGGGCACGGTGGCCCGCCAGGCCCGAGGACTCGGCGGTGACGTCGTCCACACCGGCGACCACGAGGGTGTCGCCTCCGCGTTCGAGCAGCACATGGCGGTTGCGCAGCGGCTCCCAGCCCAACTCGTCCATCAGGTCGACCCAGCCCTGGGCCTCGCGGTAGTACTCGTGGTTGCCGGTGACGTACACCCGGGCCCGGGTCGCCTCGACGGTGCCGAGCGGGGCGGCCTGGGCACGACGGCGCTCGGCGGTGCCGTCCGCTATGTCGCCGGTGTGGCAGACCAGGTCGGCTTCCAGGGTGTTGACCTTCTCGCACACCCGCTCCGACCAGCGGGCGCGGTCGAGCGGGCCGTAGTGGGTGTCGGTGATGAGGACGACACGGGTGCCGTCCAGCCCGGCACCCAGCCGCGGGAGTTGCACGTCCAGGCGGCGCACGCGGGGGACGCGGCGTGCCTCGGCGTATCCCCAGGCGAGCAGGACGGCGGTGACACCGAGGACGGCCCACGTGACGATCCGGGCCCGGTCCTGGCCCTCGCCCACCCCGGCCAGGGCCAGGGCGAGCCGCAACAGGACGCTGAGCAGCACGGACCAGGTGAACAGGATCCAGCTCGCGCCCAGCAGGGTGTCACCGACGATCGCCAGCCGGTCCTGCTGACGCCGGCCGTGGCCGCGCACCATCGCGAGCGGCATGCCGACGAGACCGAGGACGAACAGGGCGGTACCGGCGAGCGTGACGGGCAGCGGCCAGTGCTGTCCGCTGTACAGCAGCACCCAGCACGGCACGGCCCACAGCAGGACGGGGGCGATCAGTGGGATGAAGCGCATCAGACGGTGCAGCCGGCTCGGCCGCTCCCGCGCCTCGCTGTCGGCGGGACGGGTGTTGCTGGTGTCGGTCACGCTTCCCCTCTCTGACCGGACGGCCGTCCCGCGCACTGTATCCGGTCACCCCGGGGCGGGCCGGACGGGTGTGCCCGGGCCGTCGGGGCGAAGGGTTCCCGCCGGGCTGCCGGGACTCCGCGGGCCCTCTTGACGGGGCGTTTGGTCTGCCCCAAGTGACGTCCGACGACGTACGGCGTCGCACGAGGTCATACCCCGCTGTCGGACGCACCGCCGGGCACGGCCGAGAGGAACGCGTCGATGTCCTGCCGCAGGTAGCGCGAGACGCCGGCCAGGACGGAGACGGCTTCCTTGAGTTCGTGAGCCGGCTCCGGGGCTGTGGCCCATGCCTCTGGCTTTCTGGTGATGACCGCGTGGAGCAGATCATCGTCGAACGAGCCGCCCTCGGCCTGCTGCACGTCTTCGGACATCGTCGGATCATCTCGCGTTCGGCTCGGCCGGATCGGCGTGGAGGAGCGCGGGTGGCCATGGCCGGCCGCACGGTGAGGGGTTCCGGATGTGCGCGAGCGTTTGCGAGAACTTCTCCCGGGTTCCCGATCAGGACTTCTCCGCACTCTGGTCATGCCGGTTGCCTGGAGTCCGGCCAAGGCTCCAGGCAACCGGCATGAGCCTCTAGAAGAAGCCCAGCTTCTTCGGTGAGTAGCTCACCAGCAGGTTCTTCGTCTGCTGGTAGTGCTCCAGCATCATCTTGTGGTTCTCCCGGCCGATGCCGGACTGCTTGTAGCCGCCGAACGCCGCATGTGCCGGATACGCGTGGTAGCAGTTGGTCCAGACGCGGCCGGCCTGGATGGAACGCCCCGCCCTGTAGGCGGTGTTGATGTCCCGCGTCCACACACCCGCGCCCAGCCCGTACAGCGTGTCGTTCGCGATCTTGATGGCGTCGTCGAAGTCGTCGAAGGACGTCACCGAGACGACCGGGCCGAAGATCTCCTCCTGGAAGATCCGCATCCGGTTGTCGCCCTCGAAGATCGTCGGCTGGACGTAGTAACCGCCCTTCAACTCCCCGTCGTGCTCGATGCGTTCACCGCCCGTGAGGACCTTGGCGCCCTCCTGCCGGCCGATGTCCAGATAGGAGAGGATCTTCTCCAACTGGTCGTTGGACGCCTGGGCGCCGATCATCGTGTCCGTGTCGAGCGGGTGACCGGGCTTGATGAGCTCGGTACGGGCGACCGCCGCCTCCATGAACTCGCGGTAGTGGCCGCGCTGGACGAGGGCACGCGAGGGGCACGTGCACACCTCGCCCTGGTTGAGCGCGAACATCGTGAAGCCCTCGAGCGCCTTGTCACGGAAGTCGTCGTTCTGCGCCCACACGTCGTCGAAGAAGATGTTCGGGGACTTCCCGCCCAGCTCCAGCGTGACCGGCTTGATGTTCTCCGAGGCGTACTGCATGATCAGCCGCCCCGTGGTGGTCTCACCCGTGAACGCGACCTTCGCCACCCGCGCGCTGGAGGCCAGCGGCTTGCCCGCCTCCACTCCGAAGCCGTTGACGATGTTCACCACACCCGGCGGGATCAGGTCCGAGATCAGGCTCATCAGGTAGTGGATGGACGCCGGTGTCTGCTCGGCCGGCTTGATGACCACCGCGTTGCCGGCCGCGAGCGCCGGAGCCAGCTTCCACACCGCCATCAGGATGGGGAAGTTCCACGGAATGATCTGCGCGACCACGCCCAGCGGCTCGTGGAAGTGGTACGCGACGGTGTCGTCGTCGACCTCGCTGAGCGCGCCCTCCTGAGCCCGGATGGCCCCCGCGAAGTAGCGGAAGTGGTCGATCGCGAGCGGGATGTCGGCCGCCAGCGTCTCGCGGACCGGCTTGCCGTTCTCCCAGGTCTCCGCGACCGCCAGCTTCTCCAGGTTCGCCTCCATCCGGTCGGCGATCTTGAGCAGGATGTCGGCGCGGGCGGTCACGGACGTGCGCCCCCACGCGGGTGCCGCCGCGTGGGCCGCGTCCAGCGCGCGCTCCACGTCCTCGGCCGTGCCTCGCGCGACCTCCGTGAACGGCTGCCCGTTCAACGGGCTCGGGTTCTCGAAGTACTGTCCGCGAGCCGGCGCCACGTACTCTCCGCCGATGAAGTGGTCGTACCGCGCCTGGTAGGAGACGATCGCGCCTTCGCTGCCGGGCGCCGCGTAACGGGTCATGCTGGTTGCCTCCCGGGGAAGCGCTGCCCGCCGTTGGGCAGCTCTCGCCGCGAGGCTAGGAACCCGGACGTTGCAACGACGTTGCGCGACCCCGCAACCGCCGCCCGCTCTGCCTCCGGAGGGCGAGGCCCGACCTCACGGCGTCAGCGCGGCCGCTGCCGGACCCGGGCCTCGCGAGCGGAGCGCGCCCATCCCACCGGTGCGCCCTGTTCGGACTCCAGCTCGGCCAGGCGCGCGTGCACGGACGCCGCCGGACGCAGCGCGGACAGCGCCCGCCAGACGACCAGATCGTCCTCGCCCCACGGCGCACGGACCCAGTCGGCCAGCAGATCGGGGTCCCGCCGGGCGATGATCGCCGTCCGCAGCCCGTCGGCGAGCCTCCGCCGCAGCCGCACCACCGCCGGTGCCGTCGAACCCGGCAGCAACGGTCCCGCGTACACCGCCGCGGCCGCCGTCACCGCGCCGGTCCCGAGCCGCCGCTCCACCACCGCCGCATCGGACTCGACCGCCCGGGTGAGTCGGTACGGACGCGAACCCAGCAGGCCAGGGCCGAGGATCCTGCGCAGCCGAGCCAGTTCGGCCCGCAGCGTCACGGGCGTCACCGACTCGTCCTCGTACAGCGCGCACTGCAACTCGTCCCCGGTCAGACCTTCGGGGTGCCGGGCCAGCAGCACGAGGATCTCGCTGTGCCTGCGGCTGAGCCTGATCTTCCGGCCGTCCGCGACCAGTTGCGCCTCGTCCCGCCCCAGGGCGGTCAGTTCAAGCGAGTCGGCCAGGGCGCGCGGCGGCGCCAGCAGCGCCAGGTGCGCCTCGGCGGCCCGCGCCACCGCCTGGACGAAGCCGAGGCTGTGCGGATGCGCGAGCCCGTCCCCGCCGGTGATGTCCACCGCACCGAGCACGCGTCCCGTCCGCGGATCGTGCACGGGCGCCGCCGCACACGTCCAGGGCTGCACACGCCGGATGAAGTGCTCGGCCGCGAACACCTGCACCGGCCGGTCGACGGCGACCGCCGTGCCCGGCGCGTTCGTGCCGACCGCCGACTCCGACCACCGCGCGCCCGGAACGAAGTTCATCCGTCCGGCCTCCCGCCGCGTTCCCGGATGGCCCTCCACCCACAGAAGCCTGCCCTGCGCGTCGCACACGGCCAGGAGGTGCTCCCCGTCCGCCGCGAACGTCCCCATGAGCTCCCGGAAGAGCGGCATCACCCGCGCGAGCGGATGCTCCGCGCGGTAGGAGCCGAGTTCCCCGTCCATGAGCTCCACCCTCGCGGCGCCCTCCGGCACGACGCCGGCCCGAGCCGACCGCCGCCACGACTCCGCCACCACGGCACGCACCGGCCGCGGCACCGTGCCGGCCTCGGCGAACGACTCGTACGCGCGGCGCAGCAGCCGACCCCGCTCGGCGGGATCGGTCCCCGGTTCCAGGGCCACCCAAGGATCGGTCAACTCGGCCTCCCGGAAGGCGATGCGACTGGGTCCCATCGTCACTCCCGGTGCGGGCCTGGACAACCCGTGTGACGCTCCCCTTCCGCCCGGTGCCTCGCGGCGCCCCGCCCGGGTCGCCACGAGGCGCCCCAGGTCAGGCGAAGTTGACGAGCCGGATGTAGCGCGTCCAGTCCCAGTTCGGCCCGGGATCGGTGTGATCGGTGCCCGGCACCTCGTAGTGACCGAGGATGTGGGCGCGGTCCTTGGGGATCCCGTACTGGTCGCAGATCGCTGCGGTGAGCTTGGCCGATTCCTCGTACAGCGCGTCGGTGAAGTACGCGGGCCGGTCCACCCAGCCCTCGTGCTCGATGCCGATGCTTCTGGTGTTGTAGTCCCAGTTGCCCGCGTGCCAGGCGACGTCGCGCTCCCTCACGCACTGGGTGACATGGCCGTCGCCCGAACGCACGAGGTAGTGGGCGGACACCTTCTTCTGCGGATTCTGGAAGATGGACAGGGTCGTGACGTACGAGGCCTGGGTGACGTGGATGACCACGTAGTCGAGTTCGTAGCTGTAGGGGCGGTCGGAGGCGGTGTAGTTGGAGCCCGTCGCCGGAATCCATTCGGCGCCCGGATAGTCGACGGCCGCCGGCTGCGCGGACGCCTTGACGTCGGGGAGCAACGCGTAGGGGAGGGCCGCGAGGGCTGCTCCCTTGAGCAGCCGGCGGCGGCTCGGGAACGACCGTGCTCGCTCCATGGAGAGTTGGCCTTTCGTAGGTGGGGGGTGGGGCCGGAGCCCGCCGTCCGGCCGCGCGGCCGCTTGGCCCCGTGGTCGTGCGGTCGGCCCGTGGTCGTGCGGTCGAGTGGGGCTGTCGGGTCGCGTGGTCAGGACCGGAGCGCCGCGGCCGTCTCGCGCAGTCGGGCGTGGAGCCCGCGATGAGTCTCACGCGCGGGCAGCCATTCCTTGCGCAGCTTGGCGACGCAGGTGTAGTTGGTGTCGCAGACGTTCGCGACGGGCGACTCGACCGTCTGCGTCGCGAACTGGTACGCGTCCAGCTCGCTGAACCCGTAGTCGCGCACCAGCCACTGCACGAGGTCGAGCTGGGATATCCGGAAGGCGTCCTCCAACGGGCGGGCCGAGCCGGTCGAGATGATGTGGGTGTCGGACTCGATGCGAGGCCAGGGAGTGACGACTCCCTTGAGGAGTTCGACGATCACCACCGTGTTCATCGCGCACTCGACCGCGACTCCACAGGTCTCGCCCTCTCCCTGACGCGCGTGCCCGTCGCCGAGGCTGAGCAGGGCGCCCTCGACATTCACCCCGAGATAGCAGGTCACCCCGGCGCGCATCTCCGGTGTGTCCATGTTCCCGCCGTGCGCGTCGGGGACCAGCGCCGAGCGCACCTCCAGGTTCGCCGGCGCGACACCCACGGTGCCGTGCATCGGATCCAACGGCAGCTCGATCCGGAGGTCGCTGTCCCGTGCGCTGAACAGGGCGGTCCGCCGGTCCCGGTCGAGCTGCCAGATCCACACCGTCTCCGGCAGCGGCGGCTGGAGGGACGCGGTGGTGTGCGTGGAGGTCAGCGCTCCGAACAGGGGGACCGTCGTCGACGCCGCCCAGTCACGGGCGGGTTCGATCGACACGAAGTGGACCGCGACCGTGTCGCCCGGCTCCGCTCCCTCGACATGGAAGGGCCCGGTCTGCGGGTTGAGGAACGGGAACTCGCAGACCTCGGAGACCAAGTCCTTCTCGGAGCGCACCCGTCCGGCGAAGCAGTCCTCGGTGTAGAGATCGAGCACCGTGCCCGGCGCGATACGTGCCACGGGCGGCGCGCCGCCGAACGTCCAGGCGAACTCGCCCGGCGTGGGGCGCACGGTCAGGATCCTGGGGTCGCTCATGACTGCACGGCTCCGCTCTGCGAGGGGGCGGGGGTAGAGGTCTCGTCGAGGTGGACACGGGCGGTCTCGGCTATGCGCTCCGGGTGGCGGCGCAGCAGGAAGATCAATATCACGGCACCGGCCGACATCCAGAGACCCACGACGGGCCCGGCGTACGACACGGGTGGAGTCAGCTCGGTCACGAAGTCGAAGGCCGGCAGACCCGCCGCCGTGAGCAGCGCGGGAACGAACGCGATGATCCCGAGCAGCGGGAACACCAGATGCCGAACGGGCTTGAACACATCGCGTCTGCGGCGCAGGAAGTAGCCCGCACAGGCGAGGTTGACCACGATGTACACACCGATCACCACGGTGACGATCACTGTCGCCAGCAGCAGGAACGCGGTCACCGGGTCGTACGCGAGGCCGAGTCCCAGCATCACGGCCACGGCCACGGCGCACTGCACGGCCACCCCGGCCGCGGGGGAGCGGTGTCTCGGGTGCACGCGCGCGAAGAGCGCGGGGAGAACCCGTATCCGGGCCAGGGCGAAGGCCGTTCGTGTCGAGACGGTGGCACACGCGTTGGCGTTGGCGATCGTCGAGTTGACCACCGCGAGGAACACGAGCACCCAGAACAGGCCGAACGAAGCCCGTGCCACCCCTTCCCACGAGGCGGCACCCGAGGCGCCGAACCCCGCGAACCGGTCGGGACCGAAGTACACCGACATGGCGTAGGTCGTCAGGACATAGACGAGACCGATGCCGAGTGCCGCGCCCAGGACGGCCCGGTGCATCGTGCGGCGCGGGTCCTTGGTCTCCTCCGCCAGAGGGGCCGCCGCCTCGAACCCGGCGAAGGCCAGGACCGTGTAGACCGACCCCGCGAACACCCCGCTGATCCCGTCGTAGCCCGAGGCCGTGTGGGAAGTCCCGAAGACCGACAGCGTGTTGTTCCCGCCGGCCCTGACGATGAGCCACACCGCGAAGACGAGGAAGACCAGCACCTCGAAGACGCCGAGGGCGGTTCCGAACCTGGCCGAGGCCCGCACCCCCCAATAGCCCGCCACCGCGATGACGACCGCTCCCGCGAGTGACCAGGGCCACCAGAGGTCGTCCGGATACGAGGACCATTCCTGGTGCAGCGTGCCCGCCGTGGTGAATCCGAGCTGAAGGAGCAGGAGGGGAGGCACGAGGGCTTCGACGAACACATAGCCCCAGCCCACGAGGAACCCGACGGAGGGATGCAGCCCCTGCGCGGTGTACGTGGCCACCGATCCCGCGGAGGGCATCTCGCGCGCCAGCTCGGCCACGCACGACGCGGTGAACAGACAGGCCACCAGCGCTATCAGCACGGCGAGCGGCAGACTGCCGCCGGCGAACGCCGCACCGGACGGGATGGACGCGGCGACCGCCGCTGCCGGCGCCATGGCAGTGATGCTCTGGAACAGGACCTCGCGCAGGCCGACCGCCTCGCGCCGCAGACCCGGAACCGCCTCCTCAGACATCTGAACCCCCCGATCCGACCCGAACACAGCCATCGGCAGGACGGCTGCGCCTCGCGTGAATTACGGTACGGCGCTTGCCGGTTGGGCAGGAAGGGCCGGGCGCGAGTCCGTGGACGGCCCCGCGAATTGTGGACAACTCGATCACCCACACGTGGGAACTCCTCCGCGCGAGCACGGACCATGGACCACGGACCACCGATCAACGGCCGCTCACCACCACCGACCACGGGCCCCGGGCCCCGACCCCGGGTCACGGGCCCCCGATCACGGACCATCGGCCACGTGCCATGGTTGGCGGTCGCGGCGGTCCGCGGACCGCTTATGACCGTCCGGCCACCGCCGCAGGGTCGTCCAGAACCGCTCGTACCACCGAATGCGCCGCACCGAGCAGCGGTCCCTCGGATCCCAGGAGGGAGACGGAAACGGGACAGGCGGGCCCCGCCGTTCGCCGCGCCAGCTCGCCCTCCAGCGAGGGGAGCAGCCAGGGTGCGAGCCCGGCCAGGGCCCCGCCCAGCACGACCGTCTCCGGGTCCAGCAGGTTGACCGCCCCGGTCAGGGCTATGCCGAGCGCGGTGCCCGCGTCGTGCAGCGCACGGCGTACCCCGGGATCGCCCTCGGCGGCGAGCCGGGACAGCAGCCCGACCCGGTCCTCGCCCGGTTCGAGGCCGGCGGCACGCAGCACGGCCTCCTCGCCCGCGTACTGTTCGAGGCATCCGCGTCCGCCGCACGGGCACTCGGGCCCGTCCGGACGCACCGGGACGTGCCCCAGCTCGCCGGCGAAGCCGCGGGTCCCGCGCAGCAGCCGCCCGTCCACGAGCACGGCGGCACCGATGCCGATCTCAGCGGACACATGCAGAAAGTCACGCGGGGTCGTCTCACGGAGCCAGAGCTCCGCGAGTCCGCCGAAGTTGGCTTCGTTGTCCACGGTCAAGGGCCACTCGGCGGGCAGGAGTTCACCGAGGTCGGTGTCGTGCCAGTCGAGGTTCGGGGCCTGGACCACGGTCCGGGCGTCGCGTGCCACCAGCCCGGGGACTGCGACGGCCAGACCGGCGGGCCACAGCCCTTCCCGGTCGGCGTCCGCGACGACCTGACGTACGAGGGCGGTCAGTTCCTCGATCACCGGCCCGGCGGGCCGGCCGCGGTTCGTGCCGTGGCGCACGGCGCGGGCCCGTACCGCACCCCGGAGATCGACGGCGCACACCGCGAGATGGTCGACCCCCACCTCCGCGCCGATCCCGGCGGGACCGTGCCCGCTGACGGCGAGCGCCGAGCCGGGCCGTCCGACTCTGCCGGGCCGCTCGGGCCCCAGTTCTTCGAGAAGCCCCATGCGGATCAGCTCGTCGACGAGGGTGGACACGGCCGCCCGGGTCAGGCCGATGTGGGAGGCGACGGCGGCACGCGACAGCGGACCCTCGTCGCTGACGGTATGCATGACTCGGGAGAGATTGCGGCGGCGCATGCCCTGCTGGTTGTCGGGCAGCCGGCGGCCGGAACCGGTCGGACGGGACTCGTGCAGCGGTGCGGTCATGCTTCCGTCAATCCTCGTCCGGCCGGTCCCGTCGGCCTGTCTCGGTGTCGGTGTCGGCCTCACGGGGCGGTCCCCCGGCGAGGGGTGGGCCCACGTCGAGCGGGCCCACCGTGCCGGCGCGGCCGGTACCGCTCGCACGGGACCGGCCGTTCGTGCGAACCGGGGCGGCACGCCTGGTCATGGTCAGTTCCTGTTCGGGTCCCGTTCGAGCAGCGGGGCCGCGTCGGAGAGTACCCCGGTGATCCGGGCGAGCGTCTCCTCGTCCCGCTCCACGGCCTCGAACACCGGCCCGTTGGCCGTGCCCCAGCGCCTGGCCACCGCCGCCGGGTCCTCGCCCGTCAGCAGGCCCGCCGCCTGGGCGGCGGCGCCGAGCGCGACCAGTTCCTTCGCCTCGGGGACCTGCACGGGCCTGCCCGAGAGCCGGCGAACCGTCTGCTGCCAGGCCTTGCCCCGCGCACCGCCGCCGATCAGCAGCAACGGCTCCGAACGGTCGGCGTCCGCGTCGAGCACGAGGTCGAGGGCGCCCAGCAGGGAGTGCACGGCGCCGTCGTACGCGGCCTGGAGCAGCTGCCCGCCTGTCGTGTCGTGCCGCAGTCCGTGCAGCAGGCCCGAGGCGTGCGGCAGGTTCGGCGTGCGCTCGCCGTCCAGGTAGGGGAGGAACGTCACCGACGAGCCGGGCTCGACGGCCTCGCGGTCGAGGCCGAGCAGCGCGGCGAACCGGTCGACGGCCAGTGTGCAGTTCAGCGTGCAGGCCAGCGGGAGCCAGTCGCCGTGCGCGTCAGCGAAACCCGCGACCGTGCCGGTCGGGTCGGCGGGACGGTGTCGCGAGACGGCGTACACGGTCCCCGAGGTGCCGAGGCTCACCACCGGGGTGCCGGGGCGCAGCCCGAGGCCGAGGGCGGCGGCCGCGTTGTCCCCCGTCCCGGCCGCGACCAGGGTGCCCCTGGAGAACGGCAGCTCACCTCTGGCGTGCACCGTGCCGGCGACCTCGCCGGGCCGGACGACGCGGGGGAGCAGGGCGGGGTCGAGGCCGATGTGGGCGAGGACCTCCTCGTCGTACGCCTCGGTCCCCGAAGCCCACCAGCCGGTGCCCGAGGCGTCGCCGCGATCGGTGGTGCCCTGTCCGGTGAGCCGCTCGGTGAGGTAGTCGTGGGGGAGTCGGACGGCGGCGGTCGCCCGGACGGCGTCCGGCTCGTGCTCGGCCAGCCAGGCCCACTTCGTGGCCGTGAACGACGCGGCCGGCACACTGCCGGTCCGCTCGGCCCAGGACTTCGGCCCGCCGAGTTCCTCGACCAGCCGACGGGCCTGCGGGGCCGAACGCACGTCGTTCCACAGCAGGGCGGGTCGTACGGGTTCGCCGTGCGCGTCGAGCGTCACGAGCCCGTGCTGCTGCCCGCCGATCGACACCGCCGCCGCCTCGTGGGCGGCGTCACCGCACTGGCGCAGCGCTTCGCAGAGCGCGTCCCACCACTGCCGGGGGTCGCTCTCGCGTCCCGGCCCGGTGGAGACGGTGTGCGGTGCCTGTCCGCTGGCCACCACCTGTCCGGTCGACGCGTCGACGACCAGGGCCTTGGTGGACTGGGTGGACGAGTCCACCCCGACGACGAGCGGACCCTCGGCTGCTGACATCGGGCTCTCCCTCTTCCGCGGCTCCGCGGGATCTGTGCCGGTCACGGGCGTTTCCGGACCGCCGTGGCCCGGGTCCCGCAGTTCGTTCCTGGACCGATGTGACCAGGTTTCCTCCTTCGTCTCTTCCCAGAGACGCGTCCGCATACTAATTTGTAAACCGCCATGACGAAATAGTCGGAGCTAACAAGGAGCCGCGGCATGAACTACCAGCCCACCCCCGAGGACAGGTTCACCTTCGGACTGTGGACCGTCGGCTGGCAGGGACGGGACCCGTTCGGCGACGCCACCCGGCCCGCCCTGGACCCGGTCGAATCCGTACAGCGCCTGGCCGAGCTCGGCGCCTACGGTGTGACCTTCCACGACGACGACCTGATCCCCTTCGGGTCCTCGGACAGCGAGCGCGAGTCGCACATCAAGCGGTTCAGGCAGACGCTGGACGCGACCGGCCTCAAGGTGCCGATGGCCACCACCAACCTGTTCACGCACCCCGTCTTCAAGGACGGCGCGTTCACCTCGAACGACCGCGACGTGCGCCGCTATGCGCTGCGCAAGGTGGTCCGCAACATCGACCTGGCGGTCGAGCTCGGCGCCGAGACGTACGTCGCCTGGGGCGGCCGCGAGGGTGCCGAGTCCGGGGCCGCCAAGGACGTACGCGTCGCCCTCGACCGAATGAAGGAGGCCTTCGACCTCCTCGGCGAGTACGTGGTCTCGCAGGGCTACGACCTCAAGTTCGCGATCGAGCCCAAGCCGAACGAGCCCCGCGGCGACATCCTGCTTCCCACGGTGGGTCACGCCCTCGCCTTCATCGAGCGCCTGGAGCGCCCGGAGATGTACGGCGTGAACCCGGAGGTCGGCCACGAGCAGATGGCCGGACTGAACTTCCCCCACGGCATCGCGCAGGCCCTGTGGGCGGGCAAGCTCTTCCACATCGACCTCAACGGTCAGTCCGGCATCAAGTACGACCAGGACCTCCGGTTCGGCGCGGGCGACCTGCGGTCCGCCTTCTGGCTGGTGGATCTCCTGGAGAGCGCCGGTTACGCGGGCCCGAAGCACTTCGACTTCAAGCCTCCGCGGACCGAGGACTTCGACGGCGTGTGGGCGTCGGCCGAGGGCTGCATGCGCAACTACCTGATCCTGCGCGAGCGCGCGACGGCCTTCCGGGCCGACCCCGAGGTCCAGGCGGCGCTGCATGCCTCGCGCCTGCACGAGCTGTCGCAGCCCACGGCCGAGGACGGCCTCTCGGCACTGCTCGCGGACCGTACCGCCTTCGAGGACTTCGACGTCGAGGCCGCGGCCGTGCGTGGCATGGCCTTCGAGCAGCTGGACCAGCTCGCCATGGACCACCTCCTGGGCGTGCGCGGCTGACCGTGTCGCCACCTGGGAACGGACCCGCTCCCCGGCGGGTCCGACCCACGGTCCACGGTGGCTGATCCTCGTGCGGAATTGCCCGGAATCATG
The DNA here is from genome assembly GCF_037940415.1 of Streptomyces sp. f51. NCBI lineage: Bacteria > Bacillati > Actinomycetota > Actinomycetes > Kitasatosporales > Streptomycetaceae > Streptomyces > Streptomyces sp. f51. Next base: position 684,201 of record NZ_CP149798.1, on the reverse strand, counting down.
CGATCCATGGCATGAGTCCGTATCAACTTCCGTACAGGGGTCGCGCGATGGACGGATTCGAGGCGACTCTTGGCGGTATGGCCATGCCGCCGGAACCGCCTCGAACCCCAGGTCCGCAGGGAGACCAGCGCAGTCCTGGGGGTGATGTGCACAGCCCGGGCCCGGACGGCTACGGCCCTCCGTCGTCCGGGGGCTACGGTCCGCCTTCGTCCAGGGGTTACGGTCCCCCGTCATCGGGGGGCTATGGTCCTCCGCCTTCAGGCGGCTACGGTCCTCCGCCGGACGGTTACGGGGCCAATTCAGGAAGCGACGGCCCCTCCTACGGGGGCTACGGTCCGCCGTCGCAGGGGAGCGGGTGGCCGTCCGGAAGCAGCGGTGGTGGATGGCAGCCTCCCCCGCCGCCTCCTGGCCCCCCGCCGGGACCGCCGGACGGACCCGGCGGTCGCCAAGGGGGCCGCCGCACCTTGCTTCTTGTGATCGCTCTGATCGTCGGCATCGCCGTCGTCGTCGCCGTGGTCGTGGCCACCACGGGTGGCGGCGGCAAGAACAAGAAATCCCCCGCCGGGAGCACCGGACCGTCGCCGAGTCCCTCGTTGAGTCTCCCGTCCGAGCTGCCGTCGCTCCCCTCGGGCCTGCCCACCGTCGTGCCGTCCCTGCCGTCGAGCCTGCCCTCCGGACTGGTGCCCAGCGACCTTCGATCCCTCTTCCCGTCCCTCGCAAACGACGACGTGCCCTACTACATGCTCAGCAAGGGCGATTGTTTCGACACGGACGACACCCAGCCCGGGCAGGCCGTCAAACGCGAGTGCAGCCAGCCGCACGACGCCGAGGTCGTGAAGGTCTCCGAACTCAACGGCACCTACACGACGGACGCGGCCCTCAAGAAGGCGGCGTCAGCCCTCTGCGAGGCCTCCCTGGAACGAAAGGCCGCCCAGCAGTCCGCCGGGACGGTGCGCGCCACACTCGTGCAGTACCCGGACACCGGGACCTACGGGACCGGCATCGACAAGGTCGCGTGCAGCCTGGCCGCAGGCTCCGGCAAAGGTACGCAGAAGCTCACCGGACCGCTGAAATGAACGGCACGCGTGCGTGGCCGCTGTCCATCGTCCACGCACGCGTGCCGCGCCGAAAGGGCCGACGGGATCAGATACCGCGCGGCAGCCGCACGTAGGTGACCGTCGTCTTGACACCGCTGTCCACGAGCCGCCCCTGCGCGTCGAAGGCGCCCGCTCCGTCGGTCATCCCGAAGTCGTTGTCGTTGATGACGGCGAGAGTGTCGTGGTCCACGCGCGCGACGCCCTCGATCTTGCCGGGGACGCCCGCGACGGTGCCCAGATCGACCACGAGACGCTTCGCCGGCACCGGAACGCCGGCCGAAGCCGGGTCGTCCAGCTGCTCAAGCGAGGGCGATGTCGTGTCGTCGTCCCACGGACCGCCGAGGATGTTCGCGTCCCGGGTGAGCCGCACCGACTGGAGCCGGGCAGCCTTGTCGGTGCGTTCCTCGACGAGCAGCCGGTCACCGCCGACGGCCACCACTGAGGAGATCTTCAGCTCGGACGTGTCGTCCTCGCTGGGGTCGACCACGCCGACCGGGTCGAAGCGGTACGCGTACTCGGCGGTCACGGCGTGCTTCCTGGGGGAGAAGCGCAGCAGCCGCGTGTTGCGCGACGCGTCCCCGGCGACCGCGTCCGGGAGCGAGAGAGGGCTCTGAAGCGCCATCACCAGATCGCCGTCGGGAAGCTGGGCGAGCCCTTCGAGACCGCGGTTGGTCTTGCGGTGGAGCAGAACCGCCGGCAGCGCCTCGATGACCGGGTAGTCCGCGCCGGTCAGGTTGAGTCCCTTGGGAACGTAACGCGCGAGGACCTTCCCGCGCGCGGAGACATGGACCAGGGACGGGCTGTACTCGTCGACGAGCCAGAAGGAGCCGTCCTTCGCCCGCACGATGCCCTCGGTGTCCAGGCCGTTCGCGTTGTACTGGAGAGGGCTCTGGGCGTCGTAGGAGTACGGTGCCTCGTCGCGCCCCGCCTGGTTGGACAGCCCGGTGACCGCCTTCCCGGAGGAGGTCGTGATCGGGATGGCGCCGACGACCTTCACGGAGTCACCGCGCACCCGGATCTTCACGATCGCCGGGTCGAAGCCCGGAACCGGGAACGTCCGACGCTTCTTGCCGTCCACCTTGATCTGGCCGTTCGGGCCCCGGTCGGTGACCGTCCAGAACTCGCCCTTGCGCCCGGCCGGGTAGATGTCGCTGCCGATGCCGCCGAGATCGACTCCTCGGTCGTTGTCGACCGTGCCGGGCAGCAGCGCGTTGCTGAACGTGCCGAGCGGGATGTCCCCGAGCGTCGCGGTGTGCGTCACCCGCGGCTGCGCCGGGCCGGACGTCGCGTCCGCGGTGCCGGCCATCACGAAGGCGGCCACTACGGCGAGCGGCACGCCCAGGGCGACGGACCGGTGGATGTGCTGCTTGCCGGCGACATGCGGGGACATCAGGCCTCCTGAGTCACAAGTACGTTGACAGCGGCCAGAGTTGGCCCTGGCGTCGAACGGCTCACGACGTGAGGGTGAACGCCGCGCGTCGACCACTCGTCGGGCTTCCTCCGCCGGGACGGCTGTGCCTGGCGAGGCGCCCGGGGTGGGCTCAGGGTTGACTAGGGGGCGCGCCTCAGGGACGTATCAGGGTCGGGGTCCGGAACCGTGGGACGCGGGGACCCGTTCTCAGGACAGAGAGCGGCAGCAGCCGCGGAGGAGGCGACACATGTCGAAGAACGCGAAGATCGCCGCAGGAGGTGTGGCGGTCGGCCTGATTCTGTTGATCTGGCTGCCCTGGTGGGCCGCCTTCCTGATCGTGCTGGGAGTTCCGGCGGCCGCGTATCTGGCGCTGGACCCCTCGCAGCGGCGCAGGCTGCGCCGTGTCAGCCGCAAGGAGCTCGGCCGCTGAGGAGTCATCGCCCGACGGTGATCCTTCCGTCGGGCGATTCCTCGGCTCACCATGGGTGGTCATCTCCGGCTCAGGGTGACCGCTCGGGTCCGGGAGGGCCGGCCTGACCGGCACGCGACACCGGTCGAGGACCGCGTCACCCGGGATTCCGTGTGGCGCGGTCGTTCAGCTGGGGCGGACCGCCATCTTGTCCAAGGCCTCCAGCAGGCCGGGCAGCTCCGGCCCGCGGCCCACGGGCAGGACCTCTCCGGGCTCGTCGTCGAGCAGCACGAACGCGATGTCGTCGGTCCTGGCGACGAGGGACCAGCCGGGGCCGTCGGCGCGCAGCGTGCGCGCGTCGCCCGTGGCGAAGGACGAGCGGACGCGCCCCAGCGGGGGCGGTGTGTCCACGTACGACCGGGCCTCGTCGAGAACACGGCGGATGCCGGCACGGTTCACGGCCTTGCCGTCCGTCCCGTCCTCGCCCGCCTTCTCCTCCCCGCTCGGAGGGTCCTGAGCGTCGTCGGAGGCGCCCTCGGCACCCTCCGCGGGCGCGAACCCGCCGTCGTCGATCTGCTCGCGCCACGTCGCCCACTGGAGCGCGATCTCGTCCGCACCGAGGCGTCGCTGGGCCGGTCCCCACGAGGCGGTGTCCGGCGGGCTGAGCGGAGGCCGCTCGGTGAGCTCGGTCGACGGATCGTGCGGAGCCGGCACCCCGGGGGCCGACACGGCGACCTCGAGGGGCCAGCCGGGCAGCGCGGCGACGACCGTCCGCTCGTCCGGTGACAGTTCGTGCTCCATCCCGCAGTCCCAGGACGCGATGGCGACGGCGACCAGGGAGACGTCGTCGATGACGACGGTCCAGCGCGCGCCCTCCCCGTCCTGGCCGAGCACCAGCCCGTACCCCTCCGCGAGAGGTGCGAGGTCGAGCGTCGCGCAGGCCTCCGGGTAGTCGTCACCGAGCACACTGGGGAACTTCGCCGGCGTCAACAACACCGCCGTCAGTACGTACAGCGCGTCGTCGTCCCCGGTGGCGACGGCGTCTTCGTCCGTCCCGGCCATTTCCAGCCTCCCGATCGCTCCATCTGTCGGCGCACCCTAAGCGACGGGAAGGCGCTTGTCACGGGCCCGAAACCTGTGCGGAGCTGCAAGTATCCGGCTGGACAGGGGCGAAACGCCCTCGTCGGCCCCCCGGTCAGGCCGCGGGCAGTCCGAGCAGGCTGCGGGCGACCGCCTGCGGCGACTCGTCGCGTTCCCTGGCGAGAGCGACAACTGCCCGGCAGGCAAGCTCGTTCACCCCGAAGGACAGCGCCTCAGGCGACACCCAGGTGGCCGCCTCGTCGATCCGGTCCTCGTCGTCCTCCGCGCACGCGGCCACGTATACCGCGGCCGCTTCGAACAGGTTGTATGTGCGTTTTCTCTCGTCCCGGGCCGTCCGCTGCGGGGATCCCTCGGGCGCTTCGGTCGTGGTCCTGCGCCCGATCGTGCGGAGCCTGCCGAACATGCCGCTCATCCGGTCACCATCCCCTGTTCGATCGCCGATCGTGCCGTTGCTGCTACTCAACGTAGAGATGGAGTCGCGGCGACAGAAGAGGGGCGGCACGGTGAAGCGGAGCCTCCGTATCAGTGGCCGGCCGCGTCGAGTGCTGTGAGCGTGGTCCGCAGCCAGGCCAGTTCGGCCTGGCTGGTGGCCCGCGCGATGGTGAGGATGCCGGCCCGGAAGGGGTCGTCCAGCTCCTCTGCCCGCAGCGGCCGGTCACCGTCGTAGAAGAAGCTCGCGGGCTCCTCCAGGAAGGCCAGCCTTCGGCGCAGCACGACGGCCTGTGCCGCGGGGTCCTCGAGACGCTTGAGGAAGGCCAGCACCGTGAACCAGCGGTTCTCGTCCGTGATGTCCCGCCGCGACGGTTCCGCGAGCCTGTGGCGCAGTTCTCGCGCACCCTCCTCGGTGAGTGTCAGGACGTGGCGCGGGGCGGCCACGGAGCCGGGCTGCGTGGCCCGTTCCAGCAGTCGCGCGTTCTCCAGGCGCTTGATGGCGGGATACAGCGTGCTCTCCGCCACCGGCTTCACGTGTCCTGTCAGCGCGGTGATGCGCTTGCGCAGCTCATAGCCGTGCAGCGGGGCGTCGTACAGGAATCCGAGGATGGCCAGCTCCAGCATGCCCCTAGTCTCTCGCATCGACGCTGTACATCGGTTCATTGATACATCGGAACCGATGTATCCTCTTTGAGTCGAGAAACAGCGGACGAGCAGCAAGAGGGGGACGGCGACGTGCGGCAGACGGACTTCGACGCCAGGGGAAGCAAGATCCGCTGGACGGAGGCGACGGGCGGTGGACCCGCGCGCGTGTACGTGCACGGCCTGGGGTCGGCCTCGACGGTCTACAACGCCCATATCGCCGCGCGGCCCGAACTCGCGGGCCGGCGCACCCTGTTCGTCGACCTGCCCGGCCACGGCATCAGCGACCGGCCCGCCGACTTCGGCTACACCCTTGAGGACCACGCCACGGCCCTGGCGGCCGCCCTGGACGCGGCCCAGGTCACCGGGGCCGAGCTCGTCGCGCACAGCATGGGCGGCTCCGTCGCCATCGTGCTCGCCCATCGCCGCCCCGAACTCGTCTCGCGGCTCGTCCTCGTGGAGGCGAACCTCGACCCGCACCCTTCCCTCACCGCGGGCAGCAGCGGCATCGCCGCCTACGAGGAGGAGGACTATGCCGAGAACGGGGGACACGCGCGCGTGCTCGCAAAGGTCGGCCATCCCTGGGCCGCGACCATGCGCCTCGCCGATCCGCGTGCCCTGCACCGCTCGGCGACGGGACTCGTCCACGGCACCACCCCGACGATGCGGCACATGCTCGTCGGGCTGACGGTGGAGCGCGTCTACCTTCAGGGTGAGCTCAGCGGCGAACTGCCGGGCGTGGAAGGCCTGGAAGCGGCAGGAGTGCGTGTCGTGACCGTGCCGGGCGCCGGACACAACATCATGTTCGACAACCCCGCCGCGTTCGCACAGGCGGTGACCGGCACGGACTGACGGCCGGTCACCGGGTCCGCCGGGCGATCAGCCCCGACGGGCGGCCAGCGCGAGGAAACGGGCGTCCTCGTCCACGTACGAGGTCATGTCCCAGCCCGAACCGGCCAGCAGGGGGCCCAGGTTGTGCTCGGCGCGCAGGTCGTCCGGAGTGATGTGCCGACCCTGGCGGGCCGCGAGCGCCGCCCGCCCGATCGGGTGGAAGAGAGCCAGCGTGCCGCCGGGCCGTACCACCCGGGCCAACTCCCGCAGGTTCGCGGCCGGGTTCGGAAGATGCGCGACGAGCCCGGCCGCGAACACCGCGTCCAGTGACTCCGTGCGCAGCGGCAGCGCCGTGACATCGGCCAGCAGCAGCCGGCCATCACCGTCCCGTCCGGCCCGGACCGCCGCCACCAGCATCGCCGGGGTCAGATCGGCTCCGACGACCACCCCGTCGGCGCCCACGGCCGCCCGCAGCGGGGGCAGGGCGCGTCCGGTTCCGCAACCCGCGTCGAGCACGCGATCGCCCGCGCGCAACCGCATCCGCGCCACCGCCGCCGCGTACGCGGGGCCGTCGTCGGGGAAGCGGCTGTCCCAGTCAGCGGCGCGAGCCCCGAAGAACTCCTGGACGTGTGTGTGGTCGTCGCTCATGTGCCGCATGATCTCTCACCGACACGAAGGATGACGCGGTGCACACGTTCGAGCCCGACGCGATCGCACGGGTGCACCTCTTCGTCACTTTGCAACAGCTTTCGAAACGCGCCCCAGTTGTGCGCCCCAGCGCGCATTAGCGTCCCGGGGTCATGGGACATCTGGACCACGCCGCTTTCGGCTGGCTGACCCCCGTACTGTCGTACGCGATGGCCTGCACGGGTTCCGCGCTGGGGCTGCGCTGCACGGTCCGCGGACTCGACGCCTCCGGACGGTCGCGCCGCAACTGGCTGCTCACGGCGGCCTCGGCCATGGGCACGGGCATCTGGACGATGCACTTCGTGGCGATGCTCGGCTTCGGTGTCACCGGCACCGAGATCCGCTACGACGTGCCTCTGACGATCTTCAGCCTGCTCGTCGCCATGACCGTCGTCGGCGCGGGCCTCTTCGCCATCGGCTACGGCCGCGACCGGCGCCGCTCACTGGCCCTCGGCGGACTCACCGCCGGATTCGGCATCGCGAGCATGCACTACCTCGGCATGGCGGCGCTGCGGCTGCACGGCCAGGTGCGCTACGACCCGGCACTCGTCGCCCTCTCCGTCGTGATCGGCGTGATCGCGGCGACAGCCGCACTGTGGGCCGCGCTGTCCATCAGATCCGCGGTGACGGTCGCCGTCGCCTCCCTCGTCATGGGCGGCGCGGTGAGCAGCATGCACTACACCGGAATGATGGCCGTGAGCGTACGCGTCACCCCCTCGGGCGACGCGCTGTCCGGCGCCACGGCGATGCAGTTCATCTTCCCGCTCGCCGTCGGACTCGGGTCCTACCTCTTCCTGACCGCCGCGTTCGTCGCGCTGTCCCCGATGTCCGGCCGAACCGAAGCGTCCGTGCCCGCCCGGCGCCCGGCCGACGGCGTCGTCCGCTGACACCGGTCCCGGAGCCGCGCGGCCCCGGCGGCACGCCCCGAACCTCTCCGACCGAGGAGACCATGCGTACACCCCGCAGGACCACCACAGGCGGCCCGCAGCCGCCGCCCCCGCGTCGCGGCCGTCGGGCGCACGCGGGCCCGCCGGCCGACGAGGGCGCGGACATCGGGGACCTCCTCGCCGGACCCCCGCCCGAAGCGTCCACGCGCGCGGGACGATGGCGGATCCGGCCCCGCACCGTCCGGGCCAAGATCGTGAGCCTGCTGATGGTGCCCATCGTCTCCCTGCTCGCGCTGTGGGCCTACGCCACCGTGAGCACCGCGCAGGACGTCGCGCGGCTGCGGCAGTCGCAACGCGTGGACTCCACGGTCCGCGCCCCCGTCGACGCCGCGGTTGCCGCGCTCCAGGCCGAACGCACGGAAGCCGTCCGCTACGCGACCGACCCCGCCACGGTGTCGCCGAGCGACCTCAAGGACCTCTCACGGCTCACCGACAACGCCGTGGCCAAGCTCCGCCTCGGAGACCACAACACCGTCGCCGACGGCGCCGACCTGCCCTCCGGAGTCGCCGAACGCCTCGCCGCGTTCGTCGCGGACGCGGGGCGACTGAGGACACTGCGCGACGGGGTGCTGGAGCGCCGTACCGGATGGGAAGTGGCGTACGGCGAGTACACCAGGACCATTTCGACGGCCTTCGGCGTCGACGGAGCGCTCACCGGCATCTCCGGCGCGGCGATGGGCTCCGACGCGCGTGTGCTGCTGGAGCTCTCCCGGGCCGGTGAGGCACTCGCCCAGGAGGACGCCGTGCTCGGGGGCGCCCGGCTCGCCGGGACGCTCGACGGCGAACGGCTGCGGCTCTTCACGGGAGCCGTGGACACCCGCCGCACCCTGACGGACGCCTCGACCCCGGACCTCAGCGGGCTCCAGCTGAATGCCTGGAACGACCTCGCGGAAGGGAGCGCGTACGGCGACGTGCGCTCCATCGAGGACAGGGTCACGGCCTCGCGCCCCGGAGCCAAGGCACTCGACGCCGCTCCGGAGGCCGTCTGGAGCATCGCCCACGAGCGGGTGAGCGACGGCATGCGGACGGCCGAGGCCGACGCGAGCCGTGGCACGGCGGACGCGGCCGATCCGCTCGGACACGCCCTGCTCACCCCGGCGGGCGCCGCGGTCCACTTCGGCCTCGCCGCCGTCATCGCCTCCCTGATCATCTCCGTACGCATCGGACGCGACCTCGTCGTCGAACTCGTGGCACTGCGCGACGGCGCCCTGGACATCGCCCGCCGGAAACTCCCCGAGGCCATGCGCAGACTGCGCGCCGGCGAGGCGGTCGACGTGGACGAGGAGGCCCCGCCCGCACGGCCCTCGGAGGACGAGACCGGACAGGTCGCCCAGGCACTGAACACCGTCCACAGGGCCGCCCTGCGCGCCGCGGTCGAGCGCGCCGAGCTGGCAGGCGGCATCTCCGGAGTCTTCGTCAACCTCGCCCGCCGCAGCCAGGTACTCGTGCACCGCCAGCTGAATCTCCTGGATGCCATGGAGCGCCGGTCCGAGGACCCGGACGAGCTGAGCGACCTGTTCCGGCTCGACCACCTCACCACGCGGATGCGACGCCACGCGGAGAGCCTCATCATCCTCTCCGGAGCCGCGCCGGGACGGGCGTGGCGAAGGCCCGTCTCGCTCATGAACGTGGTCAGGGCGGCGGTCTCCGAAGTCGAGGACTACGCGCGCGTGGAGGTACGGCAACTCCCCGAGGCGGCAGTCGTCGGCGGAGCGATCGCCGACCTCACTCACCTGCTGGCGGAAGTCGTCGAGAACGCCGCCCAGTTCTCGCCCCCGCACACCCGTGTGCGCGTCACCGGAGAACCGGTCGCGAACGGGTACGCGATCGAGGTCGAGGACCGGGGGCTCGGCATGGGGAAGGAGCGGATCGCCGAGGCCAACCTGCGCATCGAGCGCTCCGAGGCGCTCGACCTGTACGACAGCGACCGGCTCGGCCTCTTCGTGGTCAGCAGGCTCTCGGCTCGGCACGGCATCAAGGTGCGCCTCCGGACCTCGCCCTACGGAGGCACCACCGCGGTCGTGCTGCTGCCCACGGCACTGCTGCACGAAGGCCCGGTGGAACGTTCCCTCCCCGAGGCCGACACGGAGGGGCCGCTGGAAAGGGGGTACGCGCGCGTACCGGTCCCGCCGGGAAACGACGCCGTACGGGCTGTCGACGAACGGCCCGCACTGGTCACGCCGCTGCCGAGGGCTTCCGAGGATCGTGCGAACGGATCACGGCGGACACCACCCCCGGCGTCCGGATCACGGATGACACCACACCTGGCCAGCGGATCACGGGAGACACCACGCTCGGCGAGCGGTACGACGGAGACCGCGTCCCAGGGCACCGCGCCACTGCGGCTGCACCGCCCGGAGGAGGACTCCGAGAGCTCCGGCGGGCTTCCGCGTCGGGTCCGCCAGACGAATCTCGTCCCCCAACTGCGCGGACAGCGTGCCGAGGAGCCGGTGGAACCCCCGGGTTCCCCGGTGGACGCCGAGCGCACGCCCGAAGTCGTGCGGGCGCGCATGGCCGCGTACCGGTCCGGCTGGGTACGTGGCGGCGGCCGGCCACCCGGCATCGACGCCACCTCTGGCCGCGAAGCGGGCAGCGACAGCAGCGAAGGAGACCTTTCATGATCCAGGACTCGGGCAAGGCCGGTGCCCAACGGGCCGGCGAACTCGACTGGCTGCTGGACGACATGGTGGTGCGGGTGACCGAAGTACGGCACGCCGTGGTCCTGTCGAACGACGGACTGGCGGTGGGCGCGTCCACCGGGCTGCGACGGGAGGACGCCGAACACCTCGCGGCCGTCGCCTCCGGATTCCACAGCCTGGCCAAGGGCGCGGGCCGCCACTTCGGCGCGGGCGGAGTGCGCCAGACCATGGTGGAGATGGACGATGGCTTCCTGTTCGTCGCCGCCGCGGGGGACGGCTCGTGCCTCGCCGTCCTGACGGCCGTCACCGCCGACATCGGCCTCGTGGCCTACGAGATGGCGCGCCTGGTCAAGCGGGTCGGTGAGCATCTCCACGCCCCGCCCAGGGGCGCCGCACAGCCGCCCGCGGCGGGATGACCGGGGACACGCCTGTGCGGACGACCGAGGACACGCCGGACATCCCGTCATGGCCGGACAGCCAGTGGTACGACCAGGAGGCGGGACCGCTCGTCCGCCCCTACGCCGTGACGGGCGGCCGGACCCAGGCCGGTCCGGCCGGGACACGTCTGGATCTGATCGCCCTGGTCGCGCTGGGCGGGGCAGCGGCGAGAGCGGACGAGGACACCTCGCTCGGTCCTGAGCACCGGAACCTGATCGAGCTGTGCCGGACGGAGACGCTGTCGGTCGCCGAACTGGCGGCGGGCACCGGCCTTCCCGTGGGGGTGGTCAGGGTGCTCCTGGGTGACCTCGTGGAACGCGGCTGTGTCACCGTCAGCCGGCCCGTGCCGCCCGCGGAACTGCCCGACGAGCGCATCCTCCGTGAGGTGATCGAGGGCCTGAGGGCGCTCTAGATGATCCACAACGGTCGGCATCGCGGCTGTTGCCGCTCACTTCCGGGCGCGGAACGGGTGCGTTCCGGTCGCAACAGGAATTATGCGGTCCAACTCCGCTCGGCAGAGCCATGGTTGTCATGATGCTGGCTTCGCAGGCCCGTACCGACGTCCGCCCGTAACGACGCACTGATGCCGGCCGTCGCCGGCACTCCCGAGAGAAGTGATCCATGGTCTCCGAGAACTCCGACGCCACGGGTGGCGACCCGGACGCCCTAGCGCTGAAGATACTGGTCGCCGGCGGGTTCGGCGTCGGGAAAACCACCCTGGTGGGCGCTGTCAGCGAGATCCGGCCGCTGCGCACCGAGGAACTGCTGAGCGAGGCCGGCCGGCCGGTCGACGACACCGACGGCGTGGGCCAGAAGACCACCACGACAGTGGCCATGGACTTCGGGCGCATCACCATCCGGTCCGGCCTCTCGCTCTACCTCTTCGGAACACCCGGCCAGGACCGCTTCTGGTTCCTGTGGGACGAGTTGTCGACAGGCGCTCTGGGTGCTGTCGTTCTCGCCGACACCCGACGCCTCGAGGACTGCTTCCCGGCGGTGGACTACTTCGAGAACCGCCGCATTCCCTTCGTGGTCGCCGTCAACTGCTTCCCGGACGCTCGGACATACGGTGCCCAGGACGTCTCGCACGCCCTCGACCTCGACCAGGGGACACCGGTCGTCCTCTGCGACGCACGCGAACGCGACTCGGGGAAGGAGGTGCTGATCCGGCTCGTCGAGTACGCGGGGAGAGTGCACACCGCCCGGCTGCTGGAATCGGTCGGCTGAGACCGGGCGCTCGCCGCGTCGTCCGTGCCCGGCACGACGGTTCGTACCTGCTCGTCGGCCATCTTCTCTGCCATGCCATCCGTGCGCCTTGCCCGGACGGCGGCAGTGGGGAAGGCTTGCTGGTCGAATCCTCCGGCCAGGGGGAGCGGCACACGGGGAGACCGGATCATGGATCAGAACACGGGACTCGGCTGGTTGCTCGACGACCTCACCGAGCGCGTCGAGCACGTTCGGCACGCGCTGGTGCTGTCCAACGACGGGCTGGTGACGGGCGCGAGCACAGGACTTCGACGCGAGGACGCGGAACACCTCGCCGCGGTGTCGTCGGGACTGCACAGCCTGGCCAAGGGCTCCGGCCGTCATTTCGGCGCCGGGCAGGTACGGCAGACGATGGTCGAGTTCGACGAGGCGGTGCTCTTCGTCACCACGGCCGGATCGGGGAGCTGTCTGTCCGTCCTCAGCGGAGCCGAGGCGGACATCGGGCAGGTCGCGTACGAGATGACGTTGCTGGTGAACCGCGTCGGAGAGCACCTTCGCGTGGACGCGCGACAGCCGGAAGGCAAGCCCGCTTCGGAGTTCTGACCTGCCGATACGTCGCTGCGGCCGAGGTTTTCCACAGGCTCGCCACGATGTCGGACAAGCCGGATACGGTTTTTCCCGAGGCGAGCGCAGACCGGCGCGAGCCTCCCACACCACAGGGGAGACCGTCATGTCCGGGACCACCATCACGCAGTCCGCCACCGTCTCGCTCAGCCGGGCCGCACGGGAACTGGAGCTCCGGCGAGGCGAGTTCGACCTCGCGCTGCACCTCGGCTGTGTCCGCTCGGTGCCCGACGAGGGAGGCGGGGGACGCCGGGTCACCCGTGCGGAGATCGACCGGGTGCGAGCCGAGACCGGCTTTCCGGACGTGCTCCGTGAGCGGGTGAAGGCCGTCGGCACCACGGAGGGCGCCGCTCTCCTGGGTGTCACGAACACCCGGTTCACACGTCTCGCACGCCTGGGACTGGTGGTGCCCGTCAAGGTCTATCTGAACCGCTACCGGGCGGTCGTCTGGCTCTACCTCGCCGAGGAACTGCGGCAGTTCGCCGCCGATCAGCAGAACGCGCCCTTGATGAGCGGCCGGACACCCGAAGCTCTCCGGGACCAGCTGGACGACGGCCTCGACCTCCGTCCCCGCAACTGGCGCGGCCGGCACATGGGGTTCCTGCTGAGGCAGACCGAGGATCCCTGGGCCCGCGCCGCGGTGGTGGCGTCCCTGCTCGACCCCGTCCAAGTGGCCGAGATCGTCACGGACCCCCATGAGCGCGCCCATCTCAACCGTCTTCGGCCCGCGCCCGTCTCACAGGCCGCGCCCGACTCGCCCGGAGCCCACATCGTCCAACGCATCACCACGGCGGACGACCCGGACGAGATCAGCTGGCTGAGGGCGGACCTGGGGCAGAGCGTTCTGGAGGCCAGGGAAGACCGCCCGGCTCCGCGCCCGGCAGCGGACGCCGCACGGGTCCCCGCACAGGTCCCCGCGCCGGACGCCGCACAGGTCCCCGCGCCGGCCTTCGCGCCTGTGCCGTCGGCCGGTCCGCCGACGGGCGCTCCATCGTCAACAGACCGGACCTCACCGCCCCGTGCCGCGCACACCATGCAAGGACGCCCGGCCGCCGCGGACTTCCCGATCACGCGGCGGGAGGCCGCGAGGTCACGAAGGCTGCTCACCTGGCTGCGTGGAAGGGGCCCGGACGACGCCACCTACAGCGCGCGGAACAGTCCTTCCTGCACGACCGAGACCAGCAGCCGCCCTTCGAGGTCGTAGATGCGGCCGCGGGCCAGCCCGCGCCCACCCGTCGCGATCGGCGACTCCTGGTCGTACAGGAACCACTCGTCCGCACGGAACGGCCGGTGGAACCACATGGCGTGGTCCAGCGACGCCATGTCGAAGCCGCGGGGTCCCCAGAGCGGCTCCACCGGGATGCGGACGGCGTCCAGGAGGGTCATGTCACTCGCGTAGGTGAGAGCGCAGGTGTGCACGAGCGGATCGTCGCCCAGCGGTCCGACGGCGCGCATCCACACAGCGCTGCGCGGCTCGGCGCCCTTGGTCTCCTCGGGCGTCCAGCGCAGCCGGTCCACATAGCGGATGTCGAACGGCTGGCGTCGCGCCATGCGCTCCAGCGTTTCCGGCAGAGCTCCCAGATGCTCCTTGATCTCCTGCGTCACCGTCGGCAGGGACTCGGGGTCCGGCACCTCGCGGGCCGGCGGCAGCTGGTGCTCGAAACTCCCTTCCTCGGGCTTGTGAAAGGAGGCGGTCAGATTGAAGATCGTGCGGCCCTGCTGCACGGCGGTGACCCGGCGCGTGGTGAACGACCGCCCGTCCCGCACCCGTTCGACCTGGTACACGATCGGCACCCCCGGCCGGCCAGGACGCAGGAAGTACGCGTGCAACGAGTGCACGGGCCGGTCGCCCTCCGTGGTGCGGCCGGCGGCGACCAGCGCCTGGCCCGCCACCTGGCCGCCGAAGACCCGCTGGAGCGACTCCTGCGGGCTGCGCCCGCGGAAGATGTTGACCTCGATCTGCTCCAGGTCGAGCAGGTCGACGAGCCTTTCGGCCGGGTTCGTCATCGGTGGGATTCTCCTGTGCTCACAGCTGTCCGACGTCGGTGACCTTGACGATGGCACGGCCCTCGGCGTCCGAGGCCGTGAGGTCGACCTCCGCGCTGATGCCCCAGTCGTGATCGCCGTTGGGGTCCGCGAAGGTCTGGCGGACGCGCCACAGACCGTTCTGCGGCTCCTCCACGATCGAGAGCAGCTTGGGACCACGGGCGTCGGGGCCGGTGCCGAGGTCCTCGTACTCGTCCCAGTACTTGTCCATCGCCTCGCCCCACGCGTCGGCGTCCCAGCCGGACTCGCCGTCCATCTCGCCGAGTTCGTCGACGTTGTCCAGCGCGGCCAGCTCGACCCTGCGGAACATCGCGTTGCGCACCAGGACCCGGAAGGCGCGTGCGTTCGAGGTGACGGGCTTGACCTGGTCGGCCTTCTCCTGGGCCTCCTCGGCCGTCATCACCTCGGGGTTGGCGAGCTGCTCCCACTCGTCGAGAAGGCTGGAGTCGACCTGTCGCACCATCTCGCCGAGCCAGGCGATCAGGTCCTCCAGATCCTCGGACTTGAGGTCGTCCGGGACGGTGTGCTCCAGCGCCTTGTAGGCGCTGGCCAGGTAGCGCAGGACGATGCCCTCGGTGCGGGCGAGCTCGTAGAAGGAGACGAACTCCGTGAAGGACATCGCCCGTTCGTACATGTCACGGATGACGGACTTCGGCGACAGCGGGTGGTCGCCGACCCACGGGTGGCTCTTGCGGTAGGTGTTGTACGCGTGGAAGAGCAGCTCCTCCAGCGGCTTGGGGTACGACACGTCCTGGAGGCGCTCCATGCGCTCCTCGTACTCGATGCCGTCGGACTTCATCGCGGCCACGGCCTCACCACGGGCCTTGTTCTGCTGGGCCGCGAGGATCTGCCGGGGTTCGTCCAGCGTGGACTCCACGACGGACACCATGTCCAGGGCGTACGACGGGGACTCCGGGTCCAGCAGGTCGAAGGCGGCGAGCGCGAACGTCGACAGGGGCTGGTTGAGCGCGAAGTCCTGCTGGAGGTCGACCGTCAGCCGTACGATGCGGCCGGTCGCGTCGGGCTCGTCGAGCTTCTCCACGATGCCGCCGTCGAGGAGCGAGCGGTAGATCGCGATGGCCCGGCGGATGTGCCGCAGCTGCTGCTTGCGCGGCTCGTGGTTGTCCTCCAGCAGATGCCTCATCGCGTCGAAGGCGTTGCCGGGCCGCGCGATCACCGAGAGCAGCATCGTGTGCGTCACGCGGAAGCGCGAGGTCAGCGGCTCGGGATCGGAGCCGATCAGCTTCTCGAAGGTGCTGTCCGTCCAGCCGACGAAGCCCTCGGGAGCCTTCTTGCGGACCACCTTGCGGCGCTTCTTGGGGTCGTCGCCCGCCTTGGCGAGCGACTTCTCGTTCTCGATGACGTGCTCGGGGGCCTGGGCGACGACGTAGCCCGCCGTGTCGAACCCCGCGCGCCCGGCCCGGCCGGCGATCTGGTGGAACTCGCGGGCGCGCAGCGTCCGCACCCGGGTCCCGTCGTACTTCGTCAGCGCGGTGAACAGCACCGTGCGGATGGGGACGTTGACGCCGACACCGAGGGTGTCGGTGCCGCAGATGACCTTCAGGAGACCGGCCTGGGCCAGTTTCTCCACGAGCCGCCGGTACTTGGGCAGCATGCCGGCGTGGTGCACCCCGATCCCATGGCGTACGTAACGGGACAGGTTGCGGCCGAACTTGGTGGTGAACCGGAAGTTGCCGATGAGCTCGGCGATCTGGTCCTTCTCCTCGCGCGTGCACATGTTGATGCTCATCAGCGCCTGCGCCCGCTCCACGGCCTGCGCCTGGGTGAAGTGCACGATGTAGACCGGGGCCTGCTTGGTGGCGAGCAGTTCGGTGAGCGTCTCCGTGAGCGGGGTGAGCACGTATTCGTAGGAGAGCGGGACCGGCCGGGTCGCCGAACGGACCACGGCCGTGGGGCGGCCGGTGCGGCGCGTGAGGTCCTTCTCGAACATGGAGACGTCACCGAGCGTCGCCGACATCAGGATGAACTGCGCCTGCGGAAGTTCCAGGATCGGGATCTGCCAGGCCCAGCCGCGGTCGCCCTCGGCGTAGAAGTGGAACTCGTCCATGACGACCTGGCCGACATCGGCGTGCTTGCCGTCCCGCAGCGCGATCGACGCCAGGACCTCGGCGGTGCAGCAGATCACCGGAGCGTCGGCGTTCACGGAGGCGTCGCCGGTGAGCATGCCCACGTTCTCGGTGCCGAACATCTTGCACAGCTCGAAGAACTTCTCCGAGACGAGCGCCTTGATCGGCGCGGTGTAGAAGGTGACCTCGTCCCGGGCGAGCGCGGCGAAGTGCGCGGCCGCGGCGATCATGCTCTTGCCCGAGCCGGTGGGCGTCGAGACGATCACGTTCGCTCCCGAGACCACCTCGATCAGCGCCTCCTCCTGATGGGGGTAGAGCGTGATGCCGCGCTCCCCGGCCCACGACTCGAAGGCTTCGTAGAGGGCGTCGGGGTCTGTGGTCTGCGGCAGCTGATCGATGAGGGTCACGCCCCCATCTTGCCTGTCGATACACGCGATGGGGGAATCGGATGTTCGGGGAAAGATCACGACCGCTACGCTGTGGCGCCGGTGACGCGTCGGCGTGCACGGGCAACTGGACAGCGTTACAAGAGAAATGGGGCGGGGAACGGCCATGATGGGACCAGCACACTCACTGTCGGGGGCCACGGCCTGGCTGGGCGTCGGAGCGGCTGCCGCCGCGACCGGCCACGCCATGCCCTGGCCGGTCCTGCTCGTCGGCGCCCTGATCTGCGCGGGCGCCGCTCTCGCCCCGGATCTGGACCACCACGCCGCCACCATCTCGAACGCCTTCGGCCCGGTGTCGCGAAGGCTGTGCGAGATCGTCGACAAGCTCTCCTACGCCGCCTACAAGAGCACCAGGAAGCCGGGCGACCCCCGGCGCAACGGCGGACACCGCACGCTGACGCACACCTGGGTGTGGGCGGTGGCGGTCGGATCGGGCACGGCGGTCCTGGCGATCACCTGCGGTCGCTGGGCGGTCCTCGGCATCCTCTTCGTGCACATGGTGCTCGCCATCGAGGGCCTGCTGTGGCGAGCCGCCCGCGGTTCGAGCAGCAACGTCCTGGTCTGGCTGCTCGCCGCGACGACCTCCTGGATCCTCGCGCAGACCCTGGACAAGCCGGGCAACGGCTCGGACTGGCTGTTCACCGCGCCGGGCCAGGAGTACCTCTGGCTCGGTCTGCCGGTCATCCTCGGCGCCCTGGTGCACGACATCGGGGACGCGCTCACGGTGTCGGGCTGCCCGATCCTGTGGCCCATCCCGATCGGCCGCAAGCGCTGGTACCCGATAGGTCCGCCCAAGGTGATGCGCTTCCGCGCGGGCAGCTGGGTCGAGCTCAAGGTGCTGACGCCGGTGTTCATGCTGCTGGGCGCCGTGGGCTGCGCGGCCGCGCTGAACTTCATCTGAGTCCGGCGGCTCCCAGGGGCCCGGCTCGGGCGGCGGGGCGCTCGGCGCTCGATGGGGAGCGGCTGTCGCGCTCAGCCGTTCCCACTCGTGCCGGGACCCTGGTCCCCGCCTCCGAACCGTCGTTCGAACTGGGCGATGCGGCCCTCGGAGTCCACCGTGCGGGCCTTGCCGGTGTAGAAGGGGTGGCTCTCCGAGGAGATCTCGACGTCCACGACGGGGTAGGTCTCGCCGTCGTCCCAGTCGATGGTCCGGTCGCTGGTCGCGGTGGAACGCGTCAGGAAGGCGTAGCCGGCGGCTCGGTCGCGGAACACCACGGGGCGGTAGTCGGGCTGCTTGTCCTGCTGCATGGCAACTCCTTGGGGCAGGCGCGGGACGTGTGCCGGTCAACCGGACACGGCGTCCTCGTCGACGATGTGCATCGCGGCTTCCTCCGCCGAGGCCGCGGCGCCGTCGATGCCGATGTCCGTGGCGATGAGCCCGCTCTCCTCGTCCTCGTGCGCGCCTTCGTTCGGTGCCACCAGACGGCCGGAGCGAAGCGCGCCCACCTCGTTGTCGAGCGGCTCTCCGTCGGTGCCCTCGCAGTCACCGATGCCGTCTCCGTCGGATCCGGCGATGTCGGGCAGCTCGTCGGCGAGGCGCTGGTCGAGGGTCTCGCCCGCCCGGCGTTCCGAGGCGGTCACTCCGCGGTGCTCCACCGCCCACGGCCGCTCGGGCGGGGACCAGCCGCGGTCCAGGGGGTCGCTCACGCCGTCCGTGACCAGTGTGTCCTCGGCGTCGAGCAGCCCCGCGTCGTCCTGTACCTCGGATCCGTCGGGCTGGTAGACGTCGTCTCCCCATCCGTCGGCGCTGTCCACAGGTACCTCCAGGGGGTGCGGACGGGACCGCAGCCGCCGTGTTCGACGGCGGGCGCGCGGGCCCGAGGACACAGGCGTCGCTTCCCGCGAACCGGTTGGTTCCCGGGAGTCCCCCGAGCGGGTGCCCACAACCAGCCTTCCACCCCCCTTCGGCACCGCGCAACGCCACAGGGGCCGACCAGCAGCGCAGCAAGGACCGATGTGCCGCCCGCCCGGCCCCTGGCGGGCCGGGTGGCAGGACACATCACGGGTGCGCCGGCCCGCCGGGCACCCGGTTCGGACACGGTGGCCGGTTCCCCTGGCCGGTCGGCCCGCTCACCCGTGCCAGGACCTCCAGAGCGCCGCGTACGCCCCGTCAGCGGCGACCAGTTGATCGTGGCTGCCGAGTTCGCTGATGCGGCCGTTCTCGACGACGGCGATGACGTCCGCGTCATGGGCGGTGTGGAGACGGTGCGCGATCGCGATGACGGTGCGGCCGTCCAGGACGCGGGCCAGCGAGCGTTCCAGATGGCGGGCCGCCCGTGGGTCCAGGAGGGAGGTCGCCTCGTCCAGGACCAGAGTGTGCGGATCGGCGAGGACCAGCCGGGCCAGTGCGATCTGCTGGGCCTGGGCCGGAGTCAGCGCGAACCCGCCCGAGCCGACCTCGGTGTCCAGGGCGTCGTCCAGTGCCCGTACCCATCCGGCCGCGTCGACCGCGCCCAGAGCGGCCCACAGGCGGGCGTCGACGGAGGCCGGGGCGGAGACGCCTTCGCCCACCTTCGGCGCCGGACCTGGGGCCGAAGCCTGTTCCGGCTGCTGCTCCTCGTGCTGCCCCTGCTCCTCGTCCTGGTGCTGCCGGGAGCGGGGAACGGCCAGCAGCAGGTTGTCGCGCAGGGAGCCCACGAACACGTGGTGCTCCTGGTTGACGAGGGCCACATGCGCCCGGACCTCCTCCGCGGGCATGCGGGACAGCTCGGCGCCGCCGAGGGTGATCCGGCCCTCCCGGGGGGCGTAGATTCCGGCGAGCAGCCTGCCCAGCGTGGACTTGCCCGCGCCGGACGGGCCCACCAGAGCGAGCCGGGTGCCGGGCGGAACCGCCAGGGAGACCTCCCGCAGCACGTCCACGCCCTCCCGGTAGCCGAAGTGCACCCGGTCGGCGTGGACGTCACGCCCCTCCGGGGCCACGGCGGGATCGCCCGCGTCCGGCTCGATGTCCCGGACGCCGACCAGGCGCGCCAGCGAGACCTGAGCCACCTGGAGCTCGTCGTACCAGCGCAGGATCAGCCCGACCGGGTCCACGAGCATCTGGGCGATCAGCGCGCCCGTCGTCAGCTGGCCCACCCCGATCCAGCCCTGGAGGGCGAGCCACCCGCCGATCATCAGGACCGAGCAGAGCACGGTCACATGCGTGATGTTGACGACCGGGAAGAGCACCGACCGCAGCCAGAGTGTGTAGCGCTCCCAAGCCGTCCACTCCCGGACCCGGCGGTCCGACAGCTCGATGCGGCTCGTGCCCAGACGGTGCGCCTCGACGGTGCGCCCGGCGTCGACCGTCTCGGCGAGAACGGCGGCGACGGCGGCGTAGCCGGCCGCCTCCGAGCGGTAGGCGGCGGGCGCCCGCTTGAAGTACCAGCGGCAGCCCATCACCAGCACCGGAACGGCGACCAGGACGGCGGGAGCGAGAACCGGGGCGGTCACGGCGAGACCGCCGAGCAGGAGCGCGGCCCACACCACACCGATGGCCAGTTGGGGCACGGCCTCGCGCATCGCGTTCCCGAGCCGGTCGATGTCGGTGGTGATGCGGGACAGCAGGTCGCCCGTCCCGGCCCGTTCGAGGACGCCGGGCGGCAGACCGACCGACCGCACGAGAAAGTCCTCGCGCAGATCCGCCAGCATCCGCTCGCCGAGCATCGCACCGCGCAGCCGCACCTGGCGGACGAACGCGGCCTGGACGAGGAGCGCGACGGCGAAGAGGGCGGCGGTGACCCCCAGATGGAGGTCGCGCGCGTGGTCCGAGACCCGTTCGACCACCGAGCCCAGCAGATAGGGCCCGGCCATCGAGGCCACGACGGCCACGGTGTTGACGGCCACCAGGAGCAGGAAGGCCCTGCGGTGCCGTCGGAACAGCTCGGTGACGTAGGCGCGTACGGTCGCGGGCGCGCCGACCGGCAGGGTGTTCGCCGTCGTCGGGGCGGCCGGGTCGTACGCCGGTGGCGCCACGCCGATCATGCCTTCTCCTCGATCTCTTCCAGTACGCCGTCAAGGACGGCCTCGTCGTCCGCGGTCACCTCGCCGAGAGGAGCCCGGCCCGTGAGTTCTCCGGCGGCCCCCTCCTCGGTCTCCCGGGTCACCACGGCCCGGTACCGCGGCTCGCTCTGCACCAGCTCGCGGTGCAGACCCACCGCGGCGACCTCGCCCTCATGGACCAGGACGACCCGGTCCGCGTGGTCCAGGAGCAGCGGGGACGAGGTGAAGACCACGGTCGTGCGCCCGGCGCGCAGGGAGCGCACCCCATCGGCGATCCGGGCCTCGGTGTGCGAGTCGACGGCGGACGTGGGCTCGTCCAGGACGAGTACCTCCGGGTCCGTGATCAGGGACCGGGCCAGCGCGAGACGCTGGCGCTGGCCACCGGACAGGGAGCGCCCGCGCTCGGTGACGCGCGCTTCCATCGCATCCTCCGCGCCGAGCGAGCCCTGGGCGAGAGCTTCCAGCACGTCGCCGCACTGCGCGGCGGACAGGGCCGCCTCGGCGCTCACGAGACCTGACGCGGGCACGTCGAGCAGTTCGCTCAGGGAGCCGGACAGCAGCACCGGGTCCTTGTCCTGGACGAGGACGGCGGTGCGGGCGCACTCCAGAGGCAGCTCGTCCAGCGGCACGCCCCCGAGGACCACCGACGCGGTCTTCGGCGCGCCGTCGGGCCTCTCCTCGGTCGGTTCGGAGGCATGGCCGCCGAGCCGTTCGGCCAGCAGGCCCGCCGCGTCCGGATCACCGCAGACCACGGCGGTGAACCTGCCCGAGGGAGCGAGCAGACCGGTCACCGGGTCGTACAGATCGCCGCTCGGCACCTGCCCGGCGAGTGAACCGCCGCTGTCCATGGCCCGTTCGAGGGACAGCACCCGTGCCGCTCGCCTGGCCGACGGGCGAGAGAAGGAGTAGGCCATGGCGATTTCCTCGAAATGGCGCAAGGGGTAGGTGAGCAGCATGACCGCGCTGTACACGGTGACGAGTTCGCCGACCTCGATCCGGCCGTCCCGGGCCAGCTGCACGCCCCGCCAGACGACGGCGATCATCAGCAGACCGGGCAGAAGCACCTGGATCGCCGAGATCAGCGCCCACATGCGCGCGCTGCGTACGGCGGCCCGGCGGACCTCCTGCGAGGCGCGGCGGTAGCGGTCGAGGAAGAGTTCCTCGCCGCCGATTCCGCGCAGCACCCGCAGGCCCGCCACGGTGTCGGAGGCCAGCTCGGTGGCCCGGCCCGCCTTCTCCCGCTGGAAGTCGGCGCGCCGGGTGGCACGGGGCAGCAGCGGCAGTACGGCCACCGCCAGCACCGGTACGCCCACGGCGACGATCACCCCCAGGGCCGGCTGGTAGACGGTCAGCGCCACACACACCACCACGACCGTCACCGCGGCCGCCGTGAAGCGGGACACGGCCTCCACGAACCAGCCGATCTTCTCGACGTCGCCGGTGGAGACCGCGACCACCTCGCCCGCCGCGACGCGCCGGGTGAGCGCGGAGCCGAGCAGCGCGGTTCTGCGGGCCAGCAGCTGCTGGACGCGCGCCGCCGCGGTGATCCAGTTGGTGACGGCGGTGCGGTGCAGCATGAGTTCGCCCAGGGCGATGCACGCGCCGCACGCGGCCATCAGCGCTCCGGTAAGAGCCAGCCGGGTGCCGGAGCGGTCGACGACGGACTGGACGGCGAGGCCGACGCAGAACGGCAGCGCGGACACGGCCAGGAAGTGCAGCAGCCCCCAGGCCAACGCCTTGAACTGTCCGCCGAGCTGATTCCGTCCCAACCACCACAGGAATCGGGGACCTGAGCGTGCGTCGGGCACACCCGGATCGGGATACGGAAGGTCTTGGATCTGCATGACGTCCCAGTGGCTCGTGTCAGGCGATGGAGAGTGCGACGGAATCCGGCAGCCGTGGCCGGGGGCCGGCAGCAAACCGTGAAAGGTTCGCGTCGCGGCGTGGTCGAAAGCAAACGGTTTTCCGCTCCGGCGGAAGGAACCGGCCCGGGGTGACGGCGACGGGCCGGGACGGGTGGGGCGGGCGATTCGCCCGATACCTGGTGCAGGATGGGCGGCATGCGAAAGAACGGTGCGATGCGTACGGGGCTCGCGGCCATGGTCTGCGGGGCGATCGCGGTCACCCTCTCGGCCTGTGGCGCGGAGGGCGGAGGCGGCGGCGAGATGAAGGGCCATGCGGGGGCTCCCGGAGGGATCGCCCGAAAGAGTGCGCCCGCCATGGACCCGACGCGCATCCCGGACGTGGGCGACCGGCTCCAGCGGCGGATCCCCTCCGACTCCCGCCAGGTCCTGGCGGTGTACGGCGAGGGCAAGGACTCCGCGGACTCCACGGCCGTGCTGTACACGAAGTCCGGTGCGCACTGGGAGAAGACACGCAGCTGGGCCGCGCACAACGGGAAGAAGGGCTGGACCGGGGACCACCACGAGGACGACAAACGCAGTCCCGTCGGTGTGTACACACTGAGCGACGCCGGTGGCGTGCTCGACGATCCGGGCGCCCGGCTGCCGTACACCCAGTCGGAGACGTTCCAGGCCCCGCACTACTGGGCGAAGTCGCACTGGCACGACTTCGACTACGTCATCGCCATCGACTACAACCGCCTCAAGGGCAATCCGCCGGACGATCCGACCCGGCCCTGGGGCGACGACAAGGGCGGCGGCATCTGGCTGCACCTGGACCACGGCAGCGGCACGTCCGCGTGCGTGAGCCTGCCCAAGTCGGCCATGGAGTACCTCCTGCGCACCCTCGACCCGGAGCAGCACCCCGTGGTGGTGATGGGGGACAAGGCCGACCTGAAGGCCTAGGTCGTGTCCGGCGTGGTTGGGCGGGTGGCGTGTTCCAGTGCCAGGAGGGCGGAGCGGTAGTCGCGGCCCGTCGTGTGATCCATGCCCACCTCGCACATCCGGTTGGCCGAGAGGTGGGCGTCGAACGCGCGCGAGGTCACGAACGCCGCCTCCTCGCGGGTGGCCGACTCGGTGAGTTCCCTGTGGAGCATGCCGCGGTCGCCCGCGAAGGCACAGCACTCAGCGTCGTCGGGAACGACCACCTCGTCCGCACATGCCTCGGCGACCGCGCGCAGCTGTGCCTCGTCTCCCAAGTGCCGCATGGAGCAGGTGGGATGGAGGACGGCGGAGCCGAGGGTGCGGTGCACCGTGAGGTGGGGGAGCAGTTCCTCGGCGGCCCACACCAGCGAGTCGACGACCCGCAGTTCGGCGTGCAACTCCCGGTTTTCGGCGGTCAGATACGGCACGACCTCGCGCGCGATCCCGAGGGTGCACGACGAGGCGTCCACGACCAGGGGCAGTCTGCCGCCGGCGGTCCAGCCCCAGGCCGCCTCGACGATGCGGTTGGCCATCACCGCGTTGCCCGCGTCGTACCCCTTGGA
This sequence comes from Streptomyces sp. f51, assembly GCF_037940415.1. Taxonomy (NCBI): domain Bacteria; kingdom Bacillati; phylum Actinomycetota; class Actinomycetes; order Kitasatosporales; family Streptomycetaceae; genus Streptomyces; species Streptomyces sp. f51. Next base: position 659,789 of record NZ_CP149798.1, on the reverse strand, counting down.
GTGCCAGATCGTCGCGCAGCACGTGCCCCGTACGTCGTCCGGAATCCACACCGGCCGTCCCGCGCGCTCGGAGACCGCGACGACGGCGCGCGCGAGCGACACGTCTCCCGGACTGCCGAAGACGCGGTTGACGCACGCCGGGTAGTAGACGGCGACCGCGCCCACGCGCGCGGTGCGGGGCATGGCGGAGGGCGCGGGCCCGGGCATCCGCGGCAGCCATTCGGGCACGAGATCGGGGCGTACGACCTTGCGGGCCGCCCTCGTCATGGCGTTCACCCGCCGGTCGCCGATCCGGTCCGCGGCGGCGACGGCCAGTCGCAGGGAGACTTCGAGCGCCCGGAAGTGCCGCGCGGCGAACGCGGCCGCCCTCTCCTCGCGCGGCGCGTGCCGAGCGTGCCGGAACGTCTTCATCAGAGCCCCCGTGTCGATGCCGACAGGGCAGGCCAGCTTGCAGGTCGAGTCGCCCGCGCAGGTGTCCACGGCGTCGTATCCGTAGGCGTCCAGGAGCCCGTTCCGGACCGGTGAACCGTCGGGCTGGCGTGTCATCTCGCGGCGCAGCACGATCCGTTGGCGTGGTGTGGTCGTCAGGTCCTGGCTCGGACAGGTCGGTTCGCAGAAACCGCACTCGATGCAGGGGTCGGCGATCGCCTCGATCCGCGGGATCGTCTTGAGGCCCCGGACGTGCGCACGCGGATCACGGTCGAGCACGACGCGGGGCGCGAGCACGCCGGCCGGGTCGATCAGCCGTTTCGTACGCCACATCAACTCCGTGGCCCTGGGCCCCCATTCGAGCTCCAGGAAGGGCGCGATGTTGCGCCCGGTGGCGTGTTCGGCCTTCAGGGAGCCGTCGAAGCGTTCGACGGTGAGCCGGCAGAACGCGTCCATGAAGGAGGCGTACCGTTCCACGTCGGCGGGCTCGGAGGCGTCGAAGGCCAGCAGGAAGTGCAGATTGCCGTGGGCGGCGTGCCCGGCGACGGCGGCGTCGAAGCCGTGCCGGCCCTGGAGGTCCAGCAGCGCCTCACATGCCTCGGCGAGCCGCCCGGGCGGTACCGCGAAGTCCTCCGTGATGAGGGTCGTGCCGGAAGGCCGCGCGCCGCCGACCGCCGTGACGAACGCCTTGGGGGCGTTCCAGTATCCGGCGACGGTCCGCCGGTCCCGGGTGAGCGAGTTCGTCACCGAGGGCACCGGCGCCACCAGCGGAAGGCCGTCCAGCACCGCGCGGGCCCGCTCCTCGTACGCCTCCTGCGCGGCCTCGTCGGGGGCGCGGAACTCCACGAGCAGCGCGGCCGTCGGGCCGGGCAGGTCGGCCCAGTCCCCGGGCACGCCCTCGACGGCCACCGAGGCGCGCAGGGTGTTGCCGTCCATCAGCTCGACGGCCGAGGCGCCCGCGGCGGTGAGCGGCGGCACGGCGGCGGCCGCAGCCGGCAACGACGCGAAGAAGAGCAGCGCGGCGGAGACCCGGCGGTCCAGCGGCAGGGTGTCGAACACGACCTCCGAGATGAACCCGAAGGTGCCCTGCGAGCCGACCATCAGACCGCGCAGGATCTCGACGGGCGTCGATCCGTCCAGGAAGGCGTCCAGGCGATAGCCGTTGGTGTTCTTGATCGCGTACTTGGCCCGGATGCGGTCGACCAGCCCGGCGTCCGCCTCGATCTCCGCCTTGAGCGCCAGGAGACCGGCGCACAGGGCCGGTTCCGCTCGCTCCAGCCGCTCGTCGGCGTCCGGTTCGGCCGTGTCCACGACCGTGCCGGACGGCAGGACGAACGTGAGCGAGGCCAGGGTGACGTACGCGTTGCGGGTGGTGCCGGCCGTCATGCCCGAGGCGTTGTTCGCGACCACGCCTCCGACCGTGCAGGCGATCGCGCTGGCCGGATCGGGGCCGAGCACGCGCCCGTGCCGCACGAGCGCGGCGTTGACCCGGGCGACGGTCGTGCCGGGAGCGATCCGGACCCGCGCTCCGCCGTCCAGGACCTCGACGCCTGTCCAGTGCCGGCGGACGTCGACGAGGATGTCCTCGCCCTGCGCCTGGCCGTTGAGCGAGGTGCCGGCCGCCCGGAAGACCACGTCGCGGTTACGGCCGTGGGCGTACGAGAGCACGGCCGAGACGTCGTCGATGTCCTCCGGGACCACCACCACCCGCGGCACGAAGCGGTAGGGGCTGGCGTCGGAGGCGTAACGCACGAGGTCGGAGATCCCGGTCAGCACGTTGTCGGCGCCGAGCAGGGCGGTCAGCTCGCCGCGCAGCGGCTCGGGAGTCCCCCCGGCCCGGTCCTCGGGGACCCGGTCGGCCGCCGGTCCCCCGGGCTGCGCGTCGGGGCGCAGACGGTCGGGGTCGGGCTCCAGCAGAGGCATCGGACCACTCCTCACACGCTCGCCGAGCAACGCGGCCCTGACCGGCCGCGCGGACGTCCGTGCGGCCGCCGAGACCGACGGCGCCTTCGGTCCGGTCGGACCGGCTTCAGGAGAGGTGTACCGCCGCGAGTCCGCTCAGCAGCGGTGTTCCACCCTCGGCATGCCGTCGACCAAGGTGTCCAGCAGCCCGCCGAGCACCTCGCGTTGCTCGTCCGTCAATGGAGCCAGGATCTCGTCAGCGGCGCTCCGGCGCACGGCGCGCAGCTCCCGGAGCGCCGTGCGTCCGTCGTCCGTGACCTCGATCCGGATCACACGGCGGTTGGTGGGATCCGGCACCCGGCGCACCTTGCCGCTCGCCTCCAGGCCGTCGACCAGCGTGGTCACCGCACGCGGCACGACTTCGAGACGCTCCGCGAGATCGGCCATACGAGGGGGTGAGGCGTAGTGCGCGAGGGTGCGCAGCAGCCGGGACTGAGCGGGGGTGATGCCCAGCTCGCGCTGCTCCAGATGGCGCTTCTGGATGCGGTGCACGCGGCGTGTCAGACGCAGCAGCTGCTCGGCGAGCAGGCCGTCGGCATCGGGGGTGGTCATGCGGGAACAATATCAGGATGCCGTTCATTGTGAGTATAGGTAACAATGAACCGGGATCCGTCAGCCGTCGGATCCTCATTGATGCCCCCGCCGTCGATGCCCCTTCGTCGGCGGTGCCGTCATCGATGTCCTGTCATCCCAGTTTCCTAGGAGTCCATTGCGTCCCGAACAGCCCACCTGGAACCCGCCACCCGCCGACAAGGACCAACCACGGCAGGTGCGGCGCATTCTCCGCCTCTTCCGGCCCTACCGCGGCCGTCTCGCGATCGTCGGCCTGCTGGTGGGCGCCGCGTCCCTCGTGGGCGTGGCCACCCCCTTCCTGCTGAAGGCGATCCTGGACACCGCGATCCCGCAGGGGCGCACGGGCCTGCTGACCCTGCTCGCGCTCGGCATGATCGCGAGCGCCGTCCTGAGCGGTGTCTTCGGCGTCCTCCAGACCCTGATCTCCACCACCGTCGGCCAGCGCGTGATGCACGATCTGCGCACCGCCGTCTACGGCCGTCTCCAGCGCATGTCGCTCGCGTTCTTCACCAGGACGCGCACGGGCGAGGTCCAGTCCCGCATCGCCAACGACATCGGCGGGATGCAGGCGACCGTCACCTCGACCGCCACCTCGCTGGTCTCCAACCTCACCAGTGTCGTCGCCACGATCGTCGCGATGGTGGCCCTCGACTGGCGCCTGACCGTCGTCTCCCTGCTCCTGCTGCCGGTCTTCGTGTGGATCAGCCGCCGCGTCGGCAACGAACGCAAGAGGATCACCACCCAGCGCCAGAAGCAGATGGCGGCGATGGCCGCCACCGTCACCGAGTCGCTCTCCGTGAGCGGCATCCTGCTCGGGCGCACGATGGGCCGGGCCGACTCGCTGACGAAGTCCTTCGCCGAGGAGTCCGAGGGCCTGGTCGACCTCGAGGTGAGGTCGAACATGGCCGGACGCTGGCGCATGTCGGTCATCGGCATCGTCATGGCCGGCATGCCCGCCGTCATCTACTGGGCCGCGGGCGTGGCCCTCCAACTGGGCGGCCCCTCCATATCGATCGGCACGCTCGTCGCGTTCGTCTCGCTCCAGCAGGGCCTGTTCCGGCCGACGGTCAGCCTGCTGTCCACCGGTGTGCAGATCCAGACCTCACTCGCGCTGTTCCAGCGCATCTTCGAGTATCTCGACCTGCCCATCGACATCACCGAGCCCGAGAACCCCGTCCACCTGGACCAGGTCAAGGGCGAGATCCGCTTCGAGGACGTCGAGTTCCGCTACGACGACAAGGGTGCCCCGATCCTCGAAGGCATCGACATCACGGTCCCGGCCGGCGGCAGCCTCGCCGTCGTCGGTCCCACCGGCTCGGGCAAGTCGACGCTCAGTTATCTGGTGCCCCGGCTGTACGACGTCACCGGCGGCCGGGTGACCCTCGACGGGGTCGACGTCCGGGACCTCGACTTCGACACCATCGCGCGCGCGGTCGGCGTGGTCTCCCAGGAGACGTACCTCTTCCACGCCTCGGTCGCCGACAACCTTCGCTTCGCCAAGCCCGACGCCACCGACGAGGAACTGCACGCGGCGGCGCGGGCGGCCCAGATCCACGACCACATAGCCTCGCTGCCCGACGGGTACGACACGGTCGTCGGCGAACGCGGGCACCGGTTCTCCGGCGGTGAGAAGCAGCGCCTCGCCATCGCCCGCACCATCCTGCGCGACCCGCCCGTGCTCATCCTCGACGAGGCGACCAGCGCCCTGGACACCCGGACCGAGCACGCCGTCCAGGAGGCCATCGACGCCCTGTCGGCCAACCGCACCACGCTCACCATCGCGCACCGGCTGTCCACGATCCGAGGCGCCGATCAGATCGTCGTCCTCGACTCGGGCCGTGCCGTCGAGCGCGGCACGCACGAGGAGTTGCTGGCGGGGGAGGGACGCTATGCCGCACTCGTCCACCGGGACGCCCAACTGGAGCCGACAAGATGACGATATGCCGGGTTTGCGGGCAATAGCGCGTTACCGTGCCCGTTATGCAGACGAACACTCCGCCACGGAGCACGATCCGACTGACGCGCCGGGGCCGAGTCGCCCTCATCGCGACCGGCGCCGTCGTGGCGGCCACCGCCGTGGCGGTGCCGCTGCTGAGCGCGGGGGACGACGACGGGCGCCCGACCTCGCTCGTCGTCCCGGAGGGCTGGCGTTCCGGACAGGTCTACGCGGCCGTCGACAAGGCCCTCAGAATTCCCTCGGGCACCACCAGGAAGTCCCTGGCGAAAGCCCACCTCAAGCTCCCGAACGACGCCGGGGGCAACCCCGAGGGCTATCTCTTCCCGGCGACGTATCCGATCGGCGCGAAGGCGACTCCGGAGTCCTTGCTCAGGTTCATGGTCGACACCGCCGAGAAGAAGTTCAACGGGGCTCCGATCGCGGCGGGCGCGCAGCGCAACGCGATGAACGTCTATCAGGCGGTCACCGTGGCGAGCATCGTGCAGGCGGAGGCCGCGACCGAGGCGGACATGGGCAAGGTGGCCCGGGTCATTTACAACCGTCTGGAGCGCGGTATGCCGCTCCAGATGGACTCGACCCTCAACTACGCGCTGAACCGCTCGACGCTGAACACCAGCGAGGCGGACACCAGGCTCGACAACCCCTACAACTCCTATCGGCGCATGGGCCTGCCGCCCACCCCGATCGCCAACCCCGGCGAGGCGGCGATGCGTGTCGCCGTCAACCCGCCCGCGGGTGACTGGCTGTACTTCGTCACGGTCAAGCGGGGCGACACCCGCTTCACGGCCAGCTACGCGGAACACCAGCGCAACGTGGCCGAGTTCAACAGGCTCCACCACAAGGACGCGTCCCCCGCGGCTTCGACCACGGTCGCTCCGACGGCCTCTTCGACGCCTTCCCGGGCGGCCACTCCCGCGGTTCCCCGGCGGGCCACTCCCGCGGTCCCATCCGCGGCTCCCAGCACGGCCGCGCCCAGCACGGCCGCTCCCGTCGCGTCGCCCACGGCCCCGCCCGTGGCCTCGGCCGCCGTCACACCCGAAGCGACGGAAGCGACTCCCACGACCATCCCGACGAGCTGAACGGCGCGCGGGGCGTCACACGGCGACCCGTTCGTTCGCCAGCAACCGCCTGATGTCCCGTACGGCCGCCCGGCCGGCCCTGTTGGCGCCGATCGTGCTCGCCGAGGGCCCGTAGCCGACCAGATGGATCCGCGGATCCGCGACCACGCGCGTCCCCTCGACGCGGATGCCTCCGCCCCGCTCGCGCAGCCGCAGCGGCGCCAGATGGTCGATCGCGGCCCGGAAGCCGGTCGCCCACAGGATCACGTCCGCGTCCACGCGCGTCCCGTCCGCCCACTCCACGCCGTCCGGGGTGACACGGTCGAACATCGGCCGCCGGTCCAGCACCCCGTCGGCCAGCGCCCGCCGGATCGCGTCGTTCAGCGGCAGCCCGGTCACCGAGACGACACTCCGCGGCGGCAGCCCCTGCCGGACCCGCTCCTCGACGAGGGCGACGGCGGCCCGCCCGAACTCCTCGGTGAAGGGCCCCTCGCGGAAGACCGGGGGACGCCGGGTGACCCAGGTGGTCCCGGCGGCGTGGGCGGAGATCTCCATCAGATGCTGGGTGCCGGAGGCGCCGCCGCCCACGACGATCACACGCCGCCCGGCGAACCACTCGGGCCCCGGGTACTGCGCCGTGTGCAACTGCCGCCCGCGGAACGTCTCCTGGCCCGGATAGCGGGGCCAGAAGGGGCGGTCCCAGGTGCCCGTCGCGTTGATCAGCGCCCGCGTCGACCAGCTGCCGGAGCCGGTCTCCACGAGCAGCCGCCCGCCGGTCCCCTCCCGGACCGCCCGGACGTCGACGGGCCTGCGCACCCGCAGGCCGAACGTCCGCTCGTACGTCTCGAAGTACTCGGCGACGACCTCGGAGGACGGGCGGTCCGGGTCGGCGCCCTTGAGGTCCATCCCGGGCAGGGAGTGCATCCCGTGGACCTTGCCGTACGTCAGTGAGGGCCAGCGGAACTGCCAGGCTCCGCCCGGACGCGGCGCGTGGTCCAGCACCACGAAGTCCCGCTCGGGCTCGAAACCCGTGCGCCGCAGGTGGTAGGCGGCCGCCAGTCCGGCCTGCCCGGCTCCCACGACGACCACATCGACCTCGCGCACACTCACCCCGGTGTCGTTCACGCCTCTGTGAACCGGACGGGGTCCCCGGATCTTCCCGTCGGGCCGTCCACTGTGAGCCACCCGACGCACCCGCGCGCGGGCGACCCGCCGCTCGGCGCCGGGGGCCGTCGCCACAGGCCGGGAACCGGCGCATGGGAGAGGATTGGGGCATGTCCGATGCCTTCACCACGCGGGTCCTGAACATCTCCTCCGGTTCCTCGGAGACCGTCGTCGACCTCACGCGCGACTGCGAGGCCTTCCTCCGCGAGGTCGCGGCGGGCCGCGACGGCCTCCTGAACGTCTTCGTGCCCCACGCCACCGCCGGGATCGCCATCATCGAGACCGGCGCCGGCAGCGACGACGACCTGCTGACCGCGCTGCACTCGCTGCTTCCCGCGGACGACCGCTGGCAGCACCGTCACGGCAGCCCCGGGCACGGCCGCGACCACGTCCTGCCGGCCATCGTCCCGCCGCACGCGACCCTGCCGGTGGTGGACGGGAGCCTGGAGCTCGGTACCTGGCAGTCGGTGTGCCTCGTGGACACGAACCGGGACAACCCGAACCGCCAGGTCCGCCTGAGTTTCCTCGGCTGACCCGCCGCGCCACGGCCGCGTCCCCCGCCGCATGACCCGCCGCGCCACGGCCCCGTAGCTCCGCCGCATGACCCGCCGCGCCACGGGCCCGTAGCTCCGCCGCATGACCCGCCGCGCCACGGGCCCGTAGCTCCGCCGCATGACCCGCCGCGCCACGGGCCCCGTCCCGCCGCGGGACCCGCGGGCCTCGCGACCCGCCCGGACCCCGGGTCCCGATTCCGACCGGGTCAGGCTCCGTATTCCGGCCGGGTCAGGCTCCGTAGGCGACCAGCGCCATCATCCCGGCCTCGCTGTGGTAAGCGTTGTGGCAATGCAGCATCCACTGCCCGGGGTTGTCGGCGTCGAAGACGACGGACACCTTCGAGCGGGGCAGCACGATGGTCGTGTCCTTGCGCGGACCGGAGTCGCCGAGCTGGTACGTGTGGCCGTGCAGATGCATCGGGTGCCACATGTTCGTGGCGTTGAGGAAGTCGAACTGGACCCGCTGGCCCTCCTGGACGAGCAGCGGGTTCGAGGTCGGGTCGGCCATGTCGAACCGCCTGCCGTTGATGGCCCAGTCGTACTGGCCCATGCTGCCCGTCAGCTTGACGCGGACGACCTGATCGGGATCCTTCGCCTCCAGTCGTACGGCGTCGCTCGCGCGCAGCTGGTCGGCGCTCACCGTCCGCCCGTCCAGTTCACCCGGCCGCACCGCCGGATCCGGCAGGGCTCCCGACCCGGTCCGCACGAGGGCCATGCCGGAGACGTCCTTGCCCTCGGCGAGCGCCACGAGCGGGAAGACGCCGTCGTCGAGGGTGACCAGTACGTCGTACCGCTCGCCCATGGCGACCAGGACGGCGTCGACCTCCTCGTGCTCGACCGGGAAGCCGTCCGTGTGGGTGATGGTCAGTTTGTGGCCGCCGAGGACCACGCGGTACGCGGTGTCGGCCCCCGCGTTGATGATCCTCAGGCGGACACGCTTTCCGGGCTTGCCCGAGTACACGTCCGGATCGGTCGCCACCCGCCCGTTGACCAGGTGGTACGGGTAGTTCACGTCCCCGGCCTCACGGCCCAGCAAAGGGCTGGCGGCGCCGCTCATCCGGAACCGGGACGACGCCCGGTCACCGGAGGAGGCGGACGGGGACGCGGGTGCCGACGCCCGCCGCGAGGACGCCGGTCCCGTGCTCTTCATGTCCATGCTGGACATGTGGTGGGTGAGTTCGGCGAGGACGTCGTCGGGCGTGCCGGTCACGCCGTCGAGCCAGTCGTCGAGGACGACGACCCACTCGTCGTCGTACGACAGCGGCTCCTTGGGGTCCTCGATGATCAGCGGTGTGTACATGCCGCGGTCGACCTGGATGCCCACGTGCGGGTGGAAGAAGTACGTGCCGGGTTTGTCGGCGACGAAGCGGTACGTGAACTGGGAACCGGCCCGTACCGGGCTCTGGGTGACCGGCGGTACGCCGTCCATGTCGCTGCGCAGCGAGATGCCGTGCCAGTGGATGGAGGTCGTGGTCGAGCCGGGCAGCTGGTTGGACAGTTCGGCGGCGAGCGTGTCGCCGGCGGAGATGCGGACCTCCTTGCCGGGGATCTGCCCGTTGAAGGCCCAGGACTTGGCGCGGACTCCGCCCCCCAGGTCGAGGGTGGCCGGCGCAGCGGTCACGTTGAGGCTCCGGACCCTTCCCGTGGAACTGCGCTTCCGCTCCACCCGGTTGACCTGGGAACCGTTGGGGCTGAGGAGCGCGGGAGGGGCGGGGGTGTCCTTGCCGCAGGCGGCGAGCAGTCCTGCGGTACCTGCCGCTCCCAGTCCGGCGAGGACGGTGCGACGGTTGATGCTGTTCACGAAGAGTCCTCTTCTCGATGCGCGACACGCGGTTCGGGACGGTCCACACACGGCGGGACGGCGTCAGAGGACGCGGAAAGCCGTGGGGACGCTGCCTATGTGCGCTGCGGAAAGAGGTGTGGCGGACGCGGGGCACGGCGCGACGGGCAGACCGTGGGCCCGGCGGGCGGCGCCCTCGAACCGGGCCCGGGGCAACTCTCGTACCGTCATCAGGGCGTCCGCACTTCCTGCGAGCTAGGACCGCCACCATACCCTTCACGGGTATACGAGCCCCGGAGGCGTCGATCGGGAATCAGTCGAATGCGGACCCCGCGGCCCCTACTTCGGCGGGATCTTCTGCTCGAACCACACGACCTTGCCGCTGCTCACGCGTGTCGCGCCCCAGCGCAGGGCGAGTTGATTGACCAGACACAGACCGCGACCGCTCTCGTCCCCGGGGCCGGGCTGCCGCATCCTCGGGACCTGGGGGGAGTCGTCGGTCACCTCGCAGCGGAGCACGTCGGTGCGCAGCAGCCGCAGCGAGAGGGGCCGCGAGGCGAACCGCACGGCGTTCGTCACGATCTCGCTGACCATGAGTTCGGTCGGGTCGATCAGGGAGTCGAGACCCCAGCGGCGCAGGGCCCTGCGGGTCAGCCTGCGCGCCTGGCCCGCGGTCATCGGGTGCGGGGCCAGGAACCAGTAGCCGACGCTGTCCGGCGGGAATCCCTCGAACCGGGCGGTGAGCAGGGCGATGTCGTCGTCCCGGGCCCCCGGGCCGAGGATGCCGAGGACGTCGTCGCACAGCACCTCCAGCGAGGTGAGTCCACGGGCGGTGCCTTCGAGGCGTGTCCGCAGGGCTTCGACGCCGCTCCCGATGTCCGTTTCGCGGGACTCGACGAGCCCGTCGGTGTACAGCACCAGGGTCGCCCCGGTGGGCGCGGCCATCTCCACCGACTCGAAGACGACACCGCCGACGCCGATCGGGGCTCCGGGCGGGACCCCCAGCACCTCGGCCCGCCCGTCCTCGTACAGCAGGACGGCGGGCGGGTGCCCCGCGTTCGCCATCAGCAGGCGGTGCGCGATCGGGTCGTAGATCGCGTAGAGACAGGTCGCGATGTGGTCGCTGCCCAGCCGCTGGGCCTGCTCGTCGAGATGGTGCAGGACCTCGTTGGGCGGCAGGTCGAGACCGGCGAGGGTCTGCACGATGGTGCGCAGCTGGCCCATGATCGCGGCCGAGGTCATCGAGTGGCCCATGACGTCGCCGACGATCAGTGCCACGCGGTTGCCGGGGAGGGGGATCGCGTCGTACCAGTCGCCGCCTACCTGCGCGGTCTTCGAGGCGGGCAGATAGCGGCTGGCCAGCCGCACGCCGGTGGGTTCGGGCAGCGACGACGGCAGCATCGTGTGCTGGAGGGTGTCCGCCACGGCGGCCTCGTGGCCGTACATCACCGCCTTCTGGACCCCGAGGGCGGTGTGCGTGGCGAGCTGGGACGCGACGAGCAGGTCGTCGCCGGCGAAGGCGGGCCGGTCCGTGCTCCGGAGCAGCAGGACCGTGCCCATGACGTGATGGCTGCCGTGCAGCGGCGCGATGATCAGGCGATGGCCCGGCGGCGTGCCCGGTGCGCCGGTCCCGGCCGCGAGCAGTTCGGCGACGGCCGGCGCGTTGCCCGGCGCGTCACCGAACGCCGGACGCCCGTCCCGCAGCAGCTCCGCGAGCCGCCCGCCGCCCGCGGGCTCCACACGCTCGGCGACCTCGGGGAGCGGGAGCGGCGGCGGGGCCGCGCCGGCGTTCGGGACGGCGTCTGCGAGTTCCGGTGCCGGCAACGCCCGTTCGGAGCTGTGGAGCCGGAGCACGAGGGGCGCGGCCGACCGCTCCGCGCCGACCGGCAGCGGATCGTCCAGGTGGATGAAGACCGCGTCCGCGAACGCCGGCACGGCCGCCCGGCGCAGTTCCCGGAGTGTCCCGTCCAGATCCATTCCGCGGGCGATCCGCCGCGTCGCCACATCGAGATAGCGGAGGCGGTCGGTCTGCGGCACACGCCCGTCCGCCACGACGGCAGACGGGAGAAGGCCCTGTGGCGGGGCGCTGCCCTCGTGGGTGGGGTGCTCGGTCACGCGTTCTGTCCCGTCGGTGGGTGCGCGGTCCGCGGCTCGGACTCCGCCTCCTCAGTCACACCGCCGGCAGCACAGGAACACCTGCTCCTCGGGCGGTACGTCGCTCACCGCCGGGGCGTAGGTGTACGAGGTCTCCTTGACGATCTCGAAACCGGTCTCCTCGATGACCTTGTGCAGGTCCTCCCGCAGATATCCGGAGACCCGGATGGTGTTCCCGAGGAACGGGATCGCGAAGTCGTCCACGTCGGCCTCGACCATCGAGAGGACGAACAGGCCGCCGGGCGCGAGCAGATGACGGATGGTCCGCAGGGCGAAGGGGATCTCCGCGCGCGGCAGCATCAGCAGCGAGAAGAAGGCGGCGACGGCGTCGAAGCGGCCGAGGTCGCGCGGACCGCCCGGGCGCAGGTCGGCGAGGTCCAGTTGATGGAAGGTCGCGTCGGGCACGTAGGCGCTCGCGAGCTCCACCATGCGGGCGGAGAGGTCGACCCCCACGACCTCGAACCCGGCGTCCGCCATCTGGCGTGCGGTCGGCACCCCCGTGCCGCAGCCGAGATCCAGGACCCGCGCTCCCGGGCTCAGCGACCCGATCAGCCAGTCGCCCGCGGTGACCTGGCCCTCCTTGTGCGGAAAGGCCTCGTCGTAGCGGTCGCCGATGGCGTCGAAGGCTTCGGCCTGGCCTTTGCGGTCGAGCAGGACGCTCTCGTAATCGGCCCCGTGATTGCTGTTGATCACGAAAGGAACCTTTCATGGGGGTGGTCGAACCAGTCCGCAATGCGGATGAAAGCGGACGTGACGGGATCTCCGAGCCGTGTCGGTCGCTCAGGAGACGTCAATTCGAGACGATAGTCGTTCAGTGTTCGGCAGGATGCCCAAGTGTCCGAAATTGTTCGGCCGACGGAACGGCTCCCGTCCGGACTGCCCGGCTGCTGACGCCGCCCGAACTCGGCTTGAGCGGAAGCGAGTTGCCCTGCCCCGGTGGTGCCGACACGGCTGGAATCCGTCCGGCGTGTCGGGGGTGGCGGAAGCGGGGCGTGGAGGCAACTCGGTTCCGGCGTGGGGCGGATGGTGAACTGCGCTTGTTTGCAACGGAGTTGAGGCCGTGGTGTGACCCCGCGCCCCTCGGATCCCGGAGCCGGTTTCCAGGGCGGTGTCCGCGCGGTGACGCGCCGCGGTCCGGTGGCTCCTCCGGACCTGAGGTGGCGAGGGCGGCCCGCCTCCAGCCCCTCTCCAGCCCGTCTTCGGCCCGTCCTCGGCCCTCTCCAGTCCGTCCCCGGTGCGTCCCCTCCGTACCGAGATGTCGTATTCATGGAAGGATCGAGTCGTGTCCCGGGCCTTTTACGGGTGGAGGTTGCCGTGTCCGTGCACCGCGTCGGTCTGGTCGTCCACCAGGGAAGGACGGCGGCCAACGATGTCGCGCGCGCCGTGCACCGATGGTGCGAGGAGCGAGGCATCCGGTGCACCGACATCGACGTCTGGGCCAAGGACCAGCGGCGTCGCGGCGGACGCGCGGAGGCCGAGGCGGCGGGCAATCCGGACCTCGTCGTCACGCTCGGCGGGGACGGCACCTTCCTGCGCGGCGCCCGGATCGCGGTCAAGAGCGGTGCGACCGTGCTGGGTGTGGACCTCGGCAAGGTCGGGTTCCTGACCGAGGTGCCGGCCGCGGACGTCACCCGCGCGCTTCAGGAGGTCCACGAGGGGAAGGCCACCGTCGAGGAACGCATGACGCTGACCATGCGCGCCTCCCGTGCGCTGGAGGTCCCCGGGGACATCGAGACGGTGCTCTGCTACGGGCGCGGGCCCGCCCTTCCTCCGCCGCAGGTCAGCGTCGGGACGACGGACGGCGACGGCTGGGGCGTGGCACTGGACGTCATGGCCCTGAACGATGTCGTCCTGGAGAAGCTGGCCCGGGACCACCAGGTCGGCGTCGGCGTCTACTTCGCCGGACGCCGGCTGGCCTCCTACTCGGCGGACGCCTTCGCCGTCGCCACCCCCACCGGATCGACCGCCTACAGCTTCGCCGCCGGCGGCCCCGTGCTCTCACCGCACATGGACGCCGTCGTCTTCACCCCGATCGCCCCGCACATGACCTTCAACCGCAGCGTCGTCGCCGCGCCGGACGAGCCCGTCGCCCTGCGGGTGCTGCCGCACTCGGGCCAGGCAGCCGTCAGCATCGACGGCCAGCTGCGCGGGGTCATCGGTCCCGGCGACTGGATCGGTGTCTTCCGGGCTCCGCGCCGGGTGCGTCTCATCCGGCTGCGCCCCACCGACTTCTACGGCCGGCTGCGCGACCGCTTCCGCCTCACGGACGCTCCGGCCACGGCGTCCGACGCCGAAGCCGCCCCGTTCTTCCGTCCCGACAATCCCGTACCCCCGGACCTCACCGGACTGCGCCTGCCGCCCCCTTCGGCGGCCCGCTGAGAGCGGGAACCCCGCGGACTCAGGAGTACGGCCGCGGCTGGTCCGCCGCCGACCCCGGCCGCCGTCCGGGCCGGTCCTGCCGCTGCGGCGAAGGACGCGGCTCAGTCCTCCCGCGACGGCGTGGCCGGTCCAGGCGCGCCCACGCGCAGACCGTCCGTCACCAGGTCCAGCAGGCGGCGGGCGTCCGTCGGCCAGTCCCCGTGCGGGTCGAGGTGCCAGAGCCCGGCCACGGCGAGCAGGAAGTCGTCGGGGGTCACCCCGGGGCGAATCGTGCCCGCCTGCTCGTTGGTCCTCAGCAGGAGCGCGACGGCCGCGCGCACGGGCCCGTGGTCGAGCCTGGCCCGGACGCCCCGGGAGCCGCCGTCGGCCGTGCGCAGCGCCGCGGTCAGGCCCGCCTCGGCCATCGCGAACCGGGTGAGACGGTCCGTCCACTCCCGCAGTGCCCGGTGCGGCGGGCGGGTGGCGAGCAGGTGCGCCGCCGCGTCGGTCACCTGCCGCACCTCGTGGCGGTGGATCTCCACGATGAGGGCCTCGCGATGGTGGAAGTTGCGGTAAAAGGTCCCCTGGCCGACCCCCGCCTTCCTCGCTATCGCGCTCAGCGGCGTGTCGGCGGAGCGGGTGAGCTCCGCGAGCGCCACGGCCAGGATGCGCTCGCGATTGCGTCGCGCGTCCGAGCGCAGCGGCCCGTCCGGACGTGCCGGCGCTCCCGAGCCCGCGGATGCGTCCTTGTCGGGGTGCACGCGTACTCCTTCCGGAACGAAGGCGGGACTCCTCCCGGCGGCGCGGCCGGACCGCCCGCGGCGACCGGACTCTCCGGGCCGGGCGACCTCGTACAGCGGTCCGCTCGGGCCCCAGCGGTTCGGGCGACAGCTCCGTGACGGCCGAACCGTTCCGCGCGGTGCCCGGAACCGCTCGCCGACGGGCATTCTGGCGTACCGGGCGGAGTTCCGGCCGTGGTCTTCGGAAATGACCCGCGGGCGCGTGCCCGCTCAGGAACGCGGGGCCTCGTTCGCCAGCCAGGCGTACGCCGCCCGCGCGCTGAACCCGGCCTGACCGCCGCGTACGAGCAGATCGGCCCGCGCGAAGGCGGGATCGTCGGCCTGATCGGGGAGGTAGGGAAGGGCGACGCAGCGCATGCCGGCCGCGTGCGCGGCGACGGCGCCCGGCGCGGCGTCCTCCAGGACCACGCAGTCCGCCGGGGCCGCCCCCAGTCGGCGTGCCGCTTCGAGGAACACGTCGGGGGCGGGCTTGCCGTGCGCCACCTCGTCGGCGGACACGACGGTCGTGAGCCGGGAGGCCAGGCCGGTCCCGGACAGGATGACCTCGATGGCCTCGCGCGAGGAACCGGAGGCCACCGCCATCGGAACGCCGGCCGCGGCCAGCAGGTGCACGAACGCCCGCATCTCCGGGTAGACCGGCGTGGAGGCGCGGGCCAGTTCCAGGTAGCGGCGGTTCACCTCGGCGAGCAGGGTCTCCAGCGGGGCCGTCAGTCCGTAGCGCTCCTTCCAGAGCGCGACCGTCTCCTGGGTGCTGATGCCGACGTACGTCTCGTGGTCGGCCCAGGTGAAGTCGCCGACGCCCTGGGCGGCGAGGGCCCGGCGCCCGGCTTCGAAGTAGTTCGGTTCGCTGTCCACGAGCGTTCCGTCGAGATCGAAGATGACCGCAGTGCCATCGAGGCTGCTCATACGGTCAAGGATGCCCAGGAATGATCCATCCGCGGGGTGCGTGGAGCGAGGCGGCCCCTCGCGTCGCGCTCAGCGCCGCGCCGCCCGCCCGATCGACTCGACCAGCGGCAGCAGCCGGTGCGGGACGCGTTCGCGCAGTGCCACCTCGGTCCGGGTGCGGACCACGCCCGGCAGGCTGATCAGAGCCTGGATCACGTCCTCCAGGTGCGCGTTGTCGCGCGCCGCGACCCGGGTGATCAGATCGCCGCCGCCGGTGATCGAGAACGCCTCGATGATCTCCGGTACGGCGGCGAGCGCGTCGCCCACATCGTCCAGATGGCCCTGGGTGACCTCGATGTGCACGAAGGCGAGCACGGGATGGCCGAGGGCGGCGGGGGACAGGGACGGGGCCGTCCCGGTGATCACTCCGTCCCGCTCCAGCCGGTCGAGCCTGGCCTGGAGCGTGCCGCGGGCGACACCGAGGACACGGGCGTACTCGCGGACGCTGGTGCGCGGCTGCTCCAGCAGCAGCCGCAGGATGCGCGTGTCGAGCTCGTCCACGGGCATGGTCCGTTGGCCTCCTTGTGGCTGACGACGATCGCCTTCGACTGTACCAATGGCTCAGTCGAAACCGTACGAGTTGAGCCAGTTCGGAGCTGCCGCGTACCTTGTCCGTATCGATGGCGCTGCGCAGCGCCGGACGGCAAGGACGCCGTACCGGACCCGCGGCGCCTTTCGCATGTGCGCTGCGCATGCCGAATTCCGTGTTGAACGCGAAGTGGGGGCGGGCTGCCGACGGTGAAGAAGATGTTCATGGCGCCGGATCCGGGACTGTTCCGGTTGCGGGTCTCTCTCCGGGCCGTCGTCGGCATCGGCCTGGCGGTCACGGTGTGCCGGCTGGCCGGACTCTCGCTCCCCGCCTCGATCGCCGGCGGGCTCGCAGCGCTCCTCGCGCTCTTCACCGTCGGCGACCCGACCGTGCGCGGCCAGGCCGGTACCACCGCGCTGCTGCCCGTGGTGGGTTTCCCGGTCCTCGCGGCGGCGACCACCCTGCACGGGGCGCCGCTGCTGCGGGATGCGACCTGGCTCGCCGTCGTCTTCGCCGGGGTGTACGCCCGCCGCTTCGGCCCGCGCGGGCACGCGCTCGGCATCTTCGCGTTCATGATGTTCTTCACCACCCAGTTCCTGCACGCCGTGCCCGCCCAGCTCCCGCAGCTCTACACCGCCGTCGCCCTGTCGCTGGCGGCGTCCTCGGCCGTGCGGTTCGGCGCGTGGTGCATCGAGCGGCGCAGCCCCCTGCCCGCCGCGCCGCTGCCGCTGGAGGGGCGCGGACTGGCGCGCCCCGCCACCCGCCAGGCCTTCCAGGCGGCCGCGGCCTGCGGCTTCGCCCTCGCCGCGGGCCAGCTGATCTCGCACGACCGCTGGTACTGGGCCGTCGGCACCGCGTGGTGGATCTTCGTCAACACGGCCTCGCGCGGTGAGACGCTGGTCCGGGGGTTCCGCCGGGTGGTCGGCACGCTCGTCGGGATCATGGCCGGGCTGCTCGTCGCCGTACCGCTGCACGGCGCACCGGCGCCGACCGCCGTCCTGGTCGCTGTGAGCGTCTTCGGGATCTTCTACACGGCCGCGCCCTCGTACAGCTGGATGATGTTCTTCGTCACCGTCATGGCGGGCCTGCTCTACGGGCTGCTCGGCGTCCTGCACCCGGGGCTGCTGGTCCTCCGGCTCGCCGAGACCGGTGTCGGCGCGCTCGGTGCCGCGCTCGCGGTCGCGCTCGTCCTGCCGATCACCACGCACACGGTCACCGACCGCTGGATCGAGCGCGCCCTGCACGCCGTGCACGGATGCACCTCGGCGGCGGCCCGGCGGCTCGCGGGCGACGCCCAGGCGGACCCCGCCCCGCTCGCGGCGGAGCTGGAAGGGCTGCTCGGGCGGGTACGGATGGCTCTCGCACCCCTGGTGCATCCGCTCAACCCGATGCGGCAGCGCAAGGAGCGGGCCCGCGCGATCCTGGCGCTGCTGGACGACTGCGCCCGCGAGGTACGGGGTCTCGCCGCCGTCGCGGCCGACCCGGACGCCTCGCACGACGTCCGTCTCGCGGCGGCCTGCCGGCGCGTCGAGTCGGCGATGGAGTCGCTGGTCGGGGCCGTGCCGGGCGGCGCTCCCGCGGCCCACCAGGGCGTCCCCCGGCACCACCCCGGCGCCGAGCAGGCCCTCGCGCATCTGCACGGCCTCGAGCGGGCGCTCGTCGACATGGCGACACCGCTGCGCGGACCGGTGCGCGACTCCCGGCTCGTCGGCGTCTGACGCCCCCGCGAAACACCGTCCGCGCCCGGCGCGGACGGTCCCCGGCCCCCTGGGTGCGTGGTCCCGCACCCAGGGGGCCGTTCTCGTGCGGTGACCGGATACCGGTCAGGAAGATCCACTACGGGGTGTGGGTGCCCGCTGGGCGGCCTCGGAGCCGCCGCCGCCACCCCGGTTCCGGCGCCCTCTCGCGCGGCCCGTGGCGGCCGGCGTACGGCCTCCACCGAACCGGCGCGGGGCACCTCGCTTTGGTCTAGACCGCAGGCCCGTGACTGCTACCGTCGCCCCGACGAAGCGGCATCGAGAGGGGACCGAAAGTGGCGCAGGGCGACGGGCGGCGACAGCGGGCGTTCATCGGCTCGTTCACGGCGGCGGGAGGCCTAGGCGTCCTGACGGCGGACGTGGATCCGGACAGCGGCGCACTGACCGTGCTGAGCGTGGTCGCCGACGTGCCCGACCCCTCGTATCTGGCCCTCGGGCCCGGGCGTGACGTCCTGTACGCGGTCAGCGAGACCGACGAGGGCGCGGTGGCCGCCTTCCGCGTGCACGGCGACAAGCCGGAACTGACCGGTCCGCCGACTCCGACCGGTGGCGGCGGCCCCACGCACCTCAGCGTCCTCGGCGGACACGTCCTGACGGCCGACTACGGCTCGGGCAGTGTGAGCGCGGTCCCCGTCCGTCCCGACGGCAGCCTGGCGCCCGCCGCATCGAGCGTGCTCCGCCACACCGGTTCCGGTCCGAACACGCAGCGGCAGCGGGGCCCGCACGCCCACCAGGTGCAGCCCGACCCCGGCGGCCGCTGGGCCGTCAGCGTCGACCTCGGCACGGACTCCGTCCGGGTGTGCGCCCTCGACGGCGGAACACTCACCCTGCGCCGCGAGACCGCCCTGCGCCCCGGCTCCGGGCCGCGCCATCTCGCCTTCCACCCGCGGGGCGGGCACGCCTACGTCCTCAACGAACTCGCCCCGACCGTCACCGTCTGCCGCTGGGACGGCGAGGAGGGCTCGCTCCGGCCCGTCGGCGAGACGCCGGTCCTGTCCGGCGTCCCGGACGGTGACCCGTACCCGTCGGGCATAGCCGTCTCGCCCGACGGCCGCTTCGTGTGGACCGCCACCCGGGGCCGGGACACCGTCTCCGTGCTCGGCGTCGACGCGTCGGGCGAGGTGCTCACGCTCGTCGCCGAGGTGCCCTGCGGCGGCGTCTGGCCGCGTGCGCTGGCCCTCGATGCCTCGGGGCGCTTCCTGTACGCGGCCAACGAGCGCTCCGGCGACGTGACCTGGTTCGACGTCGATCCCGGCACCGGCGTTCCGCGCCGCGCGGGCTCGATCGAGGCGCCCGCCGCGTCCTGCGTGGTCCTCGGCTGATCCGGCCGGCCCGGCATGCCCCCAGAGGGTGCGCCGGGTGGGCCACGCGCCCATGGGAAAGGGCCCCTCCTGGCTCAGGAGCGGGCCCTTTCGGTGTGCGGGTGGTACGGGTGGTGCGGGTGTGACGGCCGACTAGAAGGCCGGCGCTCCCTGGCTCTGCGGCGGCGCGATACCCAGCGCCGACGTGTACTGGGAGAGCGCGAGCTTGCCGATCGCCGGGTACGGGCCGAGGGCCTCGGCGGCGCTGCACCCGGCCTCCTTGGCGGCCGCGTCGAGCAGACCCGCGTCGAGCTCGGGACCGATCAGATACGGCGCGAGCGCGAGCTGCTGCGAACCGGAGCCGCGCAGCTGCTCGGCGATGGCCGCGATGGAACCCTCCTCGTCGAGGGCCGCCGCCATGACCGGCACGGCGAGACGCGCGGCGAGCAGCATGCCGGTGATCCCGGCCGCCTGCACCGCGTCCTCGCCGCCGACGGTGGCGAGCACGATGCCGTCCGCGGCGGTCGCCACGGTGAACAGCCGGGCGCGGTCGGCGCGGGCCAGACCGGCCTCGGAGAGGCGTACGTGCAGCGCCTCGGCGAGCAGCGGGTGCGGACCGAGGACGTCGGTCAGCTCGGCCGCGACACGGCTTTCCATGACCGCCTGGCGGATCCGGCGCAGCAGGGCGTTGTCCGGGCCGGCGAGCAGCGGGACAACGATGCCGACCGGGCCGTCGGGCTCGGAGACGTCGGAACCGGCGGCGCGGGCCTGCTCGAAACGCGCGGTGCGCTCCTCGGCGGCGTGGCTCAGCACGGACTGCAAGGTGGGGAACTCGTCGTCCCCGTCCAGGTAACCGATGCGGGCATCGAGGCCGGGGAGCTCGGAGCGGGCGATGCTCACGACCTCCTCGGCGAGGCTGCGCGTGGCGGCGCTGGGGGTGCCCGGCACCGCGAGGACGAGCGCGGGCGCGCCCTCAGGAGCCGCCAGGGGTTCCGGACGGCGGTGCCGCCCGGCTTGGCGGGGTCGCGGCATTCGTACTGGCAGGCCGGACGCGGGCCCAGTGGGGGAGCTCATGGCGCCGCATGTTACTGGTTTCCAGGGTTCCCCTGTTCGGGGAGGGTGCAGGTGAGCGGTATCCGTCCGCTTTTGTCTGATGAGTTACGCACGGATCAGAAGCGATCAGTAATCGCCGAGTTGTCGGCCCTGCGCCGAATTCGGGTCATACGCCGCCCGGTACGGCTTTTTCGGTCACGACGGACAGCATCCGCTCGTCCGGGGGCAGCGCGAGCCGGCCGTCGGCCAGACCCGCCGCGATCCGGAGCGCGCCGTCGAGCGGGTCGCCCGCGGCCGGCACCCGCCGGGCGTGCGGCAGCCGCTCGGCCAACTCCTCTTCCAGGGGCCCGAGGAGCGCGGCGCCCAGGTTGAACACACCGCCGGTGAGGGCGAGATGGGGTTCGTCCCCGGCCGGGCACACCGCGGCGGCCGACTCGGCCATCTGGCGTGCGGCGGCCCGCAGGATGTCCTCGGCCACGCGATCGCTCCCGGCCAGTGCGGCGACCTCGGGCGCGAAGGAGGCGAGGACGGCGGCCCGGTCGGTGCGCGGGTACAGCAGACCGGGCAGCTCCGGCATCGGCCCGAACACCTCCCGCGCGCGGGCCAGCAGTCCGGCCGAACCGCCCGGGCGGCCGTCGAAGGCGCGCAGGGCCGCTTCCAGGCCGGCGCGGCCGATCCAGGCTCCGCCGCCGCAGTCGCCGAGGAGATGGCCCCAGCCGTCGGCCCTGCGCCACGACGTGAGGTCGGTGCCCGTCGCGATCATGCCGGTGCCCGCGGCGATCACGGCCCCCGCGCGAGGGCCGAGGGCGCCCGTGTACGCGGTCACCGCGTCGGCCGCCAGGGCGAGCCGGCGCACTCCCAGCTCACGTTCCAGCGCGCCCGGCAGTTCGTCCCGTAGTTCGTCGCCGAGCGTCGCGAGGCCGGCCGCGCCGACGGCGACGGCCGCGATCCGTTCGGTGCCCGCCTCGGCCATCAACCGGCGTGCCATCGGCAGCAGTTGATCGAGCAGATGGCGGGCGGAGATCCCGCGCGGACCGGTGCGGACCGGCTCCCGCGAGGTCAGCGGGGCGCCGAGCGGGACCGGGGCGGGCGACGGCGCGCCCGCACGGACTGCGGGAGCGCCCGGCCCCTTCGGTACCGGGTGCGCGGCGAGAGCCACGCGCAGTCCCGAGCCTCCGGAGTCCACGGCCAGCACCACGGCAGGGCTTCGCCCGTCCCGTGGACCGCCGCGCACTCCGCCGGAGGTCACGGCAGGCGCCAGTCCACCGGCTCGGCTCCCTGCTGGGCCAGCAGGTCGTTGGCGCGGCTGAAGGGACGTGAGCCGAAGAAGCCGCGGTCGGCCGACATGGGCGAGGGGTGCGCGGACTCCACCGAGGGGAGACTGCCGAGCAGGGGGCGCAGATTGCGCGCGTCGCGGCCCCACAGGATGGACACGAGCGGCCGGCCGCGCGCGGCCAGGGCGCGTATCGCCTGTTCGGTCACTTCCTCCCAGCCCTTGCCGCGGTGTGCCGCGGGGCTGCGGGGCGCCGTCGTCAGCGCCTTGTTGAGCAGCAGCACGCCCTGCTCCGTCCAGGGCGTGAGGTCACCGTTGGACGGCTGGGGCGCGCCGAGGTCGTTCCTCAGCTCGGTGAAGATGTTGATCAGGCTGGGCGGCAGGGGGCGTACCTCGGGGGCCACCGAGAAGGACAGGCCCACCGCGTGTCCCGGGGTCGGGTACGGGTCCTGCCCGACGATGAGGACGCGTACCTCGTCGAAGGGCTGCTGGAACGCCCGCAGGACATGCGCCCCGGCAGGTAGGTACGTGCGTCCCGCGGCGATCTCCGCGCGCAGGAAGTCGCCCATCTGGGCGATCCGTCCGGCCACGGGTTCGAGGGCTTTCGCCCAGCCCGGTTCGACGATCTCGTGCAACGGTCTTGGTGCCACGGGCGTCACCCTACTGCCGTGCACATGGCCGAGATCAAACTGGTGGCCGTCCCACGACCGGGGATGACCGTTTCGTTGCCGAATGGGACGTGTCCGGGCACAAGACGCCTGCCGGCGCGGGCCGTTGAGGTCCAGGGGAGCGGACGCCACGACCGTGGCGGGAGCGCGTCCGCATGCCGGCGGGCCGTCGCTCCCGCCGGTCGAACCCGGCCCGCCCGCGTGGCTGGCCGCGGTCAGGCCGTCACCGCCGCGCGGACGCACAGCACGTCCGGCAGATGCGAGGCGAGTTGCCGCCAGCTGTCGCCGTCGTCCGCCGACGCGTACACCTCGCCGTTGCGGTTGCCGAAGTACACGCCCGCCGGGTCCGAGCCGTCCGTGCACAGCGCGTCGCGCAGCACCGTGCCGTAGTGGTCCTCGGAGGGCAGTCCCGCCGTCAGCGGTTCCCAGGTCGTGCCCGCGTCCTCCGTACGGAAGACCCGGCAGCGGCGGTCGGCCGGGACCCGGTCCGCGTCGGCGTTGATCGGGAAGACATAGGCCGTGTCGCCGCGGTGCGGGTGCGCGGCCACCGTGAATCCGAACGTGGACGGCAGGTCCGCGCCGATGTCGGTCCACTGCCCGGCCCCGTCGTCGCTGCGGTACACGCCCCAGTGGTTCTGTAGATAGAGCCGGTCCGGGTCGACGGCGTCGCGCGCGACCTTGTGCACGCACTGGCCGAACTCCGGGTTCGGATCCGGCAGGAACACCGCGGAGACACCGGAGTTGGCCGGCTCCCAGCTCGCGCCGCCGTCGGCGGTACGGAAGACCCCGGCCGTGGACACGGCGACCGTCACGGCCGCCGGGTCGCGCTCGTCGGTCAGGATGGTGTGCAGCCCCTCACCACCTCCGCCGGGGACCCACCGGGAGCGGGTGGGGTGTTCCCACAGGGGGCGTACGAGTTCGAAGGACTCGCCCCGGTCCTCCGAGCGGTACAGGGCGGCCGGTTCCGTTCCCGCGTACACCACGTCCGGTTCGGCGGCCGCCGGGTGGAGCTGCCACACCCGCTCCAGCGAGGCCCCCGTCTCCTTGGGGAACCTGACGGCCGGCCGGGTTGGTTCGGTCCACGTACGGCCCAGGTCGTCGGAGTGGAACACGGACGGGCCCCAGTGCGCGCTGTCCCCGCCGACCAGCAGCCGCGGCCGCTCGCCCCGGGAGTCGATCGCGACCGAGTACACGGCCTGCGCGTTGAAGTACGGGCTCTCGTCGAACTCCCAGGTGCCGCCGCGTCGTCGCCCGATGAAGAGGCCTTTGCGGGTGCCTACCGTGAGCAGTACGTCGGCCATGACCGGCCACCTCCGCGACGTCGTTGTCTGCGCTACGGGCCAGTCTGCACCCCGGCACCGACAGTCACCCTTCGGCCCGGCGTCCGCGCAGGTCGGACGGGTCGTGTCGGCGGACGGAGGATGCTCGCGGAGCCGTCCGCGTGACCCCCGCCGGAAAGGGGCGGCGGCCCTCTGGTTCCGCGGGCCGGGCGAGCCGTGGGGGACGAGGCGTGAGCAGCACGCGGAGCGCGCGCGTAAGGAAAGGAGATGTGGCGTGTCCGTGCGGTCGTGAGGAGGATGCCCTCGATGGCGGCATTCCGTGGTCCGAAGGTCTGGCTGTGGCGGTGGCGGCGCAACCCGCTGCGGCGGCGGAGCGATGTCCTGGAGGCATGGATCATGCTCGCGGCCTGGGCGTTCGCGCTGCTGGGCGGCGCGGTCGCGGGCCTGGTGACGGTTCGCGCCGTGGAGGACACGCTCGCGCGCGAGCGTGCGGAGTCGCGTACCGTCCCCGCCCGGCTGGTCGCGGACGCGCCGAACGCGGGGGCCGACGAGCCCGGCGGCCACGTCGTGTGGACGAAGGTCCGCTGGACGGGGCCGGACGGCACCGCTCGCTCCGGCCAGGTGCGGGTCTCGGCCGGCACCTCGGCGGACACGCCGGTCCTGGTGTGGACGGATGCCAAGGGCCGGCTCGTCACCCGGCCGCCGACCGTCGCCGTGGCCCGGCTGCGGGCCTGTCTGATCGGTGTGTTCGCGTCCGGGGGCGTGGCGGCGGGCCCCTTCGCCGTCGGCCGTCTGCTCCGGGGCCGGCTGGAACGGCGGCGCGTGGACCGCTGGGACGAGGAGTGGGAGCGGGTCGGCCCCCTGTGGGGCCGGATGACCAGCTGACCGGACGAGACCCCACGGCACCGCCTGGCGCCACTCGGGCCGGGTCGCCCGTCGACGGTGCCGCATGCGGTCCGTCCCCGCGAAACGGCGTCACGGCCCCCGGAACCCGGTCTTCGCGGACCCCGGCCTCCGGTCCCTGGCCTCCGGACCCCGGCCTCCGGACCCCGGCCTCCGGACCCCGGACCCCGGCCTCCGGACCCCGGACCCCGGCCTCCGGACCCCGGCCTTCATGGCCTCCGGCCTTCGGGTTCGTCAGGCCGCCTCCAGGGCCGTCCGGCAGTCCCTCAGCAGCAACTCGTCGTCGAGTACGTCGTGGCTGCCGTGGCCGCCGGAACGGGCCCGGTGGCGTCTGGGCGAGGCCAGTTCCGTACGGACCAGGTCGTGGACGGGTGTGCCCGCGCCGCCCATCCGGACGAGGCACGCGGTGATGGTGCGCCGCGTGTACGCGTTCCGCCGCCAGGCCTCACGGAACACCGGCAGGACGGGTCCGGGGTCTCCGCCGACGTCCCACAGGGCGCACGCGGCGGCCGTCCGCTCCCCTACCTCGGCCGAGCCCGCCATCCGGCGCAGTCCGGGCAGCGCGGGCGCGGCAGCGGCCCCGATGCGGCCCAGGGTTTCGGCGGCCGTCCGGCGACCGCCCGCGTCACGCTCCGGGCCCAGCGCCCGGAGCAGCGCCGGAAGGACCTCCTCCGCGTCCCCTTCCACGGCTCGCAGCGCGTCGGCCGCCGCCACGGCGTTCTCGCCCGTCAGCAGGCCCCGCAACGTCGGTACGGCCGCACGCGCCCCCGGCCCGAAGGCGCCGAGCGTTTGGGCCACCACCTTCACCAGGGCGTCCCGGAGCCGCAGTTCGGGCGGTATGCCCTGCAACAGGCGGAGGACTTCCGGCACGGCTTCGGTGTACCGGAGCGTGCCGAGGGCGGACAGCAACGGGGCTGCGCGGTCGTAGGTGTCATGCGCGTCGAGCGGGACCTCGGCCAGCCGTTTCCGCAGCAGCGGGGCGAGGGGCTCCGCGGCAGGTCCCAGGTAGCCGATCGCGTACCCGGTCTCGTTCGGCACGGCCGGATGGCGCAGCACCTCGGCGAGGGCCGGTACCGCCCGCGCGTCCCCGCACCGGGCCAGGGCCTTCAAGGGGCGGTCCAGCATCGCCGCACCGGACCCCCGGGACGCGGAGCCCGACTCCACGAGGGCGGCCAGGCGTTCGGCCGCCGGAGCCGCCAGGGTGAACAGGAACTCCAGCACGGACACCGCGGCGGAGCGCAACCGCTCCTCGTCCGAGCCGAGTTGCTCACCGATCAGCGCGACCGGCTCCTCGTACGCGCCCCGCCACTCACGGAACAGTCCCGCCGACATCCACACGGCGTTGCACCGGTCCGCCGTGTTCCGGCTGCTCAACTGGCCCTTCAGCAGGGCGATCCGGTCTCCCGTACGGGCGCCGAGCGCCTGGTGGAGCGTACGGAGCAGCCGCGCTCCCTCCTCGTCCGCGGGCCGCATCCGGCGCAGACTGCCGAGGAGGGTGTCGGAGGACGTCCGGACGGGCTCGCCGGGCGGCCGTATCCGCTGTGACCTGGTGTGGAGCAGGCCGACGACCGTGGGCACGAGGTCCTGGGGGAGGCGGTCGGCGGCGCACGAGGCGAGCTGTCCGAGCGCCGCGAGCCGCAGTCCTGGGTCGTGCGCCGGGCCGGACAGCGACACCAGACGGTCCACCGCGGGGGCCGCGGAAGTCCCGTGCAGCCGCACGAGGAGTCCGAGGGCCTCGACCAGCGCCAGCCGTACGGCGTCGTCCGGTTCGTCCCGCAGCCGGTCGCTCAACAGGGCAAGGACGCGCGGCGGTTCACGGTGGAAGCGGACGAGTGCCGACGGCGCGGCGCGACGCACCTCCGGGTCCCCGTCCGTGACGAGTTCCAGGAAGAGCCCGGCACCGGCCCGGACCGCCGCACGCGCCATCCCGTGCTTGTCCACCCCGGACTCCCCGGACTCCCCAGGGTCATCTGGGCTCTGGGGACCCTGGGAGTCCTCGCCGTCCCCGGTGTCGTCCGCGTACGCGATGTCGTCCCCGGCCTCCGATCCGCCGATGCTGGCGAGCAGTTCGACGATTCCGCCCCGGTCGGGCAGACCCGTCCGCCCGGCGAGCGTGAACAGGAAGGGGATGGACGCGAGCGTCGAGTCGTACACGTCGCCCTGGTGGTGCACCGCTCCGTACATCCCGTCGAGCGCGGTCTCCCGCTCCTGGGGGAATGGCGAGGCGAGCCCCCGCAGCAGCTCCGGCACGTCCGCGGCACTTCCGTAGGCATGCTCCATCGAGGCCCAGTCGACCTCGTCGATCCCCCTGAACACGGTGTCCTCCCCATGCGTACGGCCATTGATCGTGAGTGTGCACCACGGCACTGACAGTGACGCCCGTGAACCGTCCCGTCGATGGCGTGGGTCCGGCCAACTCCGCGATGAACGGCCGTTTTCCGACGGTCGGCCGGGTCGAGGTCGCCGACGGGACGGTCTGACCGGGGGAGTGGTCCGACGGAGACGGAACAGCCGGGCACCCCGCGTGGGGTGCCCGGCTGTGTTCCGGCGGGAGTGGGCCGCGGCCCGTGACGCGGACTAGTCGCCCGCCGCGGAGGACGCGGGACTTTCGGACGGGGCCGGCGACGGGGTCACGGGCGCCGCCTGGGGCCGGCGGTCCGGCTGCGCCGGGCGGCGCGAGGCGAACCGGGGCAGGGCCGGCGGGGCGAGGAAGCCCTCCGCGCGGGCCGCCGCGATGCCGATGCGGGGAAGGTCGGCGCTCTTCTCGAAGAGGAGATAGCGAGGCTCCCAGACCGGCCGGTACTTGGCGTTGGCCCGGTACAGCGATTCGAGCTGCCACCAGCGCGAGAGGAACGTCAGTACCGAACACCACAGCCGCAGCACAGGTCCCGCGCCCAGCCGGGTGCCGCGCTCGAAGACGGACCGGAACATCGCGAAGTTCAGGGAGACCCGCTCGACGCCGAACTCCTCGGCGTTCAGCAGCAGCTCGATCACCATGAACTCCATGAGCCCGTTGTCGGAGTTGCGGTCGCGGCGCATCAGGTCCAGCGAAAGGCCCCGCTCACCCCACGGCACGAAGCTCAGGACGGCCCGGGGTTCGCCTTCGCTGTCATGGCACTCCAGCATCACGCAGCGTCCGTCGGCGGGGTCTCCCAGCCGGCCCAGCGCCATGGAGAAGCCGCGTTCGGTCTCACCGTCGCGCCACTGGTCCGCCTTGTCGGTCAGGGCGGCCATCTCGGCCTCGGGGATGTCCTCGTGCCGCCGTACGCGGACCGTGTAACCGGCGCGCCTGACGCGTTTGTGCGCCTGCCGGACGCCCCGCATGGCGCGCCCCTCCAGGGTGAAGTCGGACCGGTCCACTATGGCTTCGTCACCGAGTTCCAGAGCGTCCAGGCCGTGCCGGGCGTAGACGGTCCCGGCCTCCTCGCTCGCGCCCATCACCGCGGGTGTCCACGCGTGCCGCCGTGCCTCCCGCAGCCATGCTTCGATCGCGCCGGGCCAGGCCTCCGGGTCACCGATGGGGTCGCCGGAGGCGAGGGTCACGCCACCGCGGACGCCGTACGCGATCGCCGCCTTGCCGCTCGGCGACCAGATGACCGACTTGTCGCGCCGCAGGGCGAAGTAGCCGAGCGAGTCGCGTTCCCCGTGCCGTGCCAGCAGCGCGCGCAGCCGGGTCTCGTCCTCCTCGCCGAGGAGTTCGAGACCGCGCGGCGAGCGGAAGCAGGCGTAGAGCACCAGCAGGAAGGTGGCGGCCATCAGGATGTTGACCAGGATGTCGACCCAGCGGGGCGCCACGACGGTGTCGAACCGGTCGGCGAGCGGGCCGACACTGATACCGCGCAGCAGCGTGTACGCGATCCGGTCGCTCAGCGGCGTCCCGGACACGCGGTTGGTGGCGCTGACGAGCAGGGTGCCGAGGGTGGCGCTGACCAGCAGACCACCCGCTCCGACCGCGAGCGCGAGCCGGGGGTTCGAGCGGTCCCCGACGGCGTGGAACTCCTTGCGCCCCAGCAGGAGGGCGACGACGAAGAGGGCCGTGAGCAGGGCCGATACCCAGTTGAAGACGTGCCGTTGGTAGCGGTCCTGGGTCAACGCCACACCGTAGAGCGCGAGGAGCGGTCCGGCGAGCAGCAGGTTGAAGATCCAGGCGGCTCGTTTGCGGCGTCGCATCACGAGTGCGAGGAACAGGGCGAGCGCCGCCGAGACCAGCCCGGCGGTGGCCAGATACGGGGTGAAGAACTCACCTCCGTTGTGCTCGTGCACCTCCTCGCGGAACGGCAGCGAGATCACCGCGACGATGTTGAGGAGGGCGAGCAGCCGCAGATACCAGACCGTGAACGCGGCGGCTCGTGGCCGGATTCCGTCGCCCGCTCGTCCGGACCGGGCCCCGCGGCGCGAGCTCGCGTTCCGCTGTTCCGGGATGAGCGCTGACTGTTGTACGGACACCGTGGAGCATCACCTTGAGGAGAGGCCGGGATAACCGGTGGGGGACAGAGGCCGGAACACTACATCTTGTAAGGAAGAGTGGGGTTATGGCCAGACAGGGGTGGCGTGAAGAGGTAAGGAGGTGTTGAGAATACGGACCGACGGCCCGGAGTACACCTGTCGTGCGGGTACGGCGTTCGTCCCGCCTCGGCAGCCGCCTCAGCGGCGCTGCGAAGTCCCCCGGTCACGGGCCGGGTTCCCGAAATGTCCGCCCGCGCGCGGGTTTCCGCCGTCGCCGAGCGGGCGGTCGCGGGTGGTCGCCCACCACAGGAGGTCGCCGAGCGCCGCGCCCGCCAGGACCAGGGCCGTGATCACGCCGGCCATGGTCAGTCCGTCGCCGAGGTGCGGGCGTCCGTGCAGGGCGTGCAGGTCGAACCCGCACAGGTGGTACACCCCCAGCGCGGCGATCCCGAGGCTCGGCAAGAGCAGTGCCAGCACGGACGCCGGACCGCGCGCCGCGCTTCCGGTGGCACGTTCCTTCACGGGCTCCCCCTGATGTACGACGCTCACCGCCGGGACCCTACAGTACGTAGGGTGGCCGTGTCCTGGCTGTGCTTCCACGGTGCTCCGGCGCGTACCCCGGTCCGTCCCCGCCATGCGGGCCGTGACGTCCGGGCCGCGTGATCCGGATCACGGGCGCGTCACCCGTCCGGTGCCCGCCCGTTTCCGTACCCCTCCACGAGGTCCGGACCCCGGATGCGAGGATGAGGGCCGTATGACTGCCGGGTGGTGCGCGCGGATGCTGCGGGCCGTGATGTTCGCGGCCGTCTGTGTGGTGCTCGCCGCCCTGGGGCACGTGATGATGTCCGGCTCTCCGGTGGCCTGGTGGGCGCTGGCCGGGGCGGGAGCGGCTACGGCCGGGGCCGGCTGGTGCCTGGCCGGACGTGAACGCGGGCTTCCCCTCGTGGTGTCCGTCGTGGTGCTCGCCCAGGGCGTGCTCCACACCGCTTTCTCGGCCGCGATGTCCCTGACGCTCCCGGCGGGGGCGGGGTCGGTACGCCCGGGCATGGACGCCATGGACGGCATGGGCGGCATGGGCGGCATGGTGATGGGCGCCATGGGGTCGGCGGCCATGGGCTCAAGGGATGTCACGGGTATGGCATCCCTGGGCTCAGGGGCCATGGATATGGGGTCCATGGGCTCCGGAACCATAGGCATGGGGGCCGCGGGTGCTGGGTCCATAGGCGTAGGGTCCATGGGCGCCGGGTCCGTGGACATGCACTCCATGGATTCCGGGACCATGGCACATCTGTTCTCCGGGGGAGCCGGGACGGGCTCGCTCCCGGCGCTCGGCATGCTCGCCGCCCACCTGCTCGCGGCGCTGCTCTGCGGCCTCTGGCTCGCGTACGGCGAGCGCGCCGTGTTCCGCGTCCTGCGGGCCCTGGCCGCCCGGCTGGCCGCGCCCCTTCGGCTGCTGCTCGCCCTCCCGGTGCCGCCGTACCGGCCCGTCCTCCGGACGCGCCGACGCTCCTCGGACCGCGCCCCGCGCCTTCTCCTTCTCGTACACGCGATCACTTCCCGGGGTCCGCCCATGGGGACCGCTGTCGCCTGAGACAGCCGGTTCCCCGAAGCCGCTCCCTGAGCGCTTCGGGCCTCGGTCGTACCTCCGTACGGCCGCACCCCCCTCACCGGACCCATGGCCACGAGCCGGTCCGGATCACGGATGACCCGAGAAGGACACCTGGTGATCACTCCTGCCCTGTCCGCCCCGCCCGCGCCCCGCCACGGCCACGAGGGGCGGAACGAAGACGGCCGAGCGGTGTCGGCCGACGAGTCGGCGACCGCCTGGGCGCTGGCCGCCCGCGCCGGTGACCCGGCCGCCGTCGAACGCTTCGTCCGCGCGCTGCACCGCGATGTCGTGCGCTACGTGGCCCACGTGTCCGCCGATCCGCAGGCCGCCGAGGACCTCGCCCAGGACACGTTCCTGCGGGCGCTCGGAAGTCTGCACCGGTTCGAGGGACGCTCCTCGGCGCGCACCTGGCTGCTGTCCATCGCGCGCCGCGCGGTGATCGACAGCCTGCGGTACGCCGCCGTCCGGCCGCGTTCGACCGGCACCGCCGACTGGCAGACCGCGGTGGAACGCGCCCAGCCGCTCGGCCTGCCCGGCTTCGACGACGGTGTCGCCCTGCTCGAACTCCTGGACGTCCTCCCGGGCGAACGGCGCGAGGCGTTCGTCCTCACCCAGCTGATGGGCCTGCCCTATGCGGAGGCCGCCCTGGTCAGCGGCTGCCCGGTCGGCACGGTCCGCTCCCGCGTGGCGCGCGCCCGCGCGACCCTGCTCACGCTGCTCGCCGAAGCGGAGGCGGGGATCGAGAGGACATCCAAGCCGGAGGGGACGGCCGGGGTGCGGGCCGAGAGGGGCGTGCCGAGCGCCGTCTGACCGCGCGGCTCGGGGGTCCGGCGTCGGCGCGGAGGACGGAGAAGCACGTCAACCACGCGACGCCGGGCCCCACTTGGCGCCCTCCGTCGTCCGGCGCCTAGACCGACCGGTGGTACTGCTCGGGCACATGCGCCTCGGCTCCGAGTTCGCGTGCCGCGAGCCGGGCGAAGGACGGGTTGCGCAGCAACTCCCTTCCCAGCAGCACCGCGTCGGCCTCCCCGTTGGCGACGATCTTCTCGGCCTGCTCCACCTCGGTGATCAGGCCGACGGCCGCGACGGCCATCGGGGTCTCCTTCTTCACCCGTGCGGCGAAGGGGACTTGATAGCCGGGCTCGACGGGAATCCGGACGCCGGGAGCGTTCCCGCCCGTGGAGACGTCGAGCAGGTCCACACCGTGCTCATGCAGCTCGGCGGCGAAGCGGACGGTGTCGTCGGCGCTCCAGCCCGCGTTCTCCAGCCAGTCGGTGGCCGAGATGCGGAAGAACAGCGGCTTCTCCTGCGGCCAGACCTCCCGTACGGCGTCGACGACTTCGAGGGCGAAGCGGGTGCGGTTCTCGTACGAGCCGCCGTACGCGTCGGTGCGGTGGTTGGAGTGGGGCGACAGGAACTCGTTGACGAGATAGCCGTGGGCGCCGTGGATCTCGACGATCTCGAAGCCGGCGTCCAGGGCGCGGCGGGCCGCGTCCGCGAACTGGCCCACGATCTCCTGGATCCCGGCGACCGTCAGCTCGTCGGGAACCGGGTGGTTGCCGTCGAACGCCAGCGCGCTCGGAGCGAGCGCACGCCAGCCGTGGGCCTCGGGGCCGACGGGGGCGCCGCCCTTCCACGGGCGCTCGGTCGAGGCCTTGCGCCCGGCGTGGCCGAGCTGCACGGCGGGCACCGTGCCCTGCGCGGTCAGGAAGCGCGTGATCCGGCGGAAGGCCTCGACCTGGGTGTCGTTCCAGATGCCCAGGTCGTACGGGGAGATCCGGCCCTCCGGCGAGACGGCGGTCGCCTCGACGATCACCAGGCCCGTCCCGCCGGTGGCGCGGGCCGCGTAGTGGGCGAAGTGCCAGTCGTTCGGGGCGCCCGCCGACGGGCCGTCGGGCGCGGCCGAGTACTGGCACATCGGGGGCATCCACACCCGGTTGGGGATGGTGACTTCACGCAGGACGCAGGCATCGAAGAGAGCGCTCACTGCCGACTCCGTTCGTCGCGGGACCGAGGGACGCCTCGTACGATAAACCTCGTAGTACGGCGAGTGTCAAACTACGACGACTCTCGTACAATGACGACGTCGATGCGTCGGGTGAAGCCGCCGGACGCCGCCGAAAGGGACGGGACGAGGTCCCCGGACGAAGTGGAGCCGCCGTGACGACCGCCGCCACCGCTGCCAGTGGCCGTGACCTGCCGCATCCCGAGCGGGAGGAGATCCGCCTGGAGTCGGTGCTGCACGCGCTGTCCGATCCCATGCGGCTGCGGATCGTCCGCGAACTCGCCGCCGAGGGCCGTGAACTCTCCTGCTCGGACTTCGTGCTGCCGGTCACCAAGTCCACGACGACACACCACTTCCGGGTGCTCCGTGAGAGCGGGGTCGTCCGCCAGGTCTACCGCGGCACGGCGAAGCTGAACGGCCTGCGCGCGGACGACCTCGACGTGCTCTTCCCCGGGCTCCTCGGCCGCATCCTGGAGGCCGCCGCCCGCCAGGCCGACCGCCTCCTGCCGTGACGAGGCACGAGAGTCGCCCCTGACATTCCGCCGGGTCCCCGACCGCCTCCTGCCGTGACGAGGCACGAGAGCCGCTCCTGACATTCCGCCGGGTCCCCGACTGCCTCCTGCCGGCCGTGGCGAGGCACGACACCGGCCGCTGAGGCCCCCGCCGGTCCCCGACCGCCCGCGCCGCCGTCAGGCCCCCGCGCCCGCGCCGCCGTCAGGCCCCCGCCGTCCGGGCCGCCGTCCAGAGCGCGTCCCAGTCGGGCAGTTTGACCACCTCGCGGCCCAGTTCGGCTCCCAGTTCCGCCTCGGCCCGTTCGATCGCCAGCCAGCCGGCCCATTCGACCGGCCGGATCCCGTCGGCCCGCAGCGCAGCGAGCGGATCGTCGGCGGCCGCTCGCCGTACGAGGGCCGGGGCGTCCTCCAGCAGGGAGGCCACCGTCTCCTTCGCGCACGGGCGATTGGTCCCGATGACCCCGGTCGGACCCCGCTTGATCCAGCCCGCCACGTACTCGCCCGGCGAGACCGCGCCGTCCCGCAGGACGCGTCCCGCTCGCTGCGGCACCGTGGCCCGCTCGGGGTCGAACGGCAAGCCGTCCAGCGGAACCCCGCGGTAGCCCACCGAACGCAGCACCAACTGCGCCTCGATCTCCTCGAATCGGCCGGTTCCCGTCACCCCGCCCGTCCCGTCAGGCATCGTCCGCTCGAACCGCACGGCGCCCACCCGCCCGCCGTCGGCGAGGAGTTCGACGGGCCGAAGGAAGAAGCGCGGGCGGATGAGACGGGGCCGGCCCTGCTGCGCGGCCGACGCCCAGCCCCTCAGGACCTCGACGTTGCGTCGCTGCGCGGCAGGCAGCCCCGACGGATCGAGGTAGGCGGGATCGAGCGCCAACTCCGCCTCGTCCACGCCGATGTCGGCCTCCGGTAGCCCGCCCAGCTCGCGCAGTTCCTTCGTGGTGAAGCGGGCCTGGGAGGGCCCGCGCCGGCCGACCATGCTGATCACGCCGACCTCGCTCGCGGCCAGCGCGCCGAGCGCGGCCTGCGGTATGTCGGTGGGGCTCAGTTCGGGCTCGGTGCGGGCGAGGATCCGGGTGACGTCGACGGCTACGTTCCCGACGCCGATGACGACCGCCGAGCGCACTCCGGCCACGAACGCGCCGGCCGCGGAGTCGGGGTGCGCGCTGTACCAGGACACGAACTCCGTCGCCGACCAGCTGCCGGGCAGGTCCTCGCCCGGTACGCCGAGGTGCCGGTCGGTGGCGGCGCCGACGCAGTACACGACCGCGTGGTAAAGCTGCCTGAGCCGGGCCACGGACACTCCGCCCGGCCCCACCTCGACGCCGCCGAGGAAGCGCACGCGCTCGTCCTCCAGGACGGTCCGCAGGTTGTTCTGGAGCGACTTGATCTTCTCGTGGTCGGGTGCCACGCCGTAGCGCACCAGGCCGAACGGACAGGGCAGCCGGTCCAGGACATCGACACGGACGTCGGGAGGCCCGCTCCGCTGGACCAGGCCCTGTGCGCTGTAGACCCCGCTGGGCCCCGAACCGACGACGGCGACACGCAGCACCGCGGAACTCCTCACCCGAGGGATCAGGAAGATCGCTGACCAGGACATCACTGACGGGACATGGCTGGTGCTCCCAGCATCGCACCACCGGGTGCTCGGCTGACAGGGTGCGGTGCGTGCCGGTCGCGCGCGTGTCCGTTCGTATGGAATGTGATGATGCGGTTACGTTCCGTATGTGCTAGACGCATCGTTTCTTAATCTGTCCGACCGCTGCCGCACGGACGGCGAGGTGTCCGTGCGGCCCGCCTGGGAGGTGCGGGAGTCCGGGTCGGGCGTCACGGCCTGGTTCGACGTCCGGCTGGCGTTCACGGACGGAGCCCGGGTCGACCTGCTCGCCGTGCTGTCGGAGACGGCCCTGTCGATCGAGGACGTACGGGCCGAGCCGCCCCTCTCGCTCGACGACCTCGCGGTGGTTGCCGAATGGATCGAGGAGCCGCTGTCCGAGGTGTGCGGAAGCCGCCTCGGCACCGCACCCGACCAGGACCCGGAGAGTCAGGCGCGGCGGGCCCGCCCCACCTGGCCGCGCGGTGCCGAGGGCCGTCTGCTGGTGGCTGAGGAGTACCGGGCGGCGCAGAAGGAGGGCCTGGATCCGGTGCTCGCCGTCATGGACGCCACCGGCCACAGCCGTCGCAAGTCGCTGAGGCTGATCGCAGGGGCGCGCGACGCGGGATTTCTGACACCGCGTCACGCCCGCCGCTGAGGGGGCGGCAGCAGGGTCCCGCCGGAAATCCACCGAACGGCCTTGAGCGGAAGGCTACTTGGCCTGACCGTCCTCGGGTTCGGGGTCGGTCGCGAAGAAGCGGGACAGATCCGTCTCGCGGGGGCCGGCCGGCGCCTCGGGGTCCGGCGGCACTCCCATCTCCCAGTCCAGCCGGTAGCGCTTGAAGAGTTCGGCCCGCAGCACCGGAACCCGCATGGGCACGCCCGGCACCAGCGCCGAGAAGACCGCGCCCATCAACAGGGCGCGCAGCATCGGGTAGTCGGCCGCGATCTGCTGTGATCCGTACCGTGCGACGGTGTCCCCCAGCAGCTCGGAGAGCCGCACCTGTTCGGGACACTGGACGAATCCCTCGGCCTGGAGCAGTCCGGCCATGTGCTGCCGCATCAGCACCGGCTGGTCCTGGGTGAGGCCCAGGATCGCGTCGATGGCCCGGGCCATCCGTTCCCGGCCGTCCTCGCTGCGCGGCTCGCGATCGAGCGCCTCCTCCAGGGTGCGGTGCATCAGCCGGTGCACCGCGGACTGGAGGAGCTGGCGTTTGCCGGGGAAGTAGTACGAGACGAGCCCACGGGCCGATCCCGCGCGATCCGCGATGTCCCCGAGCGTCGTGGCCTCGTAACCACGCTCGCTGACCAGCTCGACCGCGGCTTGCAGCAAACGTTCCCGGGAACGTCTCCGCAACTCTTCATTGACCGAGGCGCTTCTCGGGGACATGCTGTAACTCCTGCGTTGACTGGCTGCCAGCCAACTATACTCAACGCATCCGGATCCA
This sequence comes from Streptomyces sp. f51, assembly GCF_037940415.1. Lineage (NCBI taxonomy): Bacteria > Bacillati > Actinomycetota > Actinomycetes > Kitasatosporales > Streptomycetaceae > Streptomyces > Streptomyces sp. f51. The sequence goes on along the minus strand of NZ_CP149798.1, from coordinate 623,677 downwards.
GGCCCTCCGCGGGCCGGTTCCGGGCTGCCCCCGACCTGGGGCGACGCGGGGGATCGCCTCAGGTCGGACGCGCGGCGGTGGGCGCCGGGGGAGCGCCGGCCGCGCGGCGGCTTCCACGCTCATCGACCGTCGTGGCGCACCTCGCACATCTCGCCCTGATGCGGCCGCCGTTGTGCGGCGAGGTAGGCGCGTCGCCAGTTGGTGACCATGTACCAGCCGACCGACAGACTCAGCAGCACGTTGCCGACGAGCGTTTCCCTGTCGTCGCTGCGCGCGGTGTTGTGGAGGGCGGTGGCGGTGACGTACGTGAGCAGGGCGGCGAGGAGGATCCAGAGCGCTGTCTTCATGGGGGGACCTCGGAAGTGGGTGACGGGGGCGCCAACGTAGCCACGGACCCCGCATTGCGAGGCGTTTGGCTTTTGTTGGCCAAAACTTGACCGTGGAGGCCCGGCCGGGATCGGAAGTCGCCCCTTCCGTAACGGAATTCCGTGCGGCGGGCGATCCCGGGGAGTCGAACGGCCGTTTCCGGTTACGTCAGTCCGTGTCCACCAGGCCGAGCACCGGCCGCAGCCCGTCCGGGCGCTCGGCCACCGGCAGATGGTCGACGAAATGGACCGCGCAGCCGAGCGCCGCCGCCCCGCCGTCCGCCCTGCGGTCGTCGCCGACCATCAGGGTGTCCCGCGGGGCGATGCCGAGTCCGGCGCAGGCGGTCGCGAAGAGCCGCGGATCCGGTTTCTGGACGCCGTGCTCGTAGGACAGGACGTACGTTCCGACGTACGGGTCGAGCCCGTGTTCGCGGAAGACGGGCCGCAGGTCCCAGCCGATGTTGCTGACCACCCCGACGGCGAGCCCCCGCTCGCGCAGCTTGGCGAGCACCTCGGCCGCGTCGGGATAGGGCGTCCAGGCGGCGGGCCGCATGTGGCGGTCGTAGAGCGCCTCGTACAGCGCGGGATCGGGCAGCGGCACCTGCCGGGAGACACCGGTGAACGCGGCCCGGTGCTGCTCGGCACTGTGGTCGCGGGCCTCCCACGCGGCGAGGAGGTGATCGGGCACCGGCCCCGCCGGCAGGGCTCCGCCCGCGAGCGCGCCCGCCTCGTCCAGGGCCCGCGCCTTCTGCGCCAACTCCGGCTCCGGGAGCGTGTGACCGCTCTCCGTGAGCACCGCGCGCAGCCATGACTCCGTGTCCTCGACGCGGAAGAGGGTCCCGGAGAAGTCGAACAGCACACCCTTGAAGGTCATACGAGAGATCTTTCGCGGCGGGTTCCGCGGCGGTCAAGATGCCCTCGTCCGATGAACCCCTACGAGAGTCCCGGTCGGGTGCGAACCGGTCGCCGGCCCCGCGCCACCGGGGCCTAGCCCAGTGCGCGCAGGCCCGGTGCGAACGCCACCAGGACCGGCACGACCGGCACCAGCGCAGCCGCCGCCGTCAGTTGGAGCCGGCGGGCCGTGGTGAGCCTGTCCCGGGGAGTCAGGAGACGGTCCACCCGCTGCGGGACATACCCGCCCGGGGCCGACCCGGGTCCGAACACGCCCCGGTCCTCGTTGAGTTCGACCAGCGCGAGAGCGACCGTGAGCCGGCCGAAGCGACGCGAGGCGACGTCGTCCGCGGCGAGTTCGACCAGCCGGTGCATCTCGTCACGGAAGGCGGCGAACACGGGCACCTGCGGAAACCCGCCGGCCAGCGCGCCCGAACAGTGCAGCAGCCAGTCGTGCCGTGCCCTCGCGTGGCCCTGTTCGTGGGCGAGTACGGCGTCCAGCTGCCGTTCTTCGAGGCGGCTCAACGCGGCTGTGGTGATGACCAGTCGGGGAGAGGTGCCGGGCAGCCACCAGGCGTCGGGGCGCTCTCCCTCCAGGACGACGAGACGGCCGGATCCCTGCTCCTCGCCCGGCAACAACGGTGCGCGCAACCGGAGTTCGGAGCGGCTCTGCCGACGGCGCAGCCGCGCCCTGACGATCTCGCGCGCCAGCATCGCCGCGGTCCAGGCGCCGCCGCACGCGAGCACCACGGCCGTGGCCGCGGCCCAGCGGCCGCCCGCGCCGGGAACGTAGGCGTCGACGACCGGCGCCGGTGCGCCGTCGAAGACATGGCCGCGCACGGCCACCCACGCGGCGGACGCGCTCAGGGTCATTGACAGCACACAGCACAGCAGGACGGCCGCCACCACGCATTGCCACACCCACAGGGCGACCACGGGTTCCCGGTCCGGCCAGTCGGCCCGTGCGAGCAGGCGGGGAGCGAGCACGGAGGCAAGGGCGCCGAGCAGCAACAGTGCCGCGGGGACCATCATGGCCGAAGCCTATGAGCGGGGCCCGCCGCTGGATACGCCCGGCGACCCCAAGTGACGTACGCCACGGGTTCGTGCCACGCCCGGACTCCCTTCAGGAGCAACCGACTTCGGAGCGTGACACCGGGGTCCGTGCCCCGGGCGCGGCCACGGCTCCCGGGGCGGTGGCCCCGGACGGCGGAGCGTGAACGGCGTCAGAGCGTGACCAGCATCGCGAGCATGGCGATCCCCATGGACAGGCGGCAGGCCTGGGAGAGTTCGGGGCGGTCGCCCCAGCCGACGGTGCGGGCGGCCGGACCCGAAGCGACGGCCGGACCCGAAGCGACAGCCGGACCCGAAGCGACAGCCGGACTCGGGGCCACGGCCACGGGCAGCAGACGGGCGCCCGAACGGAGCACGTAGCCGGTGAAGTACAGCAGGAGCGTTCCGGTGAGCACGGGGACACCAGCGCCGCCGTGGACGTGATGGGCGTGGGTGGCCGCAGGGGCGGCCGTCATCACCGCCGCCATGTAGACCATCGCGACCGTGCCCATCAGGTGGTGCAGATGATGCCGACCGCTGCGGGCCGTCAGCAGCGCGCGCAGCGCGGCGACGCCGAAGACGGCCGTGCAGGCGAGCCAGGCCCAGTGCGGAGGGGCCACCACGGCCGCCGGCACGGCCATCGCGGCCATGCCGAACCCCATGAGCGCCTCGCCCCCCGCCGTACGGCGCTGTTCCTCGACCGGACTGCGCATCCGCAGCAGGCAGTAGGCCCCGGTCGCCGCGCACAGCGCGACGAGCAGCCAGCCGGCTGGAGCCGGTCCGTGCACCGCGTACCTCCCCGCTCGACGATGTCGGACACACGACGCGGGGCACGCGATGCCGGGCGGAAGGGTGCCGGGCAGCGGTGCCGGACATCGCACAGTCGGTCAGGACATGCCCCGGGTGACCGGGGCGCATACGAGCGCAGGGTTGCAAACGGGGGAGCGTGCGGGAGTGCACCGCAGGTCGGAGCCGACACGTGGAACTAATTTACAGGTAAAACACCTGCTAAGGTTTTGGTATGAGCAGCGCGAACCCTCCCGGCCCCTCGTCCGCACGCCGGTTTCCACTGGCCGACGCGCTCCGGCTCGGCAGGCCCTCCGACATCTGGTTCAAACCCGCCCTCAGCGTCGTCGTCGCGGTCGCCCCGCCGAACCTGACCCTGCTGGCGCTCGGCCGGCTGGACCTGGCGATGTACACCATGGCCGGGTCGCTCTGCGCGCTCTACGCCCACAGCCGTCCCTACGCCGCACGGGCCCGGGTCCTGGCCCGGGTCGTGGCCGGGATGCTGGGCGGACTCGCCGTCGCGCTGGTCACGGCGTCGCTCACCACGAACGCCGCCGTCCTGGTCACCGTCGGCGCCCTGCTGGCCGCCGCCCAGAAGACCCTGTGCGACGCCACGCGCGTCGGCCCGCCGGGACACGTGGTCCTCGCCTTCGTCTCCTCGGCGTCCCTGTTCGTGCCGCAGAGCCTTGGCCAGGTGCCGGGCCACCTCGCGCTGGGAGCCGCCGCCGGAGCCTGGGCCTGGGCCGTCGGCATGGCCCCCGGGCTCGTACGTCCGCACGGTCCGGAGCGGCGCGCCACCGCCCACGCGCTGAACGCCGCCGCGGTCTCCGCCGCCGCCCCGGACGACCCCCGCGCCCGCGCCGCAGCGGCCGCCGCCGTGCACACCGCCTGGACGTCGCTCCTGTCCACGGGAGCCCGTTCCGCTCCCCGGCGCGCTCTCGAACGGCTCGTCGTACGGGCCGAGGTCGCGCTCGCCGCACCCACCGGCACCGACCCCGAGCGGCTGCGCGGCTGGGCCCGCGATCTGTCCGGCACGGGTCCGGTCCCGAGCCCGGACGGCCTCGGCGCCGCCGCGGACGAACTCCTCGGCGTCGACGCCGCGCTCGCCCACGGGGAACCGCCCCTGCTCCGTCGCCTCCGCCCGCTCGCCCCCATCGCCCTGCGCACCGCGCTCGGCTGCGCCCTCGCCGGGTACGTCTCGCTCGCGCTCGGCGTCGGCCGCCCCTACTGGGCCCTGGTCACCGCCGCCTCCCTCTACCAGGCCAACGTCACCCTGACGTGGAGCCGGGGCGTCCAGCGGGTCACCGGCAATCTCCTCGGCGTGGCGGCCTTCGCCCTCCTCGTACCGCTCGCCCACGCCGGACCGGCGGCCCTCGTCCTGTGCTGCCTCGCCCTGAACTTCGGCGCCGAGGCGCTGATCGGCCGCAACTACTGGCTCGGCAGCGTCTGCGTGACCCCCATGGCCCTGCTGATCACCGAGTTCGCGCACGTCCAGCGGCCCGGGGAGCTGATGACCGACCGGGTCCTGGACACCCTGGTGGGCGCGCTGGTCGGCTTCGCCGCGGCCGTCGCCGTGACCAACCGGCGGGCCGGGGACCGTATCGAGGACGCGCTCGCCTCGCTCGGACGGGCCCAGGAGCGCGCCGCCGGACTCCTCGCCGAGGAGGGGCCCCCGCCCGGCGAGCTGGAGTCGGCCCGCCGCGGTCTGTCCGCCGCCGTCGTGCATCTGCGCTCCACGGCGGACACCGCGGCCGGCGAATGGTGGCGGCGCGCCCTGCCGGAGGAGCGGGTGATGCGGGCCGAGCAGGCCGGACATCGTACGCTCGCGGCGACGGTACGACGCCAGGGACTGCACTGCTGGGAGGACGCACGCGCATGACGACAGCGGACGGGCGGAGAACGGCGGCCGACGACCCGACACCGGCCGACGCCACGACAGCGGCCGGTGATCCGTCCCTGGCTGGTGATCCGACTCCGGCCGGCGACGCGACCCAACCCGGCGACGCGACCCAGCCCGGTGATCCGTCCCGTGCCGGTGATGCGACCCAGCCCGGTGATCCGTCCCTGCCAGGCGATCCGTCCGGCGCCGGTGATGCGACCCCTGCCGGAGATCCGTCCTCGGCCGGCGATCCGGCGCCGGACGGTGGGACGCACGCCGGGCGCGTGCCCCGGGATGCCGTGGTGGCCGACACCGTGGCGGCCGTCGTGCGCCAGTGGGAGGCCGTGCGGCCCGATCTCGACACCGGGCCCATGGAGGTCATCGGCCGGGTCAACCGCTGCGCCGCGCTCCTTCAGCAGGCCGAGGACGCGCCGCTGCGCCGGGCCGGGCTCACCCGCCCCGAGTTCGACGTGCTCGGGACGCTACGCCGCACGGGCCACGAGCTGACGCCGAGCGACATCGCCCGCGAGACCTTCTCCTCGGGCGCCGCCGTCACCAAACGGCTCAAGCAGCTGACGGAACGAGGCATGGTCGAGCGGCGTGGGGACACCCGTGACCGCCGCGTCGCGCACGTCCGGCTGACCGACGCCGGACGCGAACTGGTCGACTCCGTCCTCCCCGACCAACTCGCCTACGAGACAGGGGTCCTGTCCGGCATCGACCGCGAACGCCAGCGTGAACTGGCCGGACTCCTGGGCGAGTTGCTCGGTCAGCTGGAAGGCAGACTGAGGCTGCCGCGGGCCTGAGGCCGGCCGAACAGCGGGCCGTCCGCCCGGGTCAGTGCTGATCGACCTCCGCGTAGATCCCGAAGGCCGCCCCCTGCCGGTCCCGGGCGACGGCGAGCCGCCGCCCGTTCGGTTGCGAGACGGGCTCCATCAGCAGGTGGCCGTCCGCCATGAGGACGGCGTTCGCGGTCTCGTCCACGTCCTCGACGGCGAAGTAGGGCAGCCAGTGCGAGGGGACTTCGTGCGCGAAGTTCTCGTCCATCGTGATCATGCCGCCGAAGTCGGCGCCGTCGATGCCCCATTGCGGGTAGTGCGCCGAGGGCGTCACCGTCCAGCCGAACACCGTCGTGTAGAACTCGGTCACCCGGTCCGGGGCCCTGGTCAGGAGCTCCACCCAGCCGAGCGCGCCCGGCGCGTTGAACAGTCCCGCCCCGGGGAACGCCCGCGCCTGCCACATCTGGAAGGCGGCGCCGCCCGGGTCGAAGGCGACGGCGAATCGGCCCACGTCGAGCACTTCCATCGGGGCGAGGACGATGGTCCCTCCCGCGGCCTGCACGGCCGCCGCGGTCGCGTCCACGTCGGTGACGGCGAACGACACGTTCCAGGCGACAGGCTGCGACTCCTGATATACGGGGGAGATCCCCGCGACGGCCGCGTCCCCCAGGTGCGCGACGGTGTAGCCGCCCGCCTCCTGACGCGGGTCCGTCTCCGGGCGCCAGCCGAACAGATCGGCGTAGAAGCCCTTGGCACCCTCCAGGTCGTCGGTCCCGAGCTCCGTCCAGCAGGGTCCGCCGGTCACCGGCCTGTCGAGCTTCATGGCGCTCCTTCCGCAGCGATCCCCCTGAGCACGCTAAGCCTGCGGAGGATCACCGGCCATCCGGACGCCGACTCGGACGTCGGCCGCGAGCGCCGAAACACGCAAGCCGACCAGGACCGCGGACGCCGAGCGCGGACTCCGACCACGGACCGCGACCACGGGCCGCCGCCACAAATCGCGGCCACGGGCCGTGACCACAACCGTGACCACGGGCCGCCGCCACAATTCGCGGCCACGGCCCGTGACCACAAACCATGACCACGGTCCATGACCACGGGCCGCGACCACAGACGACAGACGCCGGACACCGTCTCCGCGCCGGCTGCGGACACCGCCGCCGGAAGCGTTCCGCGCGGGGCCGCGGACGGGACGACTCGCCCGCCCGCCCGGGCCGTCAGGGCCGGTACCGCAGGGGATGGTCCGCGGGGATCTCGACCACGACGATCTCGGTCCCGTCCGGGTCCGCGATCCACATCTCGATCAGCCCCCACGGCTCCCGCACCGGCTCGCGCACCGCCTCGACACCGGCGGCCACCAGTTCCTCGTGGGCCGCCGCGATGTCCGCGACCTGGAGCCACAGCTTCAGGGCGGGGGAGGGCGGGACCTCGGACCGTCCGGCGACCTCAAGGAATCCGCCGCCGAGGAAGTAGACGGTCCCGCGCTCGGGCCCCGTACCGAACTCGCGGTAGACGGCCAGGCCGAGCTGTTCACCGTAGAAGACGCGCGAGCGCTCCGGGTCGGTCGGACGCAGCAGGATCCGGCCGCTCAGTACATGCACCATGCACCGGGACCCTAGCGCGACCGGCGGGCCCGGGCGCGGCTAGGACACGGGGCGTACGGCGTACGGAGGCGTCCGCCGCGCGAGCCCGGGCGGGCCCGGGGCGTCCCGGCATGCGATGGCGGCCGACCGGCGGGTCCCGTGAGGGCGTTACGCTCGGGCGTGCCCCGCCGCGCCACTGATCGGAGAAACGCTCCCATGGAAACCGCCGCCGCCACCGGACTGACCTTCCGCGACGCCGTCGACACCGACGTGGACGCCCTGGTCGCGCTGATCGAGTCGGCGTACCGAGGGGAGTCCAGCCGGGCCGGCTGGACCACGGAGGCGGACATCCTCCAGGGCCGGCGGACCGACGCCGAGGGGGTCCGCGCGGTCGTGGAGGCGCCCGACAGCCGGCTGCTCGCCGTCGAGCGGGACGGCGTCCTCGTCGCCTGCTGCCAGCTGGAGCACCGCGGCGACCACGCCTACTTCGGCATGTTCGCGGTCAGTCCCGCGCTCCAGGGCGGCGGGCTCGGCAAGGTGATCATCGCCGAGGCGGAACGGACCGCGCGCGAGACGTGGGGCGTCACGGAGATGCACATGACGGTGATCTCCGTACGCGAGGACCTCATCGCCTGGTACGAGCGGCGCGGCTACCGCCGTACGGGACGGATGACGCCGTTCCCGTACGGCGATGAGCGCTTCGGCATCCCGCAGCGCGACGACCTGCGCTTCGAGCTGCTGGTCAAGCCGCTCGGCCGGGACCTCTAGGACAGCCTCCGGGCGCATCCGGCGTCCGCCCCGCCGGTCACGCCGTGAAGCGGCCCGTGCGCTTGATCTCCGGATAGTCGGTCGTGGCGCCGTCCAGCTCCAGCGCGCGCACCAGCCGGAGCTGGTCCTGGGTGTTGACCACCCAGCCGATGATCTTCAGGTCTGCCTTGCGGGCCTGCTCCACGACCTCCAGGCTCAGCCTGCGGATGTTCAGGCACACGGTCGCGGCGCCGGCCTCGACGGCGCGGTCCACCACGTCGGTGCCGTAGCGGCTGGCGATCAGCGCGGTCCGCACCCCCGGCACCAGCCGCGCGATCTCGGCGACCGCCTCGTCGTGGAACGAGGACACCTCGACCCGCCCGACCAGGTCCTTGCGGTGCATCACCTCGGCCAGCGCCCTGGCCGCCGCGACATCCTTGATCTCGGCCTGCAACGGCGTCCTGACCGCCTCCAGGACCTCCTCGAAGACGGGCACCCGCTCGCCGCGCCCCGCGTCCAGGGTGCGCAGCTCCGCGAGCGTCTTGTCGGCGATCTGCCCGGTGCCGTCGGTCGTGCGGTCGACGTCGGCGTCGTGCATCACGACGAGGGCGCCGTCCTTGCTGAGATGCAGATCGAGTTCGATGAGGTCGAGGCCCGCGTTCTGGGCGGCGATGAAGGAACGAAGGGTGTTCTCCGGTTCGACACCCATCACTCCGCGGTGACCGATGGTGAGGAAGTTCAAGATTCGACTCGCTTCCGTCGACGGCAGCTCGGCTCGCGCGTGGTTCCGAGGGGGTGCCCACGCGGCAGGCCGCAGCCTAATGGCCTGGCTGTGCTGTGTACCCGTTCCTACGCCGTGCAATGGGAGTGTCGGATTCACACGGCGCGGCGCGAGTGCGGGACCCGCGCGCGGGCCCGGCTGCGCGCACCCGCGAAGAGGCCCATCATCTCCAGTGTGACGTGGGCCACGCGTACATGACCCCGGCGGAGGGAAGCCGCAGTGCGGGGCCGGAAAGATCCATGACGCCGGTGCCTCCGGCGGATTCCGTGGAATCCAGGGGATCCCCGGCCTTCCGGGGTGGGGCGCGGACGCCCGTGCCGTTCGGTGCGCTGTGGTGCATGTCATCGCATGGACGGTGTCTGACAGGAAAAAGAGCGGTGGAGGTGGGGGGTGCGCAGGATAATCTCCCGGGTTCCCTCTTGCGTAACGGAACCTTGGATACATACGGTGTCCATACGCGAGGTTTTCCTGTGGAGGATGGGACATGACGGAAGTTCTTGAGAAGGTGGGTTCGGAGGAGCGGGTTCCTCCCGTGGCCAGGGTGGTGGATCACCCGGCGTGGCCTGTCCTCAAGGCTGCCGTGGAGGAGATCCGTCCCTGGCAGTCCAAGGACGGCTCCATCGACCTCGCGGCGGACGGCGCCCCCGCCGCCGCCGACGTCGAAGCGGTCGTGCGCCGTGCGGCCGAGGCGATAGACGCGCTCTCGCCGCTGGTGCCCCACGACGCCGCGTACCACGAGGCGCTCGTGAAGGACCTGCACCGCTGGGCCGACGGCGGCTTCGAGGTGCCCGACTTCCTCGACTCGCTGCTGGCCTTCCAGCCCGCCGCGAACCGTGAGGACGGCCTCCAGCACCTGGTGCTCTTCCCGATGTACACCCAGAACGGCAACCTGGACCGCAACTTCGAGGCGGTCGTGCTGCGCATGGTGTGGCCCGAGTGGCTGGCCGAGCTGGAGCGCACCCGCTACGACAACCCGCTGTTCTGCGGCATCACCTTCGAGGACTTCACCGCCGGGTACGACACCAACTCGGCCGTGCTCTTCCCGGAGACCATCGCCGTGCGCGAGGCGCCGGAACGATTCTCCTGGGGTGGCATCTTCTGCGACCGCGAGGCCGCCCGCTTCCGCGCCGTCACCGGAGCCGCCGTGGACACCCTGGGCCTCGAACTGCCCGAGGACATCGCCGCCATGGTCCACGACCAGGAGCGCTGCGAGAAGGCCTTCGTGCTCTGGGACATGGTCCACGACCGCACCCACAGCCACGGCGACCTGCCGTTCGACCCCTTCATGATCAAGCAGCGCCAGCCGTTCTGGATGTACGGCCTCGAGGAACTGCGCTGCGACCTCACCGCCTTCAAGGAGGCCGTGAAGCTGGAGGCCGAGGGCAACGAGCACGGCCGCGACGTCCAGTACGCCGTCCTCTTCGACCGGATGTTCCGCTTCCCCCTCACCGGCGACCGCGTCCGCAACTACGACGGTCTCGGCGGCCAGCTGCTCTTCGCCTACCTGCACAAGCACGACGTCGTCCGCTGGACCGACAACAAGCTGCACATCGACTGGCAGCGCGCCCCGCAGGTCACCAACCAGCTGTGCTCCGAGATCGAGGAGCTCTACCGGGCCGGCATCGACCGCCCCAAGCTGGTCCACTGGTTCAAGGCCTACGAGCTGGTCTCCACCTACCTCGCCCCGCACCCGGGCTCCCGCTGGGCCAAGGGTCCCGACGCCCTCGACCTGTCGCAGCCGCCGCGCAAGCTCGTGGACGACGTGCTTCCGGACGAGTTTCCCCTGAGCATGTTCTATGAGGCGCTCTCCAAGAAGCTGAAGAACGTGATCGCCTCCACCAAGGGCATCACCGCGGCCGGCTCCGAGCGGGTCGCCGCGTGACCGACCGCGCTAGCGAGAACATTGCTCAGGAGGCGAAGACCATGGGGAACGGGGCTCTCAGCGGTGCGGTGATCGCGGTGGCGGGCGCGGGCGGACCCGCCGGCCGTGCGGCGCTGCTCAGGCTCGCCGAGGCGGGCGCGACCGTGATCGGCGCGGACAACGACGCCGAGCGCCTGGCGGAAGCCGTGGACGCGGCCCGCTACGCGCACGGCGGTTCCACCGTCGTCGGCGACACCGTCGACCTGCTCGACCTCCAGTCCACCCGGGACTGGGCCGCGCGCATCCAGAAGGACTTCGGCCGGGTGGACGGGCTCGTCCACCTCGTCGGCGGCTGGCGCGGCAGCGAGACCTTCACCAAGACGGTTCTGGACGACTGGGACCTGCTCGAACTCCTGCTGATCCGTACGGTGCAGCACACCACGCTCGCCTTCCACGAGGCGCTCCAGGCCAGCGAGCGCGGCCGGTACGTCCTGATCAGCGCCGCGGGCGCGAGCAACCCGACGGCCGGCAACGCCGCCTACTCCGCGGCCAAGGCCGCCGCCGAGGCGTGGACCCTGGCCATGGCGGACTTCTTCCGCAAGGCCGGGATCGCCGAGGGCGCCGACGGCGCGACCTCCGCCGCTGCCATCCTGGTGGTGAAGGCGTTGGTGCACGACGCGATGCGCGCCGAGCGGCCGAACGCGAAGTTCGCGGGCTTCACGGACGTCACGGAACTCGCCGAGTCCATCGTCGGCGTCTGGGACAAGCCCGCCGCCGAAGTGAACGGAAAGCGCCTGTGGCTGACCGAGAAGCCGTGAACCCTCCGAAGACCGACGCCCGGCGTCATCACGACCCGGCCGTCCGCGGTTTCGCCAGTGACAACTACGCGGGGGCCCACCCCGAGGTGCTCGCCGCCCTGGCCCTGGCCAACGGCGGGCACCAGGTCGCGTACGGCGAGGACGACTACACGGACAACCTCCAGGGGATCATCCGCAGTCACTTCGGCGCCGGCGCGGAGGCCTTCCCGGTCTTCAACGGCACCGGAGCGAACGTGGTCGCGCTCCAGGCGGTCACCGACCGCTGGGGCGCGGTGATCTGCGCGGAGAGCGCGCACATCAACGTCGACGAGGGCGGCGCCCCTGAGCGCATGGGCGGCCTCAAGCTGCTCACGGTGCCCACGCCCGACGGCAAGCTCACGCCCGAGCTGATCGACCGGCAGGCGTACGGCTGGGACGACGAGCACCGGGCGATGCCGCAGGTCGTCTCGATCACCCAGAGCACCGAACTGGGCACGCTCTACACGCCCGCCGAGATCCGCGCGATCTGCGACCACGCCCACGCGCACGGCATGAAGGTGCACCTGGACGGGTCCCGGATATCCAACGCGGCCGCCTCCCTGGACGTCCCGATGCGGACGTTCACCAACGCGGTCGGCGTCGACATCCTGTCGCTGGGCGGCACGAAGAACGGCGCCCTGTTCGGCGAGGCCGTCGTCGTCCTCAACCAGGACGCCGTCAGCCACATGAAGCATCTGCGCAAGCTGTCGATGCAGCTCGCCTCCAAGATGCGGTTCGTCTCCGTACAGCTGGAGGCGCTGCTGGCCAAGGACCTGTGGCTGCGCAACGCCCGGCACGCCAACGAGATGGCCCAGCGTCTGGCCGAGGGCGTGCGTGCCGTGCACGGAGTGGAGATCCTCCACCCGGTCCAGGCCAACGCGGTCTTCGCGCGGCTCCCGCACGAGGTCACCCTGCGGCTCCAGAAGCGCTACCGCTTCTACTTCTGGGACGAGGCCGCGGGCGACGTCCGCTGGATGTGCGCCTTCGACACCACCGAGGACGACGTCGACGGGTTCGTCGCCGCGCTCAAGGAAGAGATGGCGCAGCACTAGCACGCACTGCATAGATATGCGACCGCTCGAAAAGTCATTGACTCTCGGGCGGTCGCATTTCTATGCTCTACGGGCATGGAGCTGATCCAGGAGACAAGCGACCTGTCCGCCTATCTGGCCGCCGACGACGTGGTGGACCACCACCATCCCCGCGTCCGCGAGACGGCGGCACGGCTCGCCAGGGAATCCGTCGACTCGTATGCCTATGCACGGGCGGCGTTCGAGTTCGTGCGGGACACCATCCCGCACTCGGCCGACTCCGGCGATCCCCGGGTCACCTGGCGCGCCTCGGACGTACTGGAGCAGCGCACCGGCATCTGCCACGCCAAGGCCCACGCGCTGGCCGCGCTCCTGCGGGCCGAGGACATCCCCACCGCGTTCTGCTACCAGAAGTTCGAGGTGCTGCACGGTCTCGTCGCCGTACGCCTCGGCGGCGCCTGGCACCGGCAGGACCCCCGGGGCAACAAGCCGGGAGTGGACGCCCGCTTCTCGCTCGACGGGGAACGGCTGGCCTTCACGCCCGACCCGGGCCTCGGCGAACGGGACTATGCCGGGCTGTACGCCGAACCCCACCCGGGTGTCGTCGGCGCCATGAAGGCCGCCCCCGGGCGCGCGTCGCTGCTGCGGACGCTTCCCCTCGCGCTGTGACGGCGAGGGGAAGCGGCGCGAACGGTGGAAGGGGAAAGGATCAGCGGGCCTCGGCCGCGCGCACCTCTTCCGGGGTCGGCGCGGTGCCGCCGAGGTGGGCGGGCATCCACCAGGTGTCGTCCGGGCCCTTGGGGCGTACGGGATAGGCGCGCTGCGCCGATTCGAGCAGCTCCTGGACCCGCTCGCGCAGCCGCCGGCTGATGGCGCCCGCGTACTGGTCCTTCGGGGCCTCCACCGGCTCGCCGACGCGGATCGTGATGGGGGTGTGGCTGCGCTTGAAGTTGCGCGGGTGCCCCTTGGTCCACAGCCGCTGGGTGCCCCACAGCGCCATCGGGATGAGCGGGACGCCGGCCTCCTGGGCCATGCGCGCGGCACCGGACTTGAAGCTCTTCAGGGTGAAGGACTGCGAGATGGTCGCCTCGGGGAAGACGCCGACGATCTCACCGGCACGCAGCGACTCCAGCGCGTGCTGGTAGGCCGTCTCGCCCTGGGCGCGGTCCACCGGGATGTGCTTCATGCCCCGCATCAGCGGACCGGAGATCTTGTGCCGGAAGACCGATTCCTTCGCCATGAAGCGCACCAGGCGCTTCTGCGGCAGCGCGGCCAGACCGTCGAAGATGAAGTCCAGATAGCTGATGTGGTTGCTGACCAGCACGGCGCCGCCCGAGCGCGGAATGTTCTCCGATCCCTGCAAGTCGATCTTGAGGTCCCACGCCTTGAAGAGCGTTTGGGCGAGTCCGACGACGGGACGGTAGACAAGCTCTGCCATGGACGGGGTGGACCCTTCTCTCTGCCTGGGAAGGGGTCTCCCGGCGGGAAAGTTACGCTGCCGTAGGTTTACGGCAATGCGCAGATCGTGCCCGAAGAACGGACGGGTGGCCAGCCCTGGTGCCGTGGAACGGCGAGATCCTCGTCACGTCGTCCCCTTGATCCACCTCGGAGTTTTAATCCACCTTTACTTCGCGCGTACCGTTGCGCGTCGCACCATCAGGTACATCTCACACCCGAGGCAGTACCCGAACGCCGCATTGAGAAACGCCGCCGCGAGCGCGCACGCGGTCGACGCCGAACCCAGCCAGTGCGGGCCCGCGGTCCAGCCGACCAGGCCCACCAGCGCGAAGGCGAGCCCGACGGCCTGAGCGAACCGCGGGGGCTCCGGCGCCTCGAACTCCGTCGGCGGCCCGAGCCGGGGCCGCACGGCCTTCCTGAAGACCCAGCCGTACGGCGAGCGCGCCACGCCGCTCGCGGCGCCCAGGGCGAACGCCAGCGTCTGCCACGCCAGCAGCCAGACGCTTCCGGTGATGAGCGTGACCGCCAGGACGACGGCCGTCACCGCCGCACCGAACCGCGGGCCTCTTGTGTCGATGTCCATGGTTCAAGCATTACGTATGCCGAGCGCCCCGAGGCCCCGGGAATCTTTGCGGTCTCATGAATGCTTGTGCAGGTGATGAACGGTCTTGTGTTGTGCGTGGCGGTGCTCGCGGTGGCGAGTGTCTACGGAGTGCTGCACCGGTGGCGGAGCGGGAGGGTACGGGTGAGGGCGCGCGACGGCGAGAAGCGGCTCGGCGCGGTGGAACTGGGGGAGGCACTGGGGGAACGGGCCACTCTCGTGCAGTTCTCCAGCGCCTTCTGCGCCCCCTGCCGGGCCACCCGGCGGGTGCTGGGCGAGGTGGCGGGCATGGTCCCCGGTGTGTCGCACGTGGAGATCGACGCCGAGGACCAGCTGGACCTCGTACGCGACCTCGGCATCCTGAAGACGCCCACCGTGCTCGTGCTCGACGCCGACGGCCGGATCGTGCGACGGGCGACGGGACAGCCGCGCAAGGCGGACGTCATCGCGGCGCTCGGCGAGGCCGTCTGACCGGTGGCGATCATGGTGAGGCATCTCCCACATGCCCGTACGCCCTTGACTGCGCCCGTCGCCTCTCGTCAGCCTGACCGTATGTCACCGCACAGCCTTCTCCCCGAGCTCGCCGACACGGACCCGCCCCGCACCGCGGGCGCGCGCGGTCCGGGCTGTTGACCGGCCGAGGACCGTCTCACGCCCCCGGTTCCGCCCGCGCGGCCGGAACCCCCCGCCGGCTCTCGCAGAAGGACAGCTCCATGACGGCCACATCCGGCCTCGGCACCCCACGGCCCGCCTCACCCGATCTGCTGCGTTCCGTGTTCAGGCGGCACGCGGCCGGTGTGGCGGTGATCACCGCGGCCGGCGACCGCGGTCCCGTCGGCTTCACGGCCACCTCGCTCACCTCGGTCTCCGCAGAGCCCCCGGTCGTCTCGTTCGGCATCGGCACCGGTGGCTCCAGCTGGCCCGCGATATCCGAGGCCGGCCATGTCGGCGTCCACGTGCTCGGCGAGCACCAGCGGGAGCTGGCCGCGACCTTCGCCCGCAGCGGCGCCGACCGGTTCGGCGCGCCCACCCGTTGGCGTAAGGGCCCCGAGGAAGTTCCCGTGCTCGACGACGTCCTCGCCTGGCTGGTGTGCCGTGTCGTGGCGCGCGTGCCCGCGGGCGACCACCGCATCGTCCTGGCGGAGGTCGTCCAGGGTGATCACTCGGGCCCGGGCGGCCCCCTCCTGTACCACCAGGGCCGGTTCAACGCCCTGCGCGACTGAACCCGCGGGCCGGGGGCAACAGGATTGCTACTCACCGGTTCTACTCACCGGTTACGCAGCGTTGCGAAGGTCACAGTCCAAAGCGCTTGCTTAGTGTGCGTCGACTGGGTGTACTGGTGAGTAATATTTCGTTCGGAGCGCGGGCCGCCCCGACCGGGATCGGCCGCTTCAGGCGCCTATGCTGCCTGAAAGAAGGCAGCCCAGAAATGACGATGCAGTAGGAGAGCCGGCGTGAGCTTGAGGATCGTTGTCACTGTGAAGTACGTGCCCGACGCCACTGGCGACCGGCACTTCGCCGATGACCTGACCGTCGACCGTGACGACGTGGACGGCCTGCTGTCCGAGCTCGACGAGTACGCCGTCGAGCAGGCGCTTCAGATCGCCGAGGACGCGGACGACGCCGAGATCACCGTGCTGACCGTCGGTCCCGAGGACGCCAAGGACGCGCTGCGCAAGGCGCTGTCCATGGGTGCCGACAAGGCCATCCACGTCGAGGACGACGACCTGCACGGCACCGACGCCATCGGCACCTCGCTGGTGCTGGCCAAGGCGATCGAGAAGGCCGGCTTCGACCTGGTCGTCTCCGGCATGGCCTCCACCGACGGCACCGCGGGCATCGTCCCGGCGCTGCTGGCCGAGCGCCTCGGTGTCCCGCAGGTCACCCTGCTCTCCGAGGTCTCCGTCGAGGACGGCGTGGTCAAGGGCCGCCGCGACGGCGACAGCGCCTCCGAGCAGCTCGAGGCCTCCCTCCCCGCGGTCGTGTCGGTGACCGACCAGTCGGGCGAGGCGCGTTACCCCTCCTTCAAGGGCATCATGGTGGCCAAGAAGAAGCCGGTGCAGTCCTGGGACCTGTCCGACCTCGACATCGAGGCGGACGAGGTCGGTCTCGGGGGTTCCTGGACCAAGGTCGACTCCGCCACCGAGCGTCCGGCGCGCACCGCCGGAACGATCGTCAAGGACGAGGGCGAGGGCGGCAAGCAGCTCGCTGAGTTCCTCGCGGGCCAGAAGTTCATCTAGTCGCCGAGGGTCCGGGGCGCGCCCCCGGACCGTCTCCGCGGCCAAGGCCCACCCCGCTTACCGCCCCTCAGACTTCGCAATCCGCAGGAGAGCATTCCCATGGCTGAAGTTCTCGTCTACGTCGACCACGTGGACGGTGCCGTCCGCAAGCCCACCCTCGAACTGCTGACGCTGGCCCGCCGCATCGGCGAGCCCGTCGCCGTCGCCCTCGGCTCCGGTGCCGAGAACACCGCCGCCGCGCTCGCCGAGCACGGCGCGGTGAAGGTCCTCACGCACGACGCCGCCGAGTACGCCGACTACCTGGTCGTGCCGAAGGTCGACGCGCTCCAGGCCGCGTACGAGGCCGTCTCCCCGGCCGCCGTGCTCGTCCCGTCCTCCGCCGAGGGCAAGGAGATCGCGGCCCGCCTCGCGGTCCGCATCGGCTCGGGCATCATCACCGACGCCACCGACCTGGAGGCCGGTGACGAGGGTCCGGTGGCCACGCAGTCCGCGTTCGCCGCCTCCTTCACCACCAAGTCCCGTGTCGCCAAGGGCACCCCGGTCATCACGGTCAAGCCGAACTCGGCCGCCGTGGAGGCCGCCCCGGCCGCCGGCGCCGTCGAGGCCCTCGCGGTCGCCTTCTCCGACAAGGCCACCGGCACCAAGGTCACCGCCCGCACCCCGCGCGAGTCGACCGGCCGCCCCGAGCTGACCGAGGCCGCGATCGTGGTCTCCGGCGGCCGTGGCGTCAACGGCGCCGAGAACTTCTCGATCATCGAGAACCTCGCCGACTCGCTCGGTGCCGCCGTGGGCGCCTCGCGTGCCGCGGTCGACGCCGGCTGGTACCCGCACACCAACCAGGTCGGCCAGACCGGCAAGTCGGTCTCGCCGCAGCTCTACATCGCCTCCGGCATCTCCGGCGCCATCCAGCACCGCGCCGGCATGCAGACCTCGAAGACGATCGTGGCGATCAACAAGGACGCCGAGGCGCCCATCTTCGACCTGGTCGACTACGGCGTGGTCGGCGACCTCTTCGACGTCGTCCCGCAGCTCACCGAGGAGATCAAGACCCGCAAGGGCTGATCCCCCCAGTGCCCTACGAGGCCCCCGCGACCGGAACAGGTCGCGGGGGCCTTCGTTTATCCCAGGGTCAGCGACGCCTGCACGGGCAGATGGTCGCTCGGGAACTGGCCGTGCAGCGAGAAGGTGTCGATCGAGGCCCGGTGCACCTCGACACCGGGCCCGGCGAGGATCCAGTCGATGCGCTCGCCGCCCGGTGTCAGCGGGGCGTAGCCGTGGAAGGTCGCGTAGAGCGGGCTCCGCGAGGCGGCCGTGTCCCAGGTGTCGGCGAGTCCCGCGCCCAGCAGGATGTCGTAGACCTCGTTCCGGTGCGCCGGCGCGTTGAAGTCGCCGGTCACCAGGCACGGCAGCGACGGATCGAACGCGGCGATCCGCTCGGCGACGAGCGAGGCGGCCCGGGTCCGCGCGTACTGGCTCGCGTGGTCCAGATGGGTGTTCAGGACGTGGAACCGCCGCCCGCCGTCCGCCAGATCACGGAAGCGCACCCAGGTGGCGATCCGGGGGAGCGCGGCGCCCCAGGTGTTCGAGCCGATCACCCGGGGGGTGTCCGAGAGCCAGAACGTGTCGTGCGCGAGCGGGGCCAGCCGCCGGGTGTCGTAGAAGATCGCGGCGGACTCGTCGCGGCTGCCGCCCTCCCTTCCCGTGCCGATCCACGCGTAGTGCGGGGCGAGGTCGGCCTCGATGTCGAGGAGCTGCTGGTACAGGCCCTCCTGGGTGCCGATGACCTGCGGCGACGCCCGGCGCAGGAGCTCCCGCATCACCGGACGGCGCTCCGCCCAGCTGTTGGGTTCGGCCGTGCTCGCGAAACGCAGGTTGTACGTCATGACGCCGAGGCGGGGGCGAGGGCGCGTGCGGCGCGTGGCGGAGGCCTGCGCCGTGGTGAGCAGGGGCAGGGCGACGGCGGCGGCGACCGCGTTTCTGAGCCCTCTGCGACGGGTCGGTCTGCTGGAATCGGACACTGCTGCTCCTTGGGCCGCGGGTCGGGACGGGGCGCGCAACACCGGAGGGGAAGGAGGAACCCGGAAAGTCTGCCCGAACGGACCGGGACGGGCGTGAACGCGGCGGGGCCGTGGAGTGTCCCGCGGTCCACGAGGGTGTTGACCCGCGGGAAGCCCGCCGGATAACTTCGTTCAACGGATTGTTGATTCCGTACTGCGGAAAACGGGAGGGTGTCGCATGGGCCAGGGTCAGCAGGAGAAGGTGGCGACGAGCCTTCCGGGCGCCGTCACCGAAGCGGTCGGCGCCTTCCTCGCCCCCGTCGACGCCGAACTGGAGCGCCTCTACCCAGGAGACCCCGGCACCCGCCAGCCCGTCCACACCGTGTACGTCCCCGCGGACGTGTTCGCCGCCGGAACCGTCCGTTCCTGGGGCGACCGCGCCCTCGCCGCTCTCGACGAACACGCCCCCGACGCCGCCTCCTTCGCCGCCGTCCTCGGCCTGGCCGACGAACTCGCCGGGCCCGTGTACGACCGCGTACGGGCCAAGCTGGAGCGCGAACCCGTCGAGGACCTGCGCGTCGACTTCGAGGACGGCTACGGCCCGCGCCCCGACGCCGAGGAGGACGCGGCGGCGGCCCGCGCGGCCCGGCTGGTCGCCGAGGCGTACGAGAACGGCACCGCGGCCCCGTACATGGGCATCCGCATGAAATGCATGGAGGTGCCGGTCCGCGACCGGGGCATCCGCACCCTCGACATCTTCCTGACGGGTCTGATGGAGGCGGGCGGCCTGCCGGACGGCCTCGTCCTGACCCTGCCCAAGGTCACGTACGCCGAGCAGGTCACCGCGATGGTCCGCCTCCTGGAGGAGTTCGAGAAGGCCCGCGGCCTCGAACCCGGCCGCATCGGCTTCGAGATCCAGATCGAGACCAGCCAGGCGATCCTCGCCGCCGACGGCACGGCCACCGTCGCCCGGATGATCCAGGCGGCCGAGGGCCGCGCCACCGGACTGCATTACGGCACCTTCGACTACAGCGCCTGCCTCGGCGTCTCCGCCGCCCACCAGTCGAGCGACCACCCGGCCGCCGACCACGCCAAGGCGATCATGCAGGTCGCGGCCGCGGGCACCGGGGTACGCCTCTCCGACGGCTCCACCAACGTCCTGCCCGTCGGCCCCACCGAGAAGGTCCACGACGCCTGGCGCCTGCACTACGGCCTCACCCGCCGCGCCCTGGCCCGCGCCTACTACCAGGGCTGGGACATGCACCCCGCCCACATCCCGACCCGCTACGCGGCCGTCTTCGCCTTCTACCGCGAGGGCTACGAACAGGCGGCGGCCCGCCTCTCCCGCTACGCCGGCCACGCCCCCGGCGACGTCCTCGACGAACCCGCCACGGCCAAGGCCCTCAGCGGCTACCTCCTGCGCGGCCTGGACTGCGGCGCCCTGGACACCGCGGAGGTCTCCCGGGCGTCGGGCCTGACCCGCCACGAACTGGAGACGTTCGCGAGGCCGCGACGGGGGGATCTGACGGTTTCCGGGCAGTAGGGGCGCCGCGCCAGGACCGCGTCCCGCGCCACCGGAAGCCGGTGCGGCCGTGGTTCAGCCCGCCGGCGGCAGTTCCCCGGAGCCCCGGGTGATCAGGCGGGTCGGGAGTTCGATGCGTTCCGGGGCGATGAGGTTGCCGTCGAGCTGGCTGAAGAGGCGTTCGGCGGCGGTGCGGCCGAGCGCGGCGGCGTCCTGGGCCACGACGGTGACCCCGGGCTCCAGCAGGTCGGCGAGCTCGAAGTCGTCGAAGCCGACCAGGGCGACGGGCCGGCCGCACTCGGAGATGACGCGGACGACGGTCACGGTGACACGGTTGTTGCCCGCGAAGACCGCGGTGACGGGCGAGGGACCGGACAGCATGGCCTCGGCCGCCTTGCGCACCCGCTGCGGATCGGTGACACCGAGGGACATCCAGTCGTCCTCGACCGGTATCCCCGCGTCCTCCATGGCGGCCCGGTAGCCGCGCAGCCGCTCGGCCGCCGTGTGGATCCGGGGCATGTCACCGATGAACCCGATCCTGCGGTGACCGTGGGCGATCAGATGGGCCACGCCGTCCCGGGCGCCGCCGAAGCTGTCCGACAGGACGACGTCGGCGTCGATCCGGCCGGCCGGACGGTCCACGAAGACCGTGGCGACGCCCGCCTTCATCTCCGGCTCCAGATAGCGGTGGTCGTCGCCGGCCGGGATCACGACCAGCCCGTCCACGCGACGCGCGCACAGCGCGAGGA
Organism: Streptomyces sp. f51; assembly: GCF_037940415.1. Classification (NCBI taxonomy): domain Bacteria; kingdom Bacillati; phylum Actinomycetota; class Actinomycetes; order Kitasatosporales; family Streptomycetaceae; genus Streptomyces; species Streptomyces sp. f51. The sequence goes on along the minus strand of NZ_CP149798.1, from coordinate 602,521 downwards.
CCAGCTCCTGTTCGCGGTCCGGGTCCTCGGCGCTGGAACCGTTGATCAGGAGCGCCCCGTGCGCCCGCGCCACCTCTTCGACCGCGCGGCTCAGCGGCCCGTAGAACGGGTCCGCGAGATCCTCAAGGACCAGCCCGATGCTCGCGGTGCGGCCCTTGCGCAGCACCCGGGCACTGTCGTTGCGGCGGAAGCCCAGCGCCTCGATGGCCTCCTGGACGCGCCGTTCGGTGTCGGGGGTGACCCCGGGCTCGCTGTTGACCACACGGGAGACCGTCTTGAGACCGACTCCCGCACGCGCCGCGACGTCCTTCATGGTGGGACGGTTTCCGTAGCGGTTCTCGGATCGGCGGGCGGTCTCGGCCACGATGCGCTGTCCTGTCCTGTCGTCCACGGGATGCGTAGGTCCATGGGGTTGTATGAGGATGTGGCGTCGAGCATAGAGCCTGGACAACGTTGTCAGATGCGGGAGACACTGTCCACCGCAATCTCCGGCCTGCGCCTTCCCCAGGGCGCACGGTCCCGGTGGTCCGTCGGCGTACCCCGCCCGGCGTACGACAGGGCCCGGTCCCGCCTTTCCCGGCCGGAAACCCCGGACCCGCGGCGAGCCCGTCACGACACCCCTTGGGAGACCTGACTCTGATGCACACCGACCTCGTGGCCGCGCTCGACATCGGCGGTACCAAGATCGCCGGAGCGCTGGTGGACGGCCACGGCCGGATTCTCCTGCGCGCGCAGCGTCCCACGCCCGCCCAGGAGGACGGCGGCACCGTGATGCGCGCCGTCGAGGACGTCATCGGTGAGCTGGTCGTCTCCCCGCTGTGGAGCAGGGCCGGGGCCCTGGGCATCGGCAGCGCCGGCCCGGTGGACGCCTCCGCGGGCACGGTGAGTCCGGTGAACGTCCCCGGCTGGCGGGGCTATCCGCTGGTCGAGCGGGTCTCCGAGGCGGCGGGCGGGCTTCCCGTCGAGCTGATCGGCGACGGCGTGGCCATCACCGCCGCCGAACACTGGCAGGGCGCCGCCCGTGGCCACGACAACGCGCTGTGCATGGTGGTGTCCACCGGTGTGGGCGGCGGGCTGGTCCTGAACGGGCAGCTGCACGCGGGCCCCACCGGAAACGCGGGCCACATCGGACACATCAGCGTCGATCTGGACGGCGACCTGTGCCCCTGCGGCTCCCGGGGCTGCGTCGAGCGCATCGCCAGCGGCCCGAACATCGCCCGCCGCGCGGTGGAGGCGGGCTGGCGCCCCGGCCCCGACGGCGACACCTCGGCCGCGGCGGTCGCCGAAGCCGCCCGCGCCGGCGACCCGGTCGCCGTGGCCTCCTTCGAGCGCGCCGCGCAGGCCCTCGCGGCGGGCATCGCGGCGACCGCGACCCTGGTCGAGATCGACATCGCCGTGATCGGCGGGGGAGTGGCCAAGGCGGGGGACGTCCTCTTCGCGCCGCTGCGCCGGGCGCTGGCCGGCTACGCCACGCTCTCCTTCGTCCAGCGGCTGACCGTGACGCCCGCCCAGATGGGCACCGACGCCGGCCTGGTCGGCGCGGCCGCGGCGGCGCTCGCGCGGCGGTCGCAGGCGGCTGGGGCTCGGGTCTGAACGGGGCTTAACGGGTTGGAATGGGCCTCGTTGCGGGCTGGGGGCGGGGGGTCCGCGGTCGGAGGTCTGACGCCTGGTGTCGGGTGCCTGACGCCTGACGCCTGACGCCTGGTGTCTGACGCCTGACGTGTGACGCCTGGTGTCGGATGTCGAAGGTCGGAGGCCTCGGGCCGGTCACTTGCGTCGGCCGCTTGACGGCGCAGGCGGGCACCCGGCACCCCGTCGGACGGAGCAGCGGACGGGATGGTGCTGCCGGACGGAGACGCCAGGCGGAGCGTCGGACGGGGGCATCGGACCGGGACATCCGACGGCGCGCCGACACCGTACGGCGATATCGGGATGAACGTGTCCGGTCCACCCGTGACCCCGTCCGTGCTTCGTAGTTGAACCGGGCATGAAGAAGCGCAGCATGCTAGCCCTCGCCTCCCTCGCCACCGGGTTCGTCGTCGCGGCGATCACCCCGTCCCACGCCCTGAGCGGGGACACGCTGAACGACCTGAACGTCAACGACACGCTCAGCACGGTCGATCACACCGTCGGCACCGACAACCTGGCGGTCGACGATGGCGCTCTCGGCGGCCAGAACAGCTGAAGGACCACCGCGCCGCGCCGGTGTCCCCGCCGAGGGGCACCGGCGCAGCCATGTCCGGACCCTCATGGCCGCCGTGACCGTGCCCTCATCAGCGGCTGGTTTCCGTGGCAGGGTGGAGCGGGCAAGCCTCAGGGGGCCAACAGAAGAGGGGGAATCGTGATCCTCTGGATCAACGGTGCGTTCGGTGCGGGGAAGACCACCACCGCACGGGAACTGATCGAGCTGATCCCGAACAGCACGCTCTTCGACCCCGAGATCATCGGGGGCACACTCACGCAACTGCTGCCGGCCAAGCACCTCGCCGAGGCCGGCGACTTCCAGGATCTGCGTATCTGGCGCCGGCTCGTGGTCGACACGGCGGCCGCCATGCTCGCCGAGCTCGGCGGCGTCCTCGTCGTCCCCATGACCCTGTTGCGGCAGGAGTACCGCGACGAGATCTTCGGCGGGCTCGCCGCGCGCCGGATTCCCGTACGCCATGTGCTTCTCGCCCCGGCGGAAACGATCCTGCGGGAGCGAATAGCCAGACGGGAGGTGCCTCCGGACCTGCCCGACGGCGAGATGCGGGTGCGCCAGTGGTCCTACGACCACATCGAGCCCTACCGCGCCGCGCTCCCCTGGCTGGCCTCCGACGCCCATCCCGTGGACACCAGCGCGCTCACACCGTACGAAGCCGCCCTGCGCGTCGCCGAGGCCGTACGCACGGGGGAGGCACCCGTGTGCGACATCGTGCAGACTCCCGAACCCACCGCCGAGACCGTCGCCGCCGGAGTGCTCCTCTTCGACGAGCACGACCGCGTCCTGCTCGTCGACCCGACGTACAAGGCGGGTTGGGAGTTCCCCGGCGGGGTCGTCGAGGCCGGCGAGGCCCCCGCCCGCGCCGGGATGCGTGAGGTCACCGAGGAGACCGGCATCACCCTCGACGAGGTGCCCGCGCTGCTCGTCGTGGACTGGGAGTCACCCGAACCGCCCGCATACGGCGGACTGAGGCTCCTCTTCGACGGCGGACGCCTCGACGAACAGGCCGTCCGGGGGCTCCTGCTCCCCGGGCCGGAACTGCGCGGCTGGCGCTTCGTCACCGAGCAGGAGGCGGCCGACCTGTTGCCGCCCGTGCGCTACGAACGGCTCCGCTGGGCCCTGCGGGCGCGCGAGCGCGGCGCGGCGCTGTACCTGGAGGCCGGAGTGCCGCTCGGCTGACACGGCCCGCTGCGCGCACTCTGTTCGGCTGCCCCGTACGGACCCGCGTCCAGCGTCGGCTGCCCGGAACGGACCCGCGTCGGGGACCCGCGTCGGCTGCCCGTACGGTCCCTGTAGGTCGGCCTGTACGGCCCCCGTGGCCCGGTGACGGCGGGATCCCCGCCCCGTGAACGACTGGCCGTGGAATCACCGGCCATGGAACGACCGGCCATGGAACGACCGGCCAGGTCCACGGAACGACCGGACATGACATGGCAAGGGCCCTCGCCTGGCAGGCGAGGGCCCTTGTGGCGTCAGGGGGCGATCAGCTCGCCGCGTAGTTCCGCAGGAACAGCGCCTCCGCGACCGACAGCCGCTCCAGCTCTTCCGGCGAGACGCTCTCGTTCACCGCGTGGATCTGCGCCTCGGGCTCGCTCAGCCCGATGAGCAGGATCTCCGTCTCCGGGTACAGCGAGGCCAGCGTGTTGCACAGCGGGATCGAGCCGCCCATGCCCGCCGACTGCATCTCCTGACCCGGGTAGGCGACCGCCATGGCCTCGGCCATCGACGCGTACGCCGGGCTCGAGGTGTCGGCGCGGAACGCCTGGCCCTGCCCGATGCGCTCGGTGCTCACCCGCGCCCCCCAGGGCGTGTGCGCCTCGATGTGCGCCTCCAGCAGCTTCGTCGCCTCGACCGCGTCGACGCCCGGCGGCACCCGCAGGCTGATCAGAGCACGGGCGCCCGCCTGCACCGACGGCGTCGCGCCGACGACCGGCGGACAGTCGATCCCCAGCACCGTGACGGCCGGACGCGCCCAGACCCGGTCCGCGACCGTGCCGGAGCCGATGAGCTCCACCCCGTCGAGCACCTTGGCGTCCTCGCGGAACGCCTGCTCCTCGTACTGGAGACCGTCCCACGCGGCCTCGCCCGACAGGCCGTCCACGGTCGTCGAACCGTCCTTGGCCCGCAGCGAGTCCAGCACGCGGATCAGCGCGGCCAGGGCGTCGGGCGCGGCACCCCCGAACTGTCCCGAGTGCAGGTTCCCTTCGAGGGTGTCCACCTGCACCCGTACGAGGGTCATGCCGCGCAGGGTCGCGGTGACCGTCGGCAGCCCCGCGCGGAAGTTGCCCGCGTCGCCGATGACGATGGTGTCGGCGGTCAGCAGCTCGGGGTGCGCCTCGGCGTACCGCTCGAGTCCGCCCGTGCCCTGCTCCTCCGAACCCTCGACGATGACCTTGACGTGCACCGGGACGCCGCCGTTCGCCTTCAGGGCGCGCAGGGCCAGCAGGTGCATCACGACGCCGCCCTTGCAGTCGGCGCTGCCGCGTCCGTACCAACGGCCGTCGCGCTCCACCAACTCGAACGGCGGAGTCGTCCAGGCCGTTTCGTCCAGCGGCGGCTGCACGTCGTAGTGGGCGTACAGCAGGACCGTCTTCGCGCCCTCGGGGCCCGGCAGGTAGCCGTACACCGACTGCGTGCCGTCCGGGGTGTCGAGCAGTGCCACGTCCTGGAAGCCCTCGGAGCGCAGCGCGTCCGCGATCCAGTTCGCCGCGCCCTCGCTCTCGCTCCTCGGATACTGGTCGAAGTCCGCCACCGACTTGAAGGCCACCAGCTCGGCGAGCTCCGCCTTCGCCCGGGGCATGAGCGAGGCGACGGTCTCTGCGACCGGATTCGACGACATGGGCACGCTCCTTGTAGGTGCGACGTTGTACTTCTGTGTACAGATGATCGAGTGATGCGGACTGGTGTACAGGACGCATCCGTTGCAGATCCTCCCACAGCGGCCTGCGGTGACGCCCGCCGTAGGATGCGGGGGACAGGTGCGGCAGACGGCTGGACTGGGAGCAGTAGACCAACGTGAGCAGCGAGAACTCTTCGGCGGACGACGAGCGGCGTGCGGCGGACGACGAACAGCAGGTGTGGGACGTCGTGGTCGTCGGCGCGGGGCCGGCGGGCGCATCGGCCGCGTACGCGGCAGCGGTCGCGGGACGCAGCGTCCTGCTGCTGGAGAAAGCCGAGCTGCCCCGCTACAAGACATGCGGCGGCGGCATCATCGGCCCCTCCCGCGACGCGCTGCCCCCGGGCTTCGAACTGCCGTTCAGGGACCGGGTGAACGCGGTCACCTTCTCGATGGACGGCAGGTTCGCCCGCACGCGCCGGTCCCGGCACATGCTGTTCGGGCTGATCAACCGCCCGGAGTTCGACCAGCAGCTCGTCGAGTTCGCGCAGAAGGCGGGCGCGGAACTGCGGACGGGCGCCACGGTCTCGCGCGTCGAGCAGCACGGTTCCGCCGTACCGGACCGGCGCACCGTCGCCGTGGTCCTCCAGGGCGGCGAGACCGTCCTGGCGCGGGCCGTGGTCGGCGCCGACGGCAGCGCCAGCCGGATAGGAGCGCACGTCGGCGTGAAGCTGGACCAGGTCGATCTCGGTCTTGAGGCCGAGATCCCGGTCCCGGAGACGGTCGCCGACGACTGGCGCGGCCGTGTCCTCATCGACTGGGGCCCCATGCCCGGCAGTTACGGATGGGTCTTCCCCAAGGGAGACACGCTCACCGTCGGCGTGATCTCCGCGCGCGGAGAAGGTGCCGCCACCAAGCGGTACTTGGAGGACTTCATCGCCCGGCTGGGTCTCGCCGGCTTCGAACCGTCCATCTCCTCGGGCCACTTGACGCGCTGCCGCGCCGACGACTCGCCGCTCTCGCGCGGCCGGGTCCTCGTCTGCGGCGACGCGGCGGGGCTGCTCGAACCGTGGACCCGTGAGGGCATCTCCTTCGCGCTGCGCTCCGGACGGCTCGCGGGCGAGTGGGCGGTACGGATCGCCGAGGCGCATGACGCGGTGGACGCGCGGCGGCAGGCACTGAACTACGCCTTCGCGATCAAGGCCGGCCTCGGAGTCGAGATGAGCGTCGGCAAGCGGCTGCTCGCGGCCTTCGAACGGCGCCCCGGCCTGTTCCACGCCGGCCTCACCGGCCTGCGCCCGGTCTGGAAGGCCTTCACCGGGATCACCCGCGGTTCCACCACGCTCGGGGAGATCATCCGGAACCATCCCGCGGTCGGGCGTGCCCTGACCGCCCTCGACCGCCGGCCGCAGGCGGCGGAGGAGTCGGAGGCCTGAGGCGCGGGACGGCCGGCCCCGGAGGGCGTTGCCGGCGTCAGCTCCCGACCGTGATCCGGAACACCGGGTGGTCGGGGGCGATGCGCCGCAGTTCCTCGTCGGACGAGTCGGGGCCGACGCCGCCGAAGAACACGCCGACCTCGGCCTTCCACCGCTTGAGGTAGGCGCGCAGCAGCGGCACCTTGTCGTCGTCGGCCACCTCCACGGCCGTGAACGTGTCGACCTTCTTGCCGAGGCGCAGCTCGCCCCCGCCGGCCGCCCGCATGTTGTGCGTCCACTGGACATGGCCGCGGGGCGCGACCAGATACTGCTCGCCGTCCACGGTGAGCAGGTTGACCGGCGTCGTCCGCCACTCACCGCTCTTGCGGCCGCGGACGGCCAGGACCCGTGAGCCCCAGACACTGAGCCCCCGCCTGGTGATCCAGGCGACGACGCGGTTGAAGACGTTGACGGTGAACCAGCCGGGCTTCTGGACGTGAGTGGACACGGTTACCTCTCGGGGTGCGTGAGATGCGCGGGATGTCTGGAGCGTGGGGGATGCTTGGTGCCGGTGGTGCCGGTGGTGCCGGTGGTGCCGGTGGTGCCGGTGGTGCCGGTGGTGCCGGTGGTGCCGGTGGTGCCGGTGGTGCCGGTGGTGCACGGTGCGTGAGGTGTGCGGGTCGTGAGGCTGGCCGCGAGAGCGGCGATCCGTTTCGTGAGCACTGCTCTCGCTTGAGAAGAGTCTGCACCGGATCGGTGATCCAAAGCAAGAGCGGTGCTCTCGTTTTTGTGCGCCGCTCTCATTGTGGTGGCCAACCGTCGGCGCCGGCCGCCCTCCCGGACGCCGGCCACTCTCCCGGGCTCGCAGGATGGCCGATGGCCGGTGACCGCTGATCACCGGTCGCCCGCCAGAGCGCCGATCTAGTTCCAGATCGCCGATCCATTTCCGGATCACCGCTCTCGTTTGTGTGCACTGCTCTGAAAGCGTGGGACACTGCACCGTATGACTACCGCGCGAGGGGCACGTGCCCGAGCCAGGATCGAGGTCACGGCGGCCATCAAGGACGAGGCGCGCAGACAGCTCGCCGCGGAAGGCGCGGCCAAGCTGTCGCTGCGGGCCGTGGCTCGCGAGCTGGGGATGGTCTCCTCCGCCCTCTACCGGTACTTCCCCAGCCGGGACGACCTGCTGACCGCGCTCATCATCGACGCCTACGACTCCCTCGGCGAGGCGGCCGAGTCCGCCGCGCACGCCGGGGTGGCCGCCGCCGGCCCCCGGGAACGCTGGATCACCGTGTGCGCGGCGGCACGGCGCTGGGCGCTGGACCGTCCGCACGAGTACGCGCTCATCTACGGTTCCCCGGTTCCCGGGTACGTCGCGCCGCAGGAGACCGTTCCGTCCGCCTCCCGGGTCGCGCTGCTCCTGATCGGGATCGTCCGGGACGCCTACCGCGGCAAGGGTGTGGCCCGTACGCCGCTGCCCGGCGGACTCGAGCCCGAGGCGCGGCGGATGGCCGCCGATCTCGCCCCCGATCTGCCGCCCGAGGTCGTGGTGGTGCTGGTGGCCTCGTGGGCGCAGCTCCACGGGCTGATCGGGTTCGAGCTGTTCGGCCAGTTCAACCGGGTGGTGGAGGACCGTGAGCCGTTCTTCCTGCATGCCGCGGAACGGCTCGCGCACGACGTGGGGCTGGTGTATCCCGCACCGGGCGCGAGCGCCCCCTGACCCCTCCTCCGGACCCCCGCCGGAACTCCCCCGGACCGGCCTCCCGGACCGGTCTCCCGGATCCGCCCCAGGGCCGTCCCCCGCATAGGTCCGCGCTGACCGGTGCCGACGACGTCGGCGGTGTCGTACTAGGTGTCGTACTCCGTGGGGAGTACGGGTGATCACCTCGCCCGGCGGACGCCTCCGCCGTCGGCGGCCGTCTAGCGTGACGGTCATGGAAGAGCAGCGCACGCCCGCGGCGCCGACGTGGGGCGGTCCGTCGCGGTGGCGGCAGGGGCCGCCCGGGTGGGACCGCTGGAACGAAGAAGGGCACGGCGCACGCTGGCCGTGGCGTTCCACGCTGCTCCTGACCGTTTTCGTGTTCGTCGGCTCCGGCTTCGCGGCCCATGCCCAGCACGGCGACCGGATGGCTCTGGACCCGCTCTCCCGGGCGCTTCTGCTGGTGGGCTCCGGCCTGCTGCTCTGGCGGCAGCGCCACCCCGTGCTCGTCGTGTTCGGCACGGCCGCGGTGGCGTTGGCCTATGTGGCGGCGGGCTATCCGTACGGACCGGTCTTCCTCCCCGTGGCGGTGGCCTGCTTCAGCGCCGTGCTCGCCGGGCACCGCAGGGCGGCCTGGACGGCGGTCGGACTGCTGTGGGCTGGGCATCTCCTGGTCGCCCACTGGCTGTACCGCCGGCTGCCCCCGGCCGGCGACCACCCGCCTTCCTGGACGCAGGAGATCGCCATCGCCACCTGGGTGGTGGCGGTCGTGGCCCTGTCGGAGCTGGTGCGCGCCCGTCGTGAGCAGTGGAGCCGGGAAAGGGCCGAGCGCGCGCAGGCGGCCCGGCGGCGCGCCGACGAGGAACGGCTGAGGATCGCCCGCGAACTGCACGACGTACTGGCGCACAGCATTTCCGTGATCAACGTCCAGGCGGGCGTCGGCCTCGCGCTGCTCGACTCCGACCCCGAACAGGCGCGTACGGCGCTCACCACCATCAAGGCGGCCAGCAAGGAGGCGCTCGGCGAGGTCCGCCAGGTCCTCGACACCCTGAGGGCTCCGGGGGAGGCGCCCCGCGCGCCCGCTCCCGGGCTCGACCGGCTCCCCGAACTGGTCGAGCAGGCCGCGAGCGCGGGGCTCACGGTCGAGATCGAGGGCGAGGCCCCGCCGTCGGCTCCCGGCACGGACCTGGCCGCGTTCCGCATCGTCCAGGAGGCGCTCACCAATGTCGTACGGCATTCGGGCTCGCGCCGGGCACGGGTGCGGTTCGCGTACGACCACGGCGTCCTGCGGCTGCGGATCGACGACGACGGTCCCGCCACCGGCGCCGAGGCGGGCGGAAGCGGCAACGGGCTCGCGGGGATGCGCGAGCGGGCGGCCGCGCTCGGTGGCACGATCGAGGCCGGTCCGTGCGACGACGGGGGGTTCCGGGTGCTCGCCGTACTGCCGTGGAAGGCCAAGGAGGACAACCGGTGATCCGCGTACTGCTCGCCGACGACCAGTCATTGGTGAGGGCGGGTTTCAAGGCGCTGCTCGACGCGCAGCCGGACATCGAGGTGGCCGGGGAGGCCGCCGACGGCGAGGGCGCGGTGGCCTCGGTCCGTGAACTGCGTCCGGACGTCGTCCTGATGGACATCCGGATGCCGGTGCTGGACGGGCTCGCCGCCACGCGCCGTATCACCGGCGACGCGGAACTCGGGGCCGTGAAGGTGGTCATGCTGACCACGTTCGAGCTCGACGAGTACGTCTTCGAGGCCATCCGCTCCGGTGCTTCGGGCTTCCTCGTCAAGGACACCGAGCCCGAGGAACTGCTGCGCGCGGTACGGGCGGTGGTCGCGGGTGACGCCCTCCTGTCGCCCGGGGTGACGCGTCGGCTGATCTCCGAGTTCGCGGCCCGTTCCAAGGTGCCCGAGTCGGCCGCTTCGCTCAGCGAACTCACCGAGAGGGAAAGGGAGGTGATGGCGCTCGTCGGCATCGGGCTCTCGAACGACGAGATCGCCCGCCGTCTGGTCGTCAGCCCGCTCACGGCGAAGACCCATGTGAGCCGCACGATGGTGAAACTCGGTGCCCGCGACCGAGCCCAACTGGTCGTTCTCGCCTACGAGTCGGGCCTGGTGCGGCCGGGCTGGCTGGGCTGAGGCACGGAGGGCTCCTGGCGGAAGCGGTAGAGCACGGTGGCGACGCGCAGCGCGAAGAGGACGGTGGCCAAGGCGCCTCCCGCGGTGACGAGCCCGTGGACCACGGCGGCGGACAAGTCGAGGACGAGAGCGGGTCCCGTGACGACCCCGAAGGCGACCGCCGCGACGAACGCCGCACTCGCCAGGGCGTATCCGATCTCGACGGTGACGGCGTCCCGCCGTGCCTGAGTGCCGCGCGCGTGCGTCACTTCGGTGCCTCCGCGGTAACGGCCGATGATTTCCCCGTTGTCGTTCATGGTCCGAGTCAACAGCCGTGCTCCCGGCGGGGCAAGAACCCCGCGGCGAGGGCGCGCGGTTCATTGCTACGGTGCGGGCATGGCGGCGGAGCATGCCGAGCGAGGGCTCGTGGACCGGTGGCGCGACATCCTGACGGTGCATGCCCGCACCCTCTGCGAGCTCGACCGCGCGTTGCATCCCCATGGCCTGGGAGCCAGTGACTTCGAGGTCCTGGACCTGCTGGCGTCCGGCACCGCGGCGGACGGCGGCCCCAGCTTCCGCGTCCAGGAGATCTCCGAGCGGGTCCACCTCAGTCAGAGCGCCCTGTCCCGGCTGATCGGACGCCTGGAGAAGGACGGTCTCGTGACGCGGGGCATGTGCGCCGAGGACCGGCGGGGTGTCCGAGTCCGCGTCACCCCGGAAGGGCGTGAACTGCACGGCGAGGTACTGCCGTTGCAGCGCGCGGTCCTGGCCCGGATGCTGACGGACGGCCCGAGGGCGTCCGGAGGCTGACCGGGCCCTCCGGTCGGGCCGTCTGGGGCCCTCCGGTCTCGGGCCCTCCGGTCTCGGGCCCTCCGGTCTCGGGCCCTCCGGTCTCGGGCCCTCCGGTCTCGGGCCCTCCGGTCTGGGGCCCTCCGGTCGGGCGGCGGCGGGCCGTCCCGGAGTCCCCGTGACCGCGTCGAGCCCCTCAGCTCCAGCTGATCGCGGACTTCTCCCGCCACAGCGCGGCCAGCGAGGCGTCGCCCGACACGTCGGGGAACGGCGCCCGGTTCCACAGGGCCAGATACAGGCGCTCGGCCGATCCCGTCACCTCGCAGTCCACGGGCTCGGGTTCGCTCGTGTCCCCGTGGACGTGCCCACCGCGACCGCTCGACGGGGGCGCGGACGACAGCCGTACGGTCCACACCGCGTCCGGGCGGTCCGTGGCGCGCACCCGCAGCACCCGGGGTTCCTCGGTACGGACCCGGCTCCTGTCGCGTCCGTGGAATCCGAGCAGCAACTCGTCGATCCCGTCGGCCGCGAAGTCCGGCGGGACGGGGGTCGGTTCACCGCCGAGCGCCGACTCGGCGTCGACCCGGTGCACGGTGGTCTCGTGCGCCTGCCTGCGTGCCCAAAAGGCGAGGGGCGAGGGTGCGGGCAGAAAGCTCCAGCACTCGACGTCCGGGGAGGCGTCGGCCAGGGTGTCCACGAGCCGCCGGTGTCCGTCGCGGAACCAGCTCAGCAGTTCGTCGTGGTCCAGGTCCGGCAGACCGCCGTCGGGGTGGTACGTCGTGTGCCCCTCGGCGACGAACGCCGTGGCCCAGCGGTGGACCATGCCCGTATGCCGAACCAGATCCCTCACCTGCCAGCCGGGGCAGGTCGCGACGTCGGCGTCCACGCCCGCCTTCTCCGCGGCCGAGGCCAGCGAACGGCCCTCTCTGTCCAGCGTTTCCACGAATTCCCGAATCTCCATGCCGCCGAGTGTGCCTGATGGCCTGTCACCCCACGGCGGCGCGTCGCGTCGTGAAACCGATCAGGGCGGCCGCGGCGGCCAGTACGGCCACGCTGGTGAGTGCGGTCGGCAGGGAGTACCAGTCGGCCATGAACCCGATCGCGGGCGGTCCGAGGAGCAGGCCGCCGTACCCGAGGGTGGAGGCGACGGCGACCCCGCTCGCTCCGGCGAGCGCGCCGGCGCGCTCGATCGCCACGGGGAAGATGTTGGCGAGGCCGAGCCCGGTGACGGCGAATCCGAGGAGCGCCGCCCAGGCCGAGGGCGCGAGCGCGCCGAGCAGCATGCCGAGCGAGGCGGTCGTGCCGCCCAGGACCAGCGTGCGGGTCCGGCCCAGCCGTTCGAGCAGGGTCGTCCCGCTCAGGCGGCCGATCGTCATGGCGAGGGCGAAACAGGAGTAGCCGGCGGCCGCCAGGCCCGGGCGCGCGGACAGGTCCTGCTCCAGATGCAGCGCGCCCCAGTCCGCGAGCGCGCCCTCGCCGTAGGCGGTGCAGAGCGCGATCAGCCCGAAGACCACCACCAGGCCACGGGTGCGGGTGCCCACGAGCGGCTTCCCCGCGGGTCCTTCGCTCCGGGAGCGGTCCGGCGACGGGGGGACCTCCTCGCGGAGCAGGGCGCGTCCGGCGAGAGCGGCGACGAGCAGGCCGAAGACGGCGAGCGCGAACAGATGGCGTGCCGGTGACAGGGATCCGGCGACCAGTCCGCCGAGTCCCGCTCCGAGCATCCCGCCGAGGCTGTACGCCGCGTGGAAACTGGGCATGACCGGGCGGCGCAGCGCGGCCACGAGATCGACGGCGGCACTGTTCATGGCGACGTTGGCACCGCCGTACGCCGCGCCGAACAGCAGCAGGACCAGTCCGAGGACGGGCACCGAGTGGGCGTGCGGGGGCAGGACGACGCTCAGGGACATCAGTACGGCGCAGGCCACGGTCACCGGGTGACTGCCGAAGCGGCGGCAGAGCCGTCCCGTCAGCATCATGGTGATCACGGCTCCGGCGGAGACGCCGAGAAGGGCGAGGCCGAGGGCGGAGGAGGAGGCGCCGGTCTGGTGCTTGATGGCGGGGATGCGCACGACCCAGCCGGCGAAGACGAAGCCGTCGAGGGCGAAGAAGGTGGTGAGGACGATACGGAGTCGGGTCAGGGAGCGGTCCGTCACGACGTTGTGCGGAGCCGTTTTGTTTATCAGTGGCACAAACTCACGTTAGACGGCTCCCACGATCGGGGCAAGGGAGGCGGCGGGCCCGGATCCGAGCGGTACGGCGGTACGAACGCGCTGGTGGGAGCAGGTGGAGCGCACACGGACAAGGGGCGACCGGCGTCCCCGTGCTGCGGGATCCCCTGTCGCCCCCGGCCGCTCACCGCCCGCCGTCCCGGCTGCCCGGGCGGCGAACGGTGTGCGGATTCGGCCGCGTGCGGCCGTGGCCGCGGCTGTGGTGGCCGGCTCAGACCGCCGGTGCCGGGAAGGTGGGGTACTCCACCCCGGAGACGTGCTGGACGACCCGGATGACCTGGCAGGAGTAGCCGAACTCGTTGTCGTACCAGAGGTAGAGGATCGCGTTGTCGTCCTCGACCTTGGTGGCGCCGGCGTCGACGATCGAGGCGTGGCGCGAGCCGATGAAGTCGCTGGACACCGCGTCGGGGGCGCTGATGAAGTCGATCTGGCGCTTCAGCGGCGAGGTCAGCGAGACGTTGCGGAGGTAGTCGAGGACTTCCTCGCGGGTGGTCGCGCGGCCCAGGCGCAGGCTGAGGATCGCGATCGAGACGTCCGGCACCGGGACGCGGATCGAGCTGCCCGTGATGGGGGCCTTCAGGTCGGGCAGCGCCTTGGCGACCGCGGAGGCGGCACCCGTCTCCGTGATGACCATGTTGAGCGGTGCGGAGCGGCCACGGCGGTCGGAGCTGTGGTAATTGTCCAGCAGGTTCTGGTCGTTGGTGAACGAGTGGACGGTCTCCACGTGGCCGCGCAGAACGCCGTACTCCTCCGCCATCGCCTTGAGCGGCGGGACGATCGCGTTGGTGGTGCAGGAGGCGCAGGACAGGATCTGCTCGTCCGGCTTGATCGTGTCGTGGTTGACGCCGTGCACGATGTTGGGGACGTCGCCCTTGCCCGGCGCCGTGAGGACGACCTTGTCGATCCCGGGGCGCAGGTGCTTCGAGAGGCCCTCGCGGTCACGCCACTTGCCGGTGTTGTCGACCAGGATGGCGTCCTTGATCCCGTACGCCGTGTAGTCGATCTCGGACGGGTCGTTGGCGTAGATGACCTTGATCTCGTTGCCGTTGGCGATGATCGTGCTGTTCGCCTCGTCGACCGTGATCGTGCCCTGGAACTGGCCGTGGATGGAGTCGCGGCGCAGCAGCGAGGCGCGCTTGACGATGTCCTGGTCGCCGCCCTGGCGCACGACGATGGCACGCAGGCGCAGGCCGTTGCCGGAGCCGGTCTTCTCGATGAGCAGCCGGGCGATCAGGCGGCCGATGCGGCCGAAGCCGTAGAGGACGACGTCACGCCCCTCGCGGCGCTCGATCTTGTTCTCGCCGGTGGCACCGGAAACCGCACCGGCCGTGAACTCCGCCACGGACAGGCCGCGGTCGTCGGCCTGGTACGTCGCGGCGAGCATGCCGATGTCGATCTGGGACGGGCCGAGGTCGAGCGTGGTGAGCGCCTGGAGGAACGGCAGTGTGTCCGTGACCGAGAGCTCCTCGCCCGCGATCTGCCGGGCGAAGCGGTGGGTCTTGAGGATGCTCACCACCGACTTGTTCACGAGGGAGCGGCTGTGCAGGAGGACGGTGACGTCCTGTTCCCGGTGCAGCCTCCCGATGATGGGGATCATCGACTCCGCGATCTCTTCGCGGGTCTTCCAGTTGGTGAACGCGTCGTCGTTGACAGTCACAGAATCCATCTTTCGAGCTAGGTGGCGCTCATATGGTAACCGGACCCTGATTCCGGTCGTTCATGCGGTGTCCATTTGCGGGCTGCGCGGGGGCTCGCCGCGCCGGCGGGCGGGTCTCGGGGGCGCGCGGGTACGGGTGCGCGCGGCGCGCGAGGGTCGGTGTGCGGGCGTGCGCGGGTGGGGCGGACCGGCGTGCGCGGGCGCGGGCGGCGCAGATGGGCGGGGGTGTGGCTGTCGCACACGGCGGGACTCGGTGAGGGCGCGGGAGCCGCGTGTGGGGGAGAGCAGGCGTGCGGGAGCCGCGTGTGGGGGGAGCGCAGGCGTGCGGGTGCCGGTGTGCTGGGTCACACGGCGATGACCGCGACCCCCGCCTCCTCGAACCGCTGGATCGTCTCGGGTGCCGCCGCCGTGTCCGTGACGAGGGTGTCCACCGAGTCGGCCGCGCAGATCCGGGCGAACGCGCGCTGTCCCAGTTTGCTGGAGTCGGCGGCGACGATCACGCGCTCGGCCCGCTCGCACAGGAGGCGGTTGATCGCCGCCTCCGCCTCGTCGTGGGCGGCCGCGCCGTGCGTGGCGTCGAACGCGACCACGCCGAGCACCGCCACGTCCAGGGTGATCTGCTTGAGCACGCCGTCGGCCAGCGGCCCGATCAGCTCGTACGACTGCGGCCGGGCGACCCCGCCGGTCACCACGATCTTGAACTGGGGGCGTACGGCGAGCTCGTTCGCGATGTTGAGGGCGTTCGTGACCACGGTCAGGGCGGGGGAGCCCGAGGCCAGATCCGGGCGCACGGCGAGCGCGCGGGCCACCTCGGTCGTCGTGGTGCCCCCGGTGAGGCCCACCGCCTCCCCGGGCCCGATGAGCCCGGCCACCGCTCTCGCGACGCGCTCCTTCTCCGAGGCGCGCCGGGCGGTCTTGTAGCGCAGGGGGAGTTCGTACGAGACGCCGTGGACGACCGCCCCGCCCCGGGTCCGTACGAGCATCTGCTGCTCGGCGAGCTGGTCGAAGTCGCGCCGGATCGTCGCCGCCGAGACCTCCAGCCGCGCCGCGGCCTCCTCGACGTCCAGCCGCCCGTGCTCCAGGAGCAGTTCGAGCAGCGCCTTCCACCGGGCGTCCCGCGACATCAGCGCCCTCCATTCCTCGTTCCTTCGCGACTTTAACGCACCCCGCCTGCGCTCGAATGCTTGATTGTGCTCGAAAGCTCGCTATATCTTGCAGAAACGAGCATCCGTGGGAGGGGTACGGCATGACGTACGTCGAGGAAGAGCTGAGCAGCCAGCCCGAGTGCTGGATCCGTGCCGCGGACGAGGCGGCGGCCCACGGAGCCGCGCTGCCCGCGGCGGGGGAACGCGTCGCGATCGTGGGGTGCGGCACCTCGTTCTTCATGGCGCAGGCCGCGGCGGTACTGCGCGAACAGTCCGGGCAGGGCGAGACCGACGCCTTCGCCGCCTCGGAGTTCCCCTGGGGCCGCTCCTACGATCGCGTGGTCGCCCTCACGCGCTCCGGGACGACCAGCGAAGTCCTCGCACTGCTCGGACGGCTGCGCGGACGCACCCGTACGACCGCCGTCACCGCCGATCCGGACACGCCCGTGATGAAGTCCGCCGACGAGGTCGTCGTGCTCGACTTCGCCGACGAACGCTCCGTCGTGCAGACCCGTTTCGCGACCACCGCGCTCACCCTGCTCCGCGCCCACCTCGGCCTGCACGACGACAGCGTGGTCGCCGACGCGCGCACCGCGCTGGACACCCCGCTGCCCGAAGGGCTCGTGGGCTGCTCGCAGTTCACGTTCCTCGGCCGCGGCTGGACCGTCGGGCTCGCCAACGAGGCCGGCCTCAAGATGCGGGAGGCGTCCCTCGCCTGGACCGAGGCCTACCCGGCGATGGAGTACCGCCACGGCCCCATCAGCGTCACGACCACCGGCACCGCCACCTGGATGCTCGGCGAGGCACCCGAGGGGTTGGCCGAACAGGTCCGGGGGACCGGCGGGCTGTGGGTGGACGGCGGCCTCGACCCGCTCGCCGAACTCGTCCGCGCCCAGCGCCTCGCCGTCGCCGTCGCCGCGGCGCGCGGCCTGGACCCCGACCGGCCCCGCCATCTCACTCGCTCGGTGATCCTCGGCCAGTGAAGCGGCCGGGTCGCCCGAGTCGCCGGGTCGCCCGAGTCGCGGAGTCGCCTGAGCCGCTGAGTCGCCTGAGCCGCTCCGTCGGCCCCTTTCTCCACGGAGCAGGACTCGATTCCCAACGCAGCAGGAGGAGTTGTGCCCCTCGCAGCAACCGGCGAGCTGGTCGCCGTGACCACCGAGAGCCGCGCCGCCCAGGCGCGGACCGGCGAGGCCCGGACCATCGAAAGCCGAGCCGCCGAGTCCCGGAGCGCTGAGATCGGGGCCGCCGAGTCCCGGACCGTCGACCCTCCGGTCGCCGTTGCCGCCTTCAACGTCATCACCCTGGAGCACATCGAGGCCGTCATAGCGGGAGCGGAGTCGGCCGGCGCGCCCGTCGTGCTCCAAGTCAGCGAGAACGCGGTCAAGTTCCGTCACGGCCGGCTGCTTCCGCTGGCCCGCGCCGCGACGGCCGCCGCCGAACGGGCCTCGGTTCCCGTCGCGTTGCACCTCGACCATGTGCGGAGCGACGACCTGCTGCGCCAGGCGCCCGGTGCCGGTTTCAGCTCCGTCATGTACGACGCGTCGCACCTGCCCTATGCGGAGAACCTCGCCGCGACCCGCGCCGCAGCGGACTGGGCGCATGCCCAAGGTCTGTGGATCGAGGCCGAGTTGGGTGAGATCGGCGGCAAGAACGGGGAGCCCCCGCGGGACGCGCACGCGCCCGGCGCCCGGACCGACCCCGGCGAGGCCCGTGCCTTCGTGGCCGACTCCGGTGTGGACGCGCTCGCCGTGGCGATCGGCAGCTCGCACGCGATGACGACCCGGACCGCGGTCCTCGACCACGAGCTGCTCAAGCGTCTTTCCGCCGCGCTCGGGGTACCCCTCGTGCTGCACGGCTCCTCCGGGGTGCCCGACGAAGAACTGCGGGCCGCCGTCCAGGGCGGTATCGCCAAGGTCAACGTCGGCACCGCGCTGAACATCGCGATGACGGGCGCCATCCGGGAGTTCCTCACCGCCAGCCCCGACGCCGTGGACTCGCGGAAGTACCTGAGCGTGGGGCGGGAGGCGATGGCCCGGACGGTGGCCAGGCTCATCGGCGTCCTGCGGGGGTGACCGCTGCCCGGGTCATCGGCCGCCTCCGGCGCCCACATGCCGCCACAGCCGGACATCTGACCCAAAGCGGCGCGCGGTGGACGCCGGGCCGGCCGGAAGCAACTTTCCACACATGTGCTTTTGCCCCGACGGCAGTTCGAGCGGGCGGGAAGGTGGCTAGGGTGAACAACCATGAGGAGGCCGAAACGGCACGGCACGTTCGCGGGTGAGCCTTCGCCCCGGAGGCCGCTCGGGCACGCGTCTGTATGCCCCATGAACGCGGGGAGCAGGGGTTTGCGGTGTTTTCGGGGCAGGTCCGGCGCTGGGCCGGCCGCAGAACGGAGAAGGCCTTGAGCGGTCAACTTCTGGCTGATATCCGTATGCCGGCGCGCACCGGCGGCGCGCACCGAGGACTCGGCCCCCGCACACCGCTGGGCCTGATGTGAACGGACTGATCTACTACCTGGCCGCGGCCGTCCTCTGGGCGGGGTTCGCCGCGCAACTGCCCGACCTGCGCCGCCACTGGAGAGATCCGCTCAAGCGGTCGTTCTGCGCCGTCATCCTGCTGTCGGGCCTCTGCTTCGTGCTCGGCGCTCCCCCCACCGTCGCGCTGGTCAACAGCTCCACCGGCATCCCGAACGTGGCGGCGCCGCTCACCTACGGCGCGGTGACCGCGTTCGGCGCGGCCTCCCTCATCCTCATCGTGCACTGGCGCGGCAGCGACCCGGTCCAGGTCCGACGCACGTCCCGGGCCTGGCTGTTCAGCTACATCGGAGTGATCGCCGCCGAGGGCGTGCTGTTCTCGCTGGGGAATGCGCCGGTCGAGCGCCGGGCCGACTTCGACACCTATTACGCCTCGACGCCGTTCATCCGCGAGATGATCGTGCTGTATCTGATGGCGCACATGGTGGCCGCGGTGACGACGACCCTGTTGTGCTGGAGCTGGATCGGGAAGGTGCGCGGCTGGACCCGGGGCTCGCTGGCCCTGCTGGTGCTGGGCTGGCTGTTCACCAGCGCCTACAGCGTCGTCAAGTCCGTCGCGCTGACCGCTCATTGGCTCGGACACCACTGGGACGGGCTCAGCACCAGCGTCGCACCGCTGGTGGCGGTCGGATCCTGTCTGGCCTCGGCCGGGTACATCCTTCCCCTCGTCGGCCGACGCATCGACTCGACCGTCACGTTCGTACGCCTGCGTCCGCTGTTCCGTCTGCTGGCGGAGCCGACCAGCCGTCGGCGCCGCGTCACGGAACTGTCGTGGCGGATGATCGGCGACGTCGAACTGCGGCTCACCACACGGGAGACCGCCATCCGTGACGGCCTCAAGCGGCTCGCCGGGCAGCTCGACGACCAGGTGCGGCAGAGTGCGTACCGCGACGCGCTGGCCGCCGGTTCCTCCGCCGCCGAGGCCGAGGCGATCGGCATGGCCGCGATGGTCGCCGTCGCCGCTCTCGCCGAGGCTCCGGCCTCCGTGCCGGAGACCGGCACCATCGGCATCTCGGTCGGTGACGTCGACGTGGTGGTCTCGGTCAGTGGGCGTGTGCGCCGGCAGGCCGCCGGTTCGCGATCGCTGGACACCGGCCAGCCGTCCCTGCTGAGCCTGTCGAAGGCGGTGCGCACACCGATCGTCGACGCCGCGGTCCAGTCGCGGAGGACCGCGGTACGACAGCTGTCGTGACCGCGCCCGCCCCCCGGCTCCGAGCCCGCCTTCAGACGGCGAGCGGGCCAGTGGAATCCACGAAGGCGCTCTCCTCGGAGGTCAGCGGAGGCCCGGCCAGGGGCTCCATGACAGGTCCCTTGAGCGTGGCGAGCAGCAGCTTGGGGTGGACGAGACGGCTCGCGTCGTCCTGAAGCGTGATCACCTTGCACATGGCCGCGGACACCTCGTACGACGTGGTCGCCACGCGCCCCATCCGGCCCATGTAGCCGCTGAGCAGCCGGTCCACGAGCGTCGGAGCCCGGCCGACCACCTCGGGGAACCACTGGTCCTGCGACGTGCTCATCGTGTAGGCGGCCGTGACGGACTTGGCGGCGGCCCGCTGGACGTCGCGGGAGAAGCCCGGGGCGGTGACATCGGTCTGCCGCAGCTGCCGGCTCAGCGCCTGGGCGCCGAGGGCCGCGACGGACATGCCCTGGCCGTAGACGGGGTTGTAGGTGGCGACGGCGTCACCGAGCACCACCAGGCCCTCGGGCATGGCCGCCTTGTCGAACTCGCGGCGCCTGTTGCGGGTGCTGCGGCTCAGGAACACCTCGCTGAGGGGCTCGGCCCCGGAGATGAGCTGTCCGACGAGCGGATGGCGCAGGTTGAGGGCGAAGTCGGTGAACGCCGCGGGGTTGTCGCCGGGTTCGCCGCCGCGGGTGCCCGCCAGGCTGACCAGCCACCGCCCGCCCTCGATCGGCACCAGGGTGGCGGAACGGCCCGGCCGGGCGGCGGTCGGGTCCGCCTCGACCTGTGTGAGCGGGAAGCCCTCCGCGCCGCGCGGAACCCGGAACAGCCGGCTGGCGTAGACGAGACCCGAGTCGACCTCGTCCGTCGGCACCTCCGTCACGCCGAGTCCTTCGAGCCAGTGCTCGACACGTGATCCGCGTCCGCTCGCGTCGACCACGAGATCGGCCCGCAGGTCCTCCTCCAGTCCTTCGGCGAGGACGCGGACGCCGGTGACGCGCTGGGCGGTTCCCAGCAGGGACAGGGCCTCGCCCCGGCGGACGACGACGGGAGTGGTGCTCAGGACGGCGTCGCGCAGCGTCCAGTCGAGCAGGTCGCGGCTGCAACACGTGAGCATCAGTTCGTCGGTCACGGTCGGCCAGCGCCGGTACCAGCCCTGCGGTCCGAACCCCAGCATGTCGGTCAGCGGCTGCTCGTGAGCTCCCGCGGCGAGCAGCCGTCCGTGCACGTCCGCCACCGGGAGCAGTTCCCGGATGGCCTCGCGGCCGCTGGGCAGCAGGATGTGCGCGTGCCGTGCCTGGGGGATCCGCTTGCGCGCGGACGGTCCGTCGGGCAGCTCGTCGCGCTCCAGGACGATGACCTCGTCCATGGAGCGGAACAGGGCCGCGGCGGCGAGCATGCCGGCCACGCTCCCGCCGATGACGACAGCGCGGCGCGACATGATTCCCCCAGTTGTCATTGGTGATCGGCATCACTCTACGGTCGTACGCGCAGGTGTCCAGGGGTGATCAAAAAGTGAGGGAATTCTGTCCTGGATGAGGAGTGTGCCCGTCCTCCGGCGAGCCGGCCCGGTGGTGGGACTACCGCCCCGCGTCCTTCTTCACGGCCCGCAGGATCACGAACTTGGCGTCTCCCGCGACCAGTTCGCTGTTGCCGAAGAGCCGCCGCAGCTTGAGGTGGTAGCCGAGGTGCCGATTGCCGATCACCCACAGTTCCCCGCCCGGCCGCAGCGCGCGCCGGGCGTCCGAGAACATGCGCCACGCGGTCGTGTCCGTCGTGGCCTGGTGGGAGTGGAACGGGGGATTGTTCAGGACGAGGTCGACACTCCCGGACGGGACTCCCTCCAGTCCGTCGGCGACACGGAACTCGGCGCTCCCGCCGGCGTTCTCCCGGTAGGTCGCCTCCGCCGAGGCCACCGCCTGGAACGACTCGTCGGCGAACAGCACCTCGGCCTCGGGATTGGCCAGCGCGACGGCCGTACCGAGCACGCCGTTTCCGCAGCCCAGGTCCACCACCCGCTCGGCGCCCCGGCTGCGCGGCAGGTGCGACAGGAAGAAACGGGTGCCGATGTCGAGGCGGTCGGCGCAGAACACGCCCGCGTGGTTGACGACGGTGCGGCCGGAGACCGGGCCGACGTCGTCGGGCAGCTGATAGCTGTAGGGCCAGGGGTTGGTCTTCCGTGCGATCCCCTGGAGCGGGGTGCAGAAGATCAGCCGGGCCTTCTTCTCGGCCAGCGAGGTGCGGGTCGGACCGAGGATCCGCTCGAAGAGGTGCAGCGTCGAGGTGTGGATCTCCTTGACCATCCCCGTGCCGACGACGAGGGTCCCCTCGTGCACGCCGGGCGCCAGCCGGTACAGCTGGTCCTCCAGCAGGGCGAGGCTCTTGGGCACCCGCACGAGCAGCACGTCGATCCGCTCGGGCGGCGGGTCCTGGGTCGTCAGCAGCCGCACCCCGGACTCCTCGGCACCGGCCCGCGCCAGGTTCGCGCGCGTGGCCTCCCGCGTCAGAAGAGAGTCGGTGATCTGCGTCGGCCGCCGCTCGGACAGGGCTGTGGTCAGGGCGCCCCACCGGTCACCGACGATCACGACCGAGCCCGTCAGCGCGGTGCCGCTCTCCGCGAGGTGCCGCAGCAGATAGGTGTCCGCGGCGTCCCAGGCGCGCAGCCGTTCGCGGGGGTCCTCGGGGAAGCGGGCGAGTTCGTACTCGCCCCAGGGTGTCGTCATCCGGTCGTTCATCGTGGGTCAAGGCTAAGCGACCGGGCCACCCGGGATGCGCGAGGATGAGGGCATGTCGATGGACGCGGAGCTGTTCCCGCGCGGCAGGGCGGTGATCGCGCCCGGTGCCGTGCACCTCCCGGACCGGCTGGACGCGGCAGCTCAGCGGCGGCTCCTGGAGGCCTGCCGCGGCTGGGCCCGGCCGCCCGCGGGTCTGCGCACGGTCCGCACTCCCGGCGGCGGCACGATGACCGCGCGCCAGGTGTGTCTCGGCTGGCACTGGTACCCGTACGGCTACGCGCGGACGGTGGTCGACGGCGACGGGTCGCCGGTGAAACCCTTCCCCGAGCCGCTCGGCAGGCTGGCCCGTGAAGCGGTCACGGACGCGCTCGGCGCCGACGCCCTCGGTACGGATCCGGCCGCCGTCTACGACATCGCCCTGATCAACTTCTACGACGCCGAGACCCGTATGGGCATGCACCGGGACAGCGACGAATCGTGCGGAGCCCCGGTCGTGTCGCTGAGCCTGGGCGACACCTGCGTCTTCCGGTTCGGGAACACGGAGTCCCGCGCACGGCCGTACACCGACGTCGAGCTGCGCAGCGGCGACCTCTTCGTGTTCGGCGGCCCGTCACGGCTCGCGTACCACGGAGTGCCGAAGGTGTACGCGGGCACGGCGCCCCCGGAGTTGGGACTGACCGGGCGGCTGAACCTCACACTCCGCGCCAGTGGCTTCCCGCCGGAGCCCGCGGGGTAGCCGGGGCCGGCCTCACGGCCAGGCGCAGCCCGCCGCGACCGGACGGGCCGCGCGGGAGCGGATCATGGGAGACTCGCCTTCATGAACGGCAAGGCGGGCCCCCGGACGGCGGGGGATGGCAGCACGCGGACACGGCTCGACCGAGGGCGCGGAGCACTCGGACCGGCGCTGGAACTTGTGCACACCGGGCGCGCCCCGACACGTGCCGTGCTCACCGCCGAACTGGGCGTCACCCGGGCGACCGCGGGCGCGGTGGCCGCGGAACTCGAAGCCCTCGGACTGATCCGGGTCGACGCGCGGCCCGGTGCCGCCGCCGGTTCGCAGGGGCGGCCCTCCCACCGGCTGGAGCTCGCCGAAGACGGGCCCGTCGCGCTGGCCGCGCAGGTGCACGCCGACGGGTTCCGCGCCGCGCTGGTCGGTCTCGGCGGCCGGATCGTCGCGACCGCTCCCGGCTGCGAGACGGTCGACGCCGATCCGGCGAAGGTGCTCGGCTCGGTCGTCGACGCGGGCGCCGCACTGCTCCGCGAGACCGGGCGCCGCTGTGTGGGCGCGGGTCTCGCCGTACCCTCGGCCGTCGCCGAGCCCGAGGGCCTCGCGCTCAACCCGCTGCATCTGGCCTGGCCCGCGGGCTCGCCGGTCCGTGAGATCTTCGCCGAGCGGGTGCGCGCGGCCGGGATCGAGGGGCCGGCGTTCGCCGCCAACGACGTCAACCTCGCCGCCCTCGCCGAGCACCGGCACGGAGCGGGCCGCGGCGCCCGCGACCTGCTGTGCGTGGCGACCGGGCACCGGGGAGTCGGTGGCGCCCTGGTGCTCGACGGGCGTCTGCACACCGGCAGTTCGGGGCTCGCGCTGGAAGTCGGCCATCTCACCGTCAACCCCGAGGGCCGTCCCTGCCACTGCGGAAGCCGTGGCTGCCTCGACGTCGAGGCCGACCCGCTGGCCTTCCTGACCGCGGCCGGCCGGACCCCGGGCCCCGAGGTGTCGCTGCTCCAGCAGTCCAACGAACTGATCCGCGACGAGAGCTCCGATCCGGCCGTCCGCACGGCCATCGAGGCGCTGATCGACCGGCTGGGCCTCGGCCTGGCGGGGCTCGTCAACATCCTCAACCCGGACCGGATCATCCTCGGCGGACTGCACCGCGCCCTGCTGGACGCCGACCCGGACCGGCTGCGCGCCGTCGTCGCCGACCGCAGTCTGTGGGGACGCAGCGGCGGGGTGCCGATCCTCGCCTGCACGCTGGACCACAACAGCCTGGTCGGGGCGGCCGAGTTGGCCTGGCAGCCGGTGCTGGACGACCCCCTGAAGGCGCTGCCCGTCTGACGTTCCGCCCGTCCGGCTCTCAGGACCGCCAGGCGACGGCGAAGGCGCGGCCGGCGTTCTCGGTGAGGATCCGGTCCACCAGCTCCTTGCCCAGGGCGAGTTCGAGCCGCGGCCTGACGCGGCGCAGCAGATACGGCATTCCGGGGCCGCCGTCGACCGAGCGGGCCGTGGCGGTCGTCGTGTCGCCGCCGAGCAGCAGCCGGTCGCCGAAACCGGCGTCCGCGAGGGCTCGTACGGCATCCGGCATGCGCCAGTCGGTGGCGTGGTTGGCGCGGGAGGGGCCGTCGAAGGCGAGGTAGGCGCCCGACGCGGCGGCCTCGCGCTGCACCACGAGGTCGGGGGAACGGTTGAGGTGTCCCAGGATCACCCGGTGCGCCGGTACACCCAACTCCCCGCACAGCAGGTCGAGTACGTCCAGAGCGCCGGTGCCCAGCTCCAGGTGCACGGCGATCGGCGCACCCGTGGCATGGTGGGCCTCGGCCGCTGCGGCCATCGTCCAGCGGGCGTGCGCGTCCAGGGCGTGGAAGCCGCCCGCGACCTTGATCAGGCCGGCCCGGACTCCCGTCGTCCCGATGCCCGTCGTGAGCTCGGCGACGAAGACCCCGGCCAGCCTTCCGCGTATCTCGCCGAGCGACTGCTCGGTGTAGTGGGCCGCTTGGTGCAGTCCGGTCGCCGCCACGACATGGACCCCGGCGTCGCGGGAGACCGGCGGCAGATCCGCCGCCCGTCTGCCGAGACCGTACGGAGTCCACTGGACCACGGCACCACCGCCCTGTGCCCGGAACGCGGCCAGTTCGGCCCCGGCGGCGGACCTGTCCCACAGCTCCTGGCCCGCGAGCCGGGGACTGGCGAAGAAGAGGTGGTCGTGCGCGTCGCACACGCCGAGGTCCTCGGGGCGTACGTCGCCGAGAACCGTACGGACCAGGGCAGCCGGGCTCATCCCTGACCGCCCCGGGCCGGCCGGTCACCCGCCGGGGCGAGCAGGGCGAGCAGCCCCCGGACGGCCGTGTCGAACGCGGCAGGCGAACCGGAGGCCCGCGCCAGGACGTAGCCGCCCTGGACGGTCGCGAGGATCGTCGAGGCGATCTCCTCACCGTCGAGACCGGGAGCGAAGTCCCCCTGCTCCCTGCCCTCTTCGACGACCGAGGCCAGCCGCCCGCGCAGCCAGGTCAGGAACTCGTCGACCGGTGCGCGCAGTTCGGCGCTCGCGATCACGTCCGCGTCCATGGTGAGCCGTCCGATGGGGCAGCCGCGCAGGGTGTCGCGCTCCCGGCGCAGATAGGCCTCGACGCGTTCGTACGGCGATCCGGGCGAGCCGAGGACGTCCTCTGCGGTCGTGCGCATCTCCTCGGCGGTGCGGCGGATCGCGGCGAGGGCGAGGTCGGGCTTGCCCCGGAAGTGGTGGTACATGCTGCCCTGCCCGGCGCCGGCGCGCTCCAGGATCGCCTTCGGGCTGGTGCCCACGTATCCGCGCTCCCACAGCAGCTCGCGGGTGGACTCGATCAATCGGTCGGGCGTGCTCATGAACCCACTGTACATACCAGTAGGTACAGAATCCGGCCGTTCAGCAGCCGGGGTGTGCCGCCTGGGGAAACGAGGGCTCCCGCCTGGGAATCGAGGGCCGCCGCCCGGGGAAGCAGCCCCGGGTGTCCGGCGTACTCCACGGGAGGTACGCGCACGGCCGCTGGCCGTACGACGACGCGGACCCCGTGCCGGGGCGACTCTCGAAGCATCACCAAGAGGCCCGCACGAACGCGTGGCCGAGACGCCGCGCGGACGCGTGGTTCGACCGAGGAGATGACCCGAGATGCAGACCC
This sequence comes from Streptomyces sp. f51, assembly GCF_037940415.1. Classification (NCBI taxonomy): domain Bacteria; kingdom Bacillati; phylum Actinomycetota; class Actinomycetes; order Kitasatosporales; family Streptomycetaceae; genus Streptomyces; species Streptomyces sp. f51. Next base: position 576,115 of record NZ_CP149798.1, on the reverse strand, counting down.
TGGCGAACTGGGACGGCGGGCCCGGCCCGTGGATCCTGTTCTTTCCGCTGATCTGGGCGGCCGTCGTGATCGGCGTCGTGACCGTGCTGCGGCGCACCGCGTGGCGGGGGCGCCGTGGTCCCTGGCGGGCGACGGGAGGCTTCGGCCCGGGCGGTTCGCTGCCGGCCGGTGACTCGCCGATCGCCGTCCTCGGCAGGCGTTTCGCCTCCGGGGAGATCGACGAGGACGAGTACTGGCGCCGGCTGTCCGTCCTCGACGAGCAGTTCGGACGTATGGGCAAGGGCGGCCCGGTGTGACGGGCGCGAGCGCCGGCCCGGGGCGGCGAAGGGCCGCCGGACGTGCTGGAACGGGTGAGCGCCCCGGTGCCGTACGGCCTCCATGAGCGAGCGGCGTACGGGAGGGCGGTCACCGCCCGGTCAGCCGGCAACGGCCGACCGGGCGGGAGCGTGTTCGGGCCTGAGGACGTCGACGGTCTGCCGGAGCGTGACCTCGCTCGCGACCTCGTACGGCGGGCGCAGCGAGGCCGCCACCACGGGGGTGGACGCCGGAAGCGTGAACCACACGGCCTTGCCGGACTCGCCCTCGGGCCGCACACCCCAGCTCTCGCTCACGGCCGCGACCATCGCGAGGCCGCGTCCGCAGGTGGAGCCGGGGCCGGCCTCGCGTATCACGGGAAGCCGGGGGTCGTGGTCGTGCACCGAGACGGTGAGCCGGTCGAGCAGCAGCTCGATCTCGACGGTGCAGACCTTGTCCGGCTGGGCGTGCCGGTGGACGTTGGACAGCAGCTCGGTCACCCCGAGTGCGGCCCGGTCTATCAAGGGGTCAAGATGCCAGTAGCGCAACTGCGCAGAGACGATTCTGCGGACCTGGCCGATCCGCGACGGCAGGGCTTGGAGCTCCACCGTGCAATGCCTGCTTGGCTGGCTGATCACGGCTGCGACTCCCCGAATTGAGGTCCGGAAGAAGGCGGAGATCGGATCCAGCAGAGTGGCTGAGTGCAACGGCCGCCTGCTGTGATGACCGGCGGGCTGGTTCGCAGCGTTATCGCCGGTAAACCCAGAGTGATGTGACATCAGAGTGACCCAGGGGGCACGGTCCCGCAACTCGCGGTGCTTCAGGATGTGCGGCGGGTGTGGTCGGTGCGCCTCAGCCGTTGCGTCCGGCCGCCTTGCGGACCGCCTCGATGAAGCGGCGTGCCGACGGTGGCCCCGGCCGGCCGGGCGCGGGATCGTGCTCGCCGAGCGTGAGTGAGTACCGCGTGCCGTTGACGTCCGCCAACGCCCGGTCCTCGTGGGCGAACCAGGGTTTCGAGGCGCGCACCGCCTGCACCGGCGCGCTGTCGATCTCGCTGCCGTAGCTGGTGAGCAGTTCCAGCCTGCCGTCGCTGATCCGGACCTGACCGGCCCGGGTCAGCGAACGCAGCCTCTTCCCGATCCGCACGCCCGTGGCAGTGAACTCCGGCTCCGCCATGATGCTCCGCCCCCTTGTGCGCTCCGGCTGTGTTCCGTCGTGACCCAGTGTGCATCCGCGTCGGGGGCGACCGCCCCGCGCGGTGCAGTCTGCCCGCAGGTGGCGCCGAGCACCAGTACGTATGGCGAGGTGGTGGCGGTGACGGGAGCAAAGGCCGGGATGCGCCCCCCTGGACGTGGACCGGCCGCTCCCCGGAACCGGATCCCGCTCGTCCCCCCAGGGGCGCCTTTGGGCGCCCCAAAGGTGTATTTATGCAGGTGAGAAGCCTGCGGAAGGTGCTTATGATCGTGAGGTCAGATCAGTCGACGCGGTGTCGGCGCCACGCGTTAGGAGCCTCCCCGTGAGCACTACCCAGCCGATCCCGACCGGTGAGACCCTCGATGTCGACCGCAGTGACGCGCGGTACCGGAGCTGGCTCAAAGAGGCCGTCCGCAAGGTCCAGGCGGACGCGAACCGCTCGGCCGACACCCATCTGCTGCGCTTCCCGCTCCCCGAGGAGTGGGGGGTCGATCTGTACCTGAAGGACGAGTCGACCCACCCGACGGGCAGCCTCAAGCACCGGCTGGCCCGCTCGCTCTTCCTGTACGGCCTCTGCAACGGCTGGATCCGGCCCGGCCGCCCGGTGATCGAGGCGTCGAGCGGCTCGACTGCCGTGTCCGAGGCCTATTTCGCCGGGCTCGTCGGCGTGCCGTTCATCGCCGTCATGCCCCGCACCACGAGCGCCGAGAAATGCCGGCTGATCGAATTCCACGGCGGGCAGTGCCACTTCGTGGACGACTCGCGCAAGATCTACGAGGAGTCCGTCGCTCTGGCGGCCGAGACCGGCGGCCACTACATGGATCAATTCACATACGCGGAAAGGGCGACGGACTGGCGCGGGAACAACAACATCGCCGAGTCCATTTTCCGGCAGCTGGCCCTGGAGCGATTCCCCGAACCCGCGTGGATCGTCGCCACGGCCGGTACGGGCGGTACGTCGGCGACGCTCGCCCGGTACGTCCACTACATGCAGGCGGACACCCGCATTTGTGTCGCCGATCCGGACAACTCCTGTTTCTTCGAGGGGTGGATCACCGGGGACCCGGACGTCACCTGTGACCGCGGCTCGCGCATCGAGGGCATCGGCCGGCCGCGTGTCGAGCCCAGCTTCGTGCCCGGCGCCATCGACCGCATGATGAAGGTGCCGGACGCGGCGAGCGTCGCCGCCGTACGGGCCCTGGAGCGGGCGATGGGCCGCAAGGCGGGCGGGTCGACCGGCACGGGCCTGTGGAGCGCGCTGAAGATCGTCGCCGAGATGGTGGCCGAGGGGCGCAGGGGAAGCGTGGTGACGCTGCTGTGCGACCCCGGGGAGCGCTATCTCGACAAGTACTACTCGGACGCCTGGCTGGCCGAACAGGGCCTGGACATCGCGCCGTACACGACGGCCATCGACTCCGTGCTGGAGACGGGGGTTTGGCCGGCCTGACCCGGAGGCCGTGTGCCGGGCGTTCCGGGTGGGCGGCGGTCGGGCCGGGTCTTTCGGGTGGACGGGCCGGGGCCTTAGGGCGTACGGGGACACGGGCCGGGTCCCCCGGGTGTACGGGCCTTCGGGTGCCAGTCGTGTCCGGCGGCGTACCGGGCTCCGGCGCCGCCCCTTCAACCCCCGCAAGCGGAAGCCCTGTTGATCGCTCAGGCGGAAGCCGGGGCGAGCCGTTGGTCCAAGGCCGTCACCGCGCCCCGGAAGGCGCGGCCCAGACCGCTCCGCCCCAGGGTGAGTGCCGCGCGGAACACGGCGGTTCCGTCGGCGGCGAAGGTCCACCGCACGCACGTCCCGCTGCCCGCCGGTGTCAGGCGCCATTCCTCGACCAGGGCGTGCAGGCCCGGTGCGTTCGAGGTGTCCGCCCGGTACGTGTACACCTCGGGAGCCTGGCTGACCAGGATGGTCTCCTCGAAGCGCGTCCCGCCGCGCAGCCGCACCTCACGCCCGCCGCCGTCGGCGGAGGGCCGGGCGAGGGTCACCGCCGAGAACCACTCGCTCCAGCCGGGCACGTCCTCGGCGAGCGCCGAGAAGACGGCCTGGGGAGGCGCGGAGACCTCCCGTGCGAAAACCAGCCGCAGCGGAGCGGTCTCGACGAAGTCGGCCCCCACAGGCCGCAGTCGACGTGCCATGAGTGAACCCCCCTCACCGGTCGGCCGCGAGCGGCGGCCGGGCGCACCCGCGCCACGACCACGCCGACGGCGCGACGGGCGTGCACGGGCAGCGTCACCCTAGCTGGCGGACCGTCAGATGTCTGTATCGTCCTCGGGCTCACCGGCCACGACCAGGCGCCGCAGATGCTCCGAGATCTCGGCGCGGGCCTCGGCCGGCATCCCGCCGTCGGTCACCAGTGTGTCGACCTGGTCCAGCGCCGCGAACGAACTGAGGCCCACCGTGCCCCACTTGGTGTGGTCCGCGATCACGATCACGCGTCGCGCCGACTGCACGAGGCGCCGGTTGGTCTCCGCCTCCGCGAGGTTCGGCGTCGACAGCCCCGCCTCGGCCGATATGCCGTGCACCCCCAGGAAGAGGACGTCGAAGTGCAGGGCCGCGATCGCCTGGTCGGCCACCGGTCCCACGAGCGAGTCGGACGGCGTGCGCACCCCGCCCGTCAGGACGACGGTCGCCGCACCCTGACGCTGGCCGGACGTGCGCTGTGCCGAGTGGAACACATCAGCCACACGTACCGAGTTGGTGACCACGGTCAGGTCGGGGACGTCCACCAGATGATGGGCCAGCGCGTACGTCGTCGTACCGCCGGACAGGGCGATCGCCGAACCCGGCGCGACCAACTCGGCCGCGGCCCGCGCGATGTCCTCCTTCGCGGTCAGCTCCAGACCCGACTTGGCCTCGAAACCCGGTTCGTGCGTGCTCGCCTCGACCACCGGCACCGCGCCGCCGTGCACCTTCTCCACGACACCCTGACGGGCCAGCGCGTCGAGGTCGCGGCGGACCGTCATGTCGGAGACACCGAGTCTTCGCGTCAGCTCGTTCACGCGGACGCCGCCCCGGCGGCGCACCTCGTCGAGGATCAGAGCGCGGCGCTGCTCCGCGAGGAGGTTCTGATTCTCACTCACGACCGCTCCGGTCCTTTCGTCGCTGCCTGCCCGACACTCCGCCCGAACCCACTCCCACGTGGACATTCTCCTTGCCCGAGGTCTGGAGGACGACCCATCCTCGCACGGGACACCCTCGGTCGCGCCACTGCCCGTACGCCCGCTGTGCCCCTCCCGTGCAACCGGATTCACACGTATCGGGGAGATTTCGCGCCCAGGGGTGCGCACGAGCACCGCTACGCGAGAGCCTTGTGCCTGCACATGACACCTGAGAGACGCGTGGCACGGGGGAAGTGCGGAACAGTGGAACGTGCACGGGAACACACCGTCGACGGGGAGCACGGCAGCCCCGCAGCAAGACCCGAACCAGCCGGTACCGCCCTCGAACTCCTGGTCCACGGGGTCGGGGGCACCACGCCGGAGGAGATGCTGAACGATCCGCGGACGGTCCGGATCACCGGCGACGCGACCGCGGCCGTCTTCCGGCGCGCGGACGACGCCGACGCCGAGGAGCGCCCGGGGGACCGCGGCGGCGGACCGGTGCGCGAGGCCTACGTGTGGTGCAACCTCACCTCCGGGAACGGCTCCCGCGCCCTGTGGCTCCTCTTACTGCCCTTCATGGTGGTCAACCTCGCGCACTGGATGCGTCCGGCCTCGCACGGTCACGCACGGACGGTGCGCCTGTACGGACTGCTCGTCCGGCTCGCCGGGCTCACCCTCACCGTGCTGCTGGTCGCCGCCGCGTGCGAGGTCGCCCTCGACCTGACCGCCTGGCAGTGCGCGGGCACCCGCCTGTGTGTACGCAACCACTCATGGCTCGGTTTCCTCTCCCCGGACCGGCCCGACGCCGGCTGGTGGAGCCCGCCGGGCCGCCGCCTCGCCCTGGCCTCACTGGTGCCCGCCGCGCTCACCACGCTGCTGTGGTACCTCTCGCACCGCACCTGGAGCGCGTACGAGTCGCAGCAGCCGATCGCCCGCGCGGCCGAGCACGACGACGAGACCGAGGGCACAGGACTCGGCCGCCCTGGTTTCTGGTACGGGCGCCGTCTGGTGGCCCGGCTGCGCGCCGCGCACACCGCGGCGGGATTCCTGACCGTCGCCGTCGCCGTGGGATTCCCGGCCGCCCGCCACGACCGTGCCCCCGGCGGACCGGTCGTGCTGGAGATCCTGGGCGATCTCCTGACCGCGACGCTCCTGGCGGGCGGAGCCGTCGTGCTGTGGGTGGTCTGCCGCCGCGGCCGCAGCGAGAACAGGATCGACCACGGACGCGACCGGACGCTGGTGCGCAGGCTGCCGCTCGGTTCGGTCGCCCTGCTCGCCCTCACCACGGTGTACGCCGGCTGGTCGCGGCCCCACTGGAACGCGGCCGGGCGCCTGCCGGGCGACACCGTGTTCGGCGGACTCACCCTCGTCCAGGGCCTGCTCGTGATCGCCCTGTGCGGGGTCGCCCGCGCCCTGTACCGCACGACCCCCGAACCGGTGGATCCGCGCCGGACGGCGGACGGCCCCCTCGGCCGGCGCACCGCGATGCGCGGCTTCGCGGGGCCCGCCGTCGCCATGCTGGCCTGCGCGCTCGGCGGCGTGATGTCCGGGGGAGTGTCCCAGCGGGTCGCCGACTGGCTCGACGGCACCCGTCACTCGATCCCCGGCCCGCCCGTCCTGCTGACCTGGCAGGCCTCCGTGATCCCGCCGCTGCTCGTCGTCCTGCTCGCCCTCACCGGCTGGCTCGCCCGGCGCACCTGGCGGCTGCGCCGCCGCGAGATGACCGCCGTCGAACGCGAGTACCCGGGCGAGGTCAGGGACTCCGCCCGCACCCGGCGGATCGCGAGCACCCGCGCCATGGCCGCGCTCACCGACCGGGCGCCCCTCATGATCGGCGTCCTCTCCTCCGCGACCCTGCTGCTCGGGCCCTGCGCCCTGGCCGGCGCCCTCGCCACCGGTGACGCCCCGAGCGAGGCGGCGCGCGGGTCGAGCGGCTTCGTCCACGGCGCCGCCGAGACCGCGCAGGCACTGGGCTCCTGGCTGATCGGCCTCGGCTTCATCCTGTTCGTCACCTGGGGAAGGCGCGCCTACAAGGACGCGGCCGCCCGCCGCACCATCGGCATCCTGTGGGACGTGGGCACCTTCTGGCCACGCGCCGCCCACCCCTTCGCACCGCCCTGCTACGCCGAGCGCGCGGTGCCGGACCTCACCTGGCGCATGGCCACCTGGACCCGGGCCACCGGCGGACGGCTCGTGCTCTCCGGACACTCCCAGGGCAGTGTGCTCGCCGCCGCCGCGGCCTGGCAGCTCGAACCCGCCGTCCGCGGACGGGTCGCGCTGCTCACCTACGGCTCACCGCTGGAGCGGCTGTACGGACGCTGGTTCCCGGCTCATTTCGGGCCCGCCGCGCTGGCCTCGCTCCACCGCGACGTGGCCTGCTGGCGCAATCTGTACCGGCGTACCGACCCGATCGGCGGCCCCGTCCGGCTGCCGGGCGACTGCGGTCCCGAGGTCGATCACCGGCCCTTGAAGGACCCGCTCGCCTACGGGCGCACCGAGCGGCAGCCGCTGCCCGCCCCGGTTCTGGGCCACTCCGACTATCAGGCGGACCCGGTCTTCGCCGAGGAGCGCCGGCGCCTGCTGGAGCGGCTGCTGCCCGAGCTGCCGGGCCAGCGGCCGAGCGCTCAGGAGAGCTCCGGCAAGTCGTCCGGGTAGAGGAGGGTCAGGTCGTCCGTGTCCGGCTCGTCCAGCTTCGCGACCCGGCCCGCGTGCCGCTCGACCATCGCCTCGAAGGTCTGCCGTGCCGTGCGGCCGTTGCCGAACGCGGGCCCTCTCGGGATCGCGGTGAAGTACTTCAGGACGGCCTCGGGCGCGCCCGGGCCCAGCCGGTACTCGTGCTCCTCGGCCTGCTGCTCCACGATCCGCAGCAACTCGGTGGGGATGTAGTCGTTGAAGGTGATGGTCCGTGAGAAGCGCGACGCCACCCCGGGGTTGACCGAGAGGAACCGCTCCATCTCGGCGGTGTACCCCGCGACGATCACGACCACCGCCTCCCGGTGGTCCTCCATCAGCTTCACCAGCGTGTCGATGGCCTCGCGCCCGAAGTCGCGGCCCGAGTCCTCCGGCGACAGCGCGTACGCCTCGTCGATGAACAGCACGCCGCCGCGCGCCCGGTCGAACGCCTCCTGCGTACGGATCGCGGTCGAGCCGATGTGCTCACCGACCAGGTCCACCCGGGACACCTCGACGAGATGCCCCTTCTCCAGCACGCCCAGCGAGGCGAGGATCTCGCCGTACAGCCGGGCCACGGTCGTCTTGCCGGTGCCGGGGGAGCCGGTGAAGACGAGATGGCGCCGGGCCGACGCGGCCTTGAGGCCCGCCTCCTGACGGCGCCGGCCCACCTCGATCATGTCGGTGAGGGCACGCACCTCGCGCTTGACGTTGTCCAGGCCCACCAGTGTGTCGAGTTCACCGAGGACGATCCGTGATCCGCGGACCGGCTGCTCGGGCTCGGGGACGGTGACGACCGGTTCCCGCGTGGTGCTGCGCTGACCCGGGATCGTCCCCAGCAGACTCACGGAGGAGGCCGAGGTCTCGACGGCCGTCTCGTGCGTCGGCGTGCGCAGCGAGCCGCTCTCGTCGCTCGCGCAGTCCTCGACCACGGGACCCGAGCCGGATGCCGAGCCGGCGTCCGCGAACTCGTAGCCACCGCGCGCGCATCGCTCCGTACGGCACTTGCGCAGGGTCGCCCGGCAGCCGTCGATCACATGGAAGCCGTAGCCCCCGCTGTCCGACACCCGGCAGTTCAGGAAGCTGCCCCGGCCGTCCGCCGACACATAGAACCCCGCCTCCGCCGGTGAGGAGACCGTGCAGCGCTCGAAGGTCGGATCGGCGCCCTTGGTGACGATCACGCCGGTCTGTGTGCCGCCGATGATGCAGCCGGACAGATTGCCGCCGCTGCCGTGGTCGCGGAACCAGGCTCCCGTGGCCGCGTCCCGGATGCGGCAGTCGTCGAGCTGGGCGGTCGCGCCGTCGCTCACCGACACCCCGGTGTTGCGCACCTGGGAGATGTCGCAGTCCACGACGTCCGCGCGGGAACCCCGGTCCAGGACGAACAGCGCGTCCGGCACGTCGTGCACCCGGCACGAGTCGAGCACGGCGGTCGCGCCGTCGCTCACCCACACCGCTGGGTAGTCGCCCGTGCTGTCGAAGATCTCGCACTGGTTGGCGTCCACGCGGGTGCCCGGGTCCCAGACGGACAGGCCGTTGCGCCCGAACTGCCGCACGCTCGTGCGGGTCAGGGTCAGCACCGAGCGCGAGCGCAGGTCGACCGCGTTCTCCGGGATGTCGTGGATACGGCAGTCGGCGAGCGTGAGCACCGCGTCCGTGTCGAGCGTGACGCCGTCCGCGGTGGTGCGGTGCACGGCGCAGTCGGTGAGGTGGCCGGTTGCCCGGGCGGTGATCTGCACCCCGGAGCCCTTGACCTCGTACACCTCGCAACCCACCGCCTCCAGCGAGGAGTTGTCGCCGGTCACCGACAGCCCCGGACCGGAGGTGTGGTGCACCCGGCAGCGCTCGAGCCGCGGACGCGCGCCCCCGCGGACCACGACCCCCGACTGACCGGCCGCCAGGACCTCGCACTCCTCGAACACCCCGCCCCCGCCGTCCAGTACGGCGATGCCGACGCCCCCCGGGTTGTCGACGGTGCAACGGCGCACGGTCGGTCGGGCGCTCCCGCGGACCTCGATCCCGGCCGCGGAGCGCGTGACGATCCGCACGTCGAGGAGTTCGGGCGTGCCCTCCTCGACGAGCAGCGCCGGCGAGGCCGAGTCCTGGCCCTCCAGATGCAGGTCCTGGATCACGGCGGCCGCGCGTATGGTCAGCGCCACGCCGTCGATCGGCGCGATGCGCACGGAGCCGGGGGAGCCCTCGGGACCGCGCAGCGTCACCGCGCGCTCCACCACCAGGTTCTCCCGGTAGGTGCCGGGGGCGACGGTCAGCACATCGCCCTCGGCGGCGGCCTCCAGGGCGGCGGCCAGCGATGCGTACTCACCCGTGCGGCGCCGCCACCGCGAGGTTCCGGTGTGTGTCACCTGGACCGTGCCCTGTGCCATGGCGCTGTTGTGCCCCCACCTCGTCGTACGCGGGTCCTGCGAGGCCGTGCTGATGCCCCGTCGCTCGGGACTCCGGGCCTGCCGGACAGCCTCTCACGACGGTGCCGAACAGTTCGGCCGGTCCACCGTAGCGTGCGCGGGCACGCGCGGTTGACCGGAGCGGAAAGGCCGGTCAGCTGCCGGTGTCCGCCTTGCCCCAGTCGGGCCCCGCCTTCGCCCAGGCCCGGTCCCATCGGGCGTGACGCCGGCGGATCATGTGCCAGAGGACCAGCCGCCTCCCGCCTTCCAGGAGTCCTGCCGTCAGGACCGCGGCACCGAAGCCGGCCAGAGCGGCGTGCGCGGTCGCGGTGGCACTGTCCAGGGGGCGGCCCATTATTCGGCCGCGCCCGTCGGTCCAGATCGAGAACCGGTCTCCAGGGACCGGCGCCTTGAGGTCGGCGATCGCGGTGCCGCGCCGCCGGGTGCCGTCCGGCGCCGTCCAGTCGGCCGTGACACGGCTGTGCTTGTCCCGTCCCGACGGGGTCTCGGGGTCGGACGCCAGCGGGCCCCGGGACAGCTTCCTGACGACGACGGCGACCACTTGGTGCCGGTCCCTGCGCTGGTCCCGCACGGCCTTCTGAAGAGTCCCCTGCACGGAGACCCCCGCGGCCGCTCCGGCGAGGGGTGCCGCGAACAGGACGAGCAGGAGCGCGGCCAGGGCCAGCCAGGCCTCCACGAGATCCGTCGTACGGCGCAGCGGATTGCGCCGCCAGCGCCAGAGTCCGATGATCGCGCGCACCGTCCCCCACCCCCTTCCGCCTCCGTCATTACCAGCAGCGGAGCCGTTCACGCGCCGGGCCGGGGAAGAGAGGCCGACGTCACCCTCCCCCAAAGCCTTTTATGAACATCTCACACACACTCAACGATCCCGCCGGGCCTCAGGGTTCCCGGCGAACCGGTCTCCGGTGGAATGTCGCCGAGGCGGGTCAGGCGAGGACCGTGACCGGGTCGCCGACCCGCAGCGTGCCGCGGTTCTCGGGCACCAGGTTCTGTCCGAACATCAGCTTTCCGCCGATGCGCCGGTGCCGGGCGAGTGTCCGCAGGGGTTCCTTGCCGCGCCGCGCGGTGTCCTGGTCGGTCGTGGTGACGACGCAGCGGCCGCACATCCCGGTGACACGGAAGGTGACCTCGCCGATCGCGATGCGCGACCACGCGTCCTCGGCCCAGGCGTCGGTGCCGGAGACGACGACGTTCGGCCGGAAACGGCCCATCGGCAAAGGGCCTTCATCGGCCAGGTCGCCGCGCGCGATCAGGGAGTTGAGCGCGTCCAGCGATCCGAGCGCGGTGAGGAGCAGCGGGAAGCCGTCGGCGAAGCTGACGGTCTCGCCGGGCAGCGCGAACTCGGGGTCGACGGGCCTGCGGGCGGCCGGGTCGTCCATGTGGGCCAGGCGCACCTCGGCGCCCACGTAGGCACTCGCCCAGGCGTGCGCGGCCGGGTCGGCGAGGACGGCCTCCACTTTCTCACCGAAGATCTCCACCGTTGTCGTACCGGTGGGTTCGGGCACGGGAACCGTCACGGGCTCGCGGCCGTCGGCGGCAAGACGGAGGCCGCCGCCGGAGAGTGTCTCGGCGGCGGCCAGCGCCAGACGCGGCTGCTCGCGTTGCGTGACGACCTTTCCCGCTTCGTCGATCAGGACCCAGCGTCGGTCTCCGGCCAGCCCCCAGGGCTCCACCTCGGCCTCCTGGAGCGAAGAGCTCCGGAACGCCTTGACCGGATGGACGTGGATCGAGTGCAGTACCGCGTTCCCCATGATCGCCATGGTGCCAGGGAGCACCGACAATCCGGTTCGTGGGTGTCAGTACCCGCGGTACTGCTGACCGTTGTACGGGTCCTGGTACGGAGCGGGTGCGGGCCGGGGAGCGGCGGGGCGCATGGCCTCGAAGCCCGTGCCGGCCGCCATCGGGCGGGGCTGCTGAGGCTGCGGGCTTGGATAGCCCCGGGGCGCGCCCATCTGCTGCGGGATGTACGGCGCCTGAGCCTGCTGAAGCGGCGAGGGCTGCTGGGCCTGCTGGTAGCCGTACGAAGAGGGACCGGCCGGCAGCGCGGGGAGCGCGGACGGCAGGGCCGGGAGGTTGTTGCTCATGCCCGGGTCGTAGGCGGAGGGGACCCGGATCGGGGCGATCTGAGGGGTACCCCGCTCGGCGACGAGGGAGTCGTAGATCGGGGTGTCCTGGAAGGCGGAGTAGTAACCGCCGCCATAGGTGGAGCGGGGGGAGGTCATGGCACATAAGTTAAGCCCACGATGTGCTGGTTGGGGAGACCGATAAGAGGGTTGTTTTTCCGTGTCTGCGGTGACGCGGGATCCCCAATGCGAGCGAACTTGGCAAAAAAGGACGTCAGAGATGGTTGAGATCGTGTAAAGGCCGAGTCTTGGACGGGTTACCGGCGGTTGACCAGGATCTTCCTGTGCGAGTCATGGGAGCCGGCGGACCTGGGGATTAGGTTTGGCGAGAACGGAGCCGGCGGTCCGTTCGGGACTCGCACCGGTGCGGAGACACGCGATGGGGGCGTACATGTCAATGCGTAAGGGATCCAATGTTCCTGTCCCGACGAGCGCGCTCAAGGTGGAATTGGGGTGGCGTTCAGGACACGGGGTGCCCGACGTCGACGCGTCCGCCCTTCTGCTCGTGGCCGGAAAAGTCCGTTCGGACGGCGACTTCGTCTTCTACAACCAGCCGGCGCACTCCTCGGGCGCCGTGCGCCACGAGGGCAAGCGGAACGACGGCGGTCAGGTGACCGACGCGCTGTTCGTCGATCTGACGCGCGTGGAGTCCGTCGTCGAGACCGTGGTCCTGGCCGCCTCCGCGGACGGCGGTTCCTTCGGGCGCGTGCCCGGCCTCCACATCCGGGTGCTCGACGCACACGGCGGCACGGAGATCGCCCGCTTCGAGAGCACCGACGCGACCGTGGAGACCGCCTTCGTCCTCGGCGAGTTCTACCGTCGCCAGGGGGCCTGGAAGTTCCGCGCCGTCGGACAGGGCTACAGCAGCGGCCTCGAAGGACTGGCCACCGACTACGGCATCACGGTGGACGAGCCTCAGCACGCGGCGCCTCCCGCCGCCGCGCCACAGGGACCCGCCACCCTCGTCCAGGGGCCGCCGCCTCCCGTGGCGCCCCCGGTCACCGTGCCGCCGCCGGTCGCCCCTCCCGTCACCACGCAGCCGCCCTGGGCTCCGCAGCCCACCACGGCCTCCTGGCCACCGGCGGCCCAGCAGCCACCCGCGGCCCCTCCGGCGCCCGTCCGGCTCTCCAAGGTGACGCTCACCAAGGAGGCGCCCTCCGTCTCCCTCGCCAAACAGGGCGGCACCGGTGGTGCCATGCGGGTCAACCTCAACTGGGAGGTGCGCAAGCAGTTCTCGGGGTGGGGCAGCAAACGAGGCAGGGCCGTCGCCATGCACGCGGACCTTGACCTCGACCTGTGCGCCCTGTACGAGCTGTCCGACGGCCGCAAGGGAGTCGTCCAGGCGCTCGGCAACGCCTTCGGGGCCCTGCACCAGCCGCCGTACATACATCTCGACGGAGACGACCGCACGGGAGCCGTGGCCTCCGGTGAGAACCTCACCATCAACCTCGACCACAAGCAGAGCTTCCGGCGCATCCTCATCTTCGTGACCATCTACGAAGGGGCCCGTTCCTTCGCCGACCTGCATGCCACGGTCACGCTCCAGCCGCTGAACGGCGCGCCCATCGACTTCTCGCTCGACGAGTGCACCGTGCCCTCCACGGTCTGCGCGCTGGCCCTCATCACCGGCACCGGCGCCGACCTGGTCGTCCAGCGCGAGGCCCGGTACCTCGTCCCCGCGCGCGGGGTGAGCCCGCAGCGGACCGTCGACCACGCCTACGGCTGGGGCATGAACTGGACACCCGGCAGGAAGTGACGGTCGCCTGCGACGGGCACCGCCTGCCGTGCCCGTCACGGAACTAGTTGTCGTCGAGGGCGGCGTCGGGGCGCGCGTAGGTGCGGCCCTTCCAGGCCGCGCCGCGCCCCCTGTAGTGCTGCACCGCGGAGTCGACCGTCATGAGGAGATAGAGGAAGGCGGTGAACGGCAGGAGGGGGGCCGGCGCCAAGGACTGTCCGTAGTAGCGGAGCATCGGTCCATAGGTCGCCGTCATCACCAGCCAGGCGAGACCCCCGGCCGCCGCCGCCCACGCGTTCCCCGCCGCGAGCCCCGCCACCAGGGCGACCGGCGGCACCAGATACACCACGGCGAGCCCGGCCACCGTCCCGGCGAGCAGCAGAGGGCTGTGCCGCAGCTGTGCGTACGCGCTGCGCGAGACCATCCGCCACAGGTCGTGCAGCCGCGGATAGGGGCGCACGCTGTCCACCCGCTCGGCCAGGCCCAGCCAGATGCGGCCGCCGCCGCGCTTCACGGCACGCGCGAGCGCCACGTCGTCGATGACGGCATGACGGATCGCGTCCGGGATCCGCGCCCGCTCGGCGGCGTCCGCGCGCAGCAGGACACATCCCCCCGCCGCGGCCGCCGTCCGGGAGCCCTTCACCGCGATCCGGTGGAAGGGGTAGAGCTGCGCGAAGAAGTAGACGAAGGCGGGCACGACGAGCCGTTCCCACAGGCTCTCCACCCGCAGCCGTGCCATCTGCGAGACGAGATCGAAGCCACCGGTGCGGGCCGCCGCCACCAGGAGCCGCAGGCTGTCCGGCGCGTGCGCGATGTCGGCGTCGGTGAGCAGCAGATACTCGGGCTCCCGCGCGCGGGCCAGTGCGATGCCATGACGTACGGCCCAGAGCTTGCCCGTCCAGCCCGCAGGCGGTTCGCCCGGTGAGCCGACGGTGAGCGGCAGTCCGCCGTTCCGGCGCGCCAGCTCACGGGCGAGCTCTCCCGTGCCGTCCGAACTGCCGTCGTCGACGAGGAAGATCTCTGCCCGCCCCGGATAGTCCTGCGCCAGGAGGGACGGAAGGCTCTCGGGCAGGACGCCGGCCTCGTCCCGGGCCGGCACCACGACGCAGACGGAGGGCCAGTCCGACGGCTCACGGCACGGAGGCAGCCTCACGTCCGTACGCCAGAAGAAGCCCTGGCCGAGCAGCAGCCACAGCCAGGCGGCCAGTGATCCGAGGGCGATCCACACGAGGGCGCTCACCCGCCGCAGTCTGCCCCACCGCGGTGGCCCGTAAAGTCGGATCGTCTATGGTGACCGGGTGAAGATCGCGCTCATGGACTCCGGAATCGGACTGCTCGCTGCTGCCGCCGCGGTGCGTCGACTGCGGCCCGACGCCGATCTCGTCCTCTCCTCCGACCCCGGCAGCATGCCCTGGGGACCCCGCACCCCGGAAGACGTCACCGCGCGCGCCCTCGCGGTCGCCGAGGCCGCCGCACTGCACCGGCCCGACGCCCTGATCGTTGCCTGCAACACCGCCTCCGTCCGCGCCCTGCCCGCGCTGCGCGCCCGCCTCGAACCGCAGGTGCCCGTCATCGGTACCGTCCCGGCCATCAAGCCCGCCGCGGCGGGTGGCGGACCCGTGGCGATCTGGGCGACGCCCGCCACCACGGGCAGCCCGTACCAGCGAGGACTGATCGAGGAGTTCGCCGGCGGAGTGGCCGTCACCGAGGTCGCCTGCCCCGGACTCGCAGACGCCGTCGAGCACGCCGACCAGGCGGCCATCGACGCCGCGATCGAGGCGGCCGCCGCGCACACCCCCGAGGACGTGACGGCCGTCGTCCTGGGCTGCACCCACTACGAACTCGTCGCCGAACGCATCCGCGCCGCGGTGCAGCGCCCCGGCCACCCGCCGCTCGTCCTGCACGGGTCCGCCGGAGCCGTCGCCGCCCAGGCGCTGCGCCGGATCGGCGAGACCGCGGACCCCTCGGCCCCCGCCACCTCTACCGTCACGGTGCTCCAGAGCGGACGCGAGGGTGCCCTGCCCACCACGGCACTCACCTACGAGGAAGGCCGCGTGCTCTCGGCGGTCAGCCCCGCACGCTGAGTCGCGGACGCCCTCGAACGTCTTCGTCCACCCGGCGCAGTGACGTTCCGCGACCCGGTGCCCGCGCAGCGGAACCTGAGTAGTCTCAAGACATGAGGGACCACCCCCACGGCGACACCTCCCCGCACCCGGAGATCTGGACCGGGCGTGCGAGGAACCGTGTCCAGTGGCTGCCCGCCCTGGGCGGCCTGGCCTGTCTGGCGCTCGGCATCGAGCTGGCCGTCACCTCCGGCTGGACGTCGGGGGCGGCCCCCCTGGTCATGTCCGTCGTCGGCTGCATCGCCGCCGGACTGCTGATCCTCTTCGGGACGCTCGCGTTCGTCCACGTCGCCGTGAAGGTGGACGAGGACTGCCTGGAGGTGCGCTGCGGCCACATCGGCGTGCCGCGCCGGCGCATCCCGCTGTCCACGGTCGTCGGCGCCGACTTCGCGCCCCAGGTCACCCCGAGACAGTGGGGCGGCTGGGGATATCGCTGGCGCCCCGAGCAGGGGACGGCCGTCATCGTCCGGCGGGGCGAGGGCATGGTCCTGCGCCTGGGCGACGGTCATACGTTCACGATCACCGTGGACAACGCCGAAGCCGCGGTCAGGGTCATCCGCGGCCGTCTGAGCCCGGACAAGACCGGCCTGGCACGCTGACGGCGGCCCCGCGGGTGACTACTGGTGCACCTGTGCAGGAACGTTGCGGCAGATCCGTCTGATGCGACCCGCCGAACGCCGTTCCGCCCATCGGGACCGAGAAGGCCGCGCTGTCCGCGCCCAGGTCAGGCGCCGTACACTCCCCGAGTGACCGCCACAGCAACCACCGTAGACGAGCCGGAACGGCTCGAACCCCAGGACGTGCCCGCTCCGCGCGGGTCCCGCCTGGTGCGCCGCCTCGTTCCGGCCGCCGCCGCGGCACTCTCCGGAGTGCTGCTGTACGTCAGCTTCCCGCCACGGACCCTGTGGTGGCTCGCCCTCCCGGCCTTCGCGGTCTTCGCCTGGACCCTGCGCGGTCGCTCCTGGAAGGCCGGCCTCGGCCTCGGCTATCTCTTCGGCCTCGGATTCCTGCTGCCGCTGCTGGTCTGGACGGGCGTCGAGGTCGGCTCAGGCCCCTGGCTCGCCCTCGTCGCGGTCGAGGCGATCTACATAGCGCTGGTCGGCGCGGGCATCACCTTCGTCTCCCGGCTGCCGGGGTGGCCGCTGTGGGCGGCGGCCCTCTGGATCGCCGGCGAGGCGGCACGCGCGCGTGCGCCCTTCGGTGGCTTCCCCTGGGGGAAGATCGCGTTCGGGCAGGCCGACGGTGTGTTCCTGCCGCTCGCCGCCGTCGGCGGCACCCCGGTCCTCGGCTTCGCCGTCGTGCTCTGCGGCTTCGGCCTCTACGAGATCGTCCGTCTCGCCGTCGAACGGCGCGGCACCGGCGTCCTGCGCCGGGGCGCCGCCGTCGTGGCGCTGTCCGGCATCGTCGTCCCGGTCGTCGGCGCGCTCGCCGCGCGGACGCTGGTCAGCGACAAGGCGGAGGACGGCACGGCGACGGTCGCGCTCATCCAGGGCAACGTCCCGCGCGCGGGACTCGACTTCAACGCGCAGCGGCGCGCCGTCCTCGACCACCACGTGGCCGAGACCGAGCGGCTGGCCGCCGAGGTCAGGGCGGGCAAGAAGCCCAAGCCCGACCTGGTGCTCTGGCCGGAGAACTCCTCCGACATCGACCCGTTCGCCAACCCGGACGCCCGCTACGTCATCGACGGGGCGGCCAAGGCGATCGGCGCCCCCATCTCCGTCGGCGCGGTCGTCGGGCGGGGCGGCAAGATCTACAACGAGCAGATCCTGTGGGACCCGGTGAAGGGCCCTGTGAGCACGTACGACAAGCGCCAGGTCCAGCCGTTCGGCGAGTACCTCCCGCTGCGTCCGCTGCTCGGAGCCATCAACAAGAACTGGACCACCATGGTCCGCCAGGACTTCAGCCGCGGCACGAAGCCCGGCGTGTTCAAGATGAACGGCACCGGCGTCGGGCTCGTCACCTGCTACGAGGCGGCCTTCGACTGGGCCGTGCGCAGCACCGTCACCGACGGCGCGCAGATCATCTCGGTCCCCAGCAACAACGCGACCTTCGACCGCAGCGAGATGACCTACCAGCAGCTCGCGATGTCCCGCATCCGCGCCGTCGAGCACAGCCGCACCGTCACGGTGCCCGTGACCAGCGGTGTGAGCGCCGTGATCATGCCCGACGGCAGGATCACCCAGAAGACCGGGATGTTCGTCGCCGACTCACTCGTCCAGAAGGTGCCGCTGCGCTCCTCCCAGACCCCGGCCACGAAGCTCGGCATCCTCCCGGAGATGGTCCTCGTGCTGATCGCGGCGGGCGGCCTCGGCTGGGCGGCGACCACGGCGGTCCGATCGCGGCGCAACAGCGGCGCGTAGGACGGGCGGCTGTCTTTTCGACGAGGGCCCGGGGCCGGGCGACCGCTTCTGCGGCGCGGCGGCCCCGGGCCCTCGTCCGGTGCGGTGCTCGGGTCCGGCCGCTCAGGGCCCCTGTCCGGAGCCCGGGTCCGGACGCTCGGACCCGGGGCGCTTTGGCCGGTGCTGGAGTCCGGGCCCTTGCCCGCTGTTCGGGTCCCGGGCCGCTGTGGCCGTTCCGGGTGCCGCGGGCCCGGCTTCCGCAGGCGTTCCGGGTGTACCGGGCGCGGCCCCCTTGGCCGGTGCGCCGAGCAGCCAAGTCGCGCGGATAGGGTCTTGGCCATGGCTACTCCCGACTTCATTCGCACGATCCGGGCCTTCGCGGGCCACCAGCTCCTCTGGCTCCCCGGGGTCAGCGCCGTGGTCTTCGACGACGAGGGCAGGATTCTGCTCGGCCAGCGTTCCGACAGCCACAAGTGGGCGCTCATCTCCGGCATCCCCGAGCCGGGGGAGCAGCCCGCGGCCTGCGCGGTGCGCGAGGTGTACGAGGAGACGGCCGTGCGCATCGAGGTCGAGCGCGTCGTGATGATCCAGGCCGGCGGGCAGGTGACGTTCGCCAACGGCGATGTCTGCCAGTTCATGGACACCACGCTCAGGTGCCGTGCCGTCGGCGGCGAGGCCCGCGTCAACGACGACGAATCGCTCCAGGTCGGCTGGTTCGCCGTGGACGCCCTGCCGAAGCTCGACGACTACGCGCTCGTGCGGATCAAGCAGGCGCTCCTCGACGAACCCACATGGTTCGAGCCCACGACCTGACACTGAAGAGTGTGTGCTGACCACATCGGTCGGGGCCCGGGCGCTGCCTAGTGTCGAGGCATGACCGCGCCCACCGCCCTCCCGGGCCCCCACGCCTCCACGCTCGACCTCGGCGGCCGCACCGCCCTCGTCACCGGCGCCGCGAGCGGCATCGGCCGCGCCTGCGCGCTGCGGCTCGCCGCCGCCGGAGCGAAGGTCAGAGCGGTCGACCGGGACGCCCGAGGCCTGGAAACCCTGGCCGAAGGGGCGCGCGGTCTGGCCGGGACGGTCGAGCCGCACGTGCTCGACCTCACCGACCTCGACGCGGCCGAACAGGCCGCGGCCGGCACCGATGTCCTCGTGAACAACGCGGGGCTGCAAATGGTCCGCCCCATCGAGGAGTTCCCGCCCGACGTCTTCCACACGGTGCTCACCGTGATGCTGGAAGCACCGTTCCGCCTCATCCGCGGCGCCCTGCCTCACATGTACGGCCAGGGCTGGGGCCGCATCGTCAACGTCTCCTCCGTCCACGGGCTGCGCGCCTCCGCGTTCAAATCGGCCTACGTCGCCGCCAAGCACGGCCTCGAAGGACTCTCGAAGACCGCGGCCCTCGAAGGCGCGCCCCACGGGGTCACCTCGAACTGTGTGAACCCCGCCTATGTGCGCACCCCACTCGTCGAGAAACAGCTGGCCGACCAGGCGCGGACGCACGGGATTCCGCGGGAGCGCGTGCTGACCGAGATCCTGCTGCGCGACAGCGCGGTCAAGCGGCTCATCGAGCCGGAGGAGGTCGCGGATGCGGTGGCCTATCTCTGCGGCCCGCAGGCGGCCTTCATGACCGGAACCTCGCTGGCGCTGGACGGGGGCTGGACCGCGCACTGAGCGGGTGCCGCCCCGCCGGCACCGGGCCGATCCGGGCCGGTGCCGAGTTGTCCACAGGGCAGGGGCCGCCGCCCGCGGATGCGCGATCCTGTTGCCATGCCCCGCGATCACATGCCATCAGCCGAGCGCTCCGCCGACAGCGCGGAAGCGCCGTTCCTGGAACTCCTCGCCCGAGGAGCGAGTGCCGACGCCTATGAGCGGCCGGTGCTGCTCGCCCGCGCCGAGGGACTGCCCGACGGGCACGTCACCGCGCTCGAACAGGCCAAGCTGCTCGCTCTGGACGTGCGCGCGGAGATAGAGGGACGGCGCCGTCGCGAGGCCGAGCTCTCCGCGCTGTTCGAGACGGCGCACGACCTCGCGGGCCTGCGCGACCTGGACGCGGTGCTGCGCGCGATCGTGCAACGGGCCCGGTCGCTGCTGGGCACGGACATCGCCTACCTCAGCCTGAACGACGCGGCCAGGGGCGACACCTATATGCGTGTCACCGAGGGCTCGGTCGCCGCGCGCTTCCAGCAGCTTCGGCTCGGCATGGGCGAGGGCCTGGGCGGACTCGTCGCACAGACCGCCCGCCCCTATGTCACCGACGACTACTTCAAGGACGAACGCTTCCGGCACACCCTGACCATCGACGCCGGCGTTCAGGACGAGGGGCTCGTCGCGATTCTCGGTGTGCCCCTGATGATCGGGCCCCAGGTCATCGGCGTGCTCTTCGCCGCGGACCGCAGAGCACGGGTCTTCGAGCGCGAGCAGATCGCGCTGCTCGGCTCGTTCGCGGCCCTCGCCGCGGCGGCCATCGACTCGGCGAACGCGCTGACGGACACGCGCTCCGCCCTGGACCGCCTCGGCCGGGCCAACGAGATCATCCGCGACCGCAGCGCGGTGATCGAGCGCGCCTCCGACGTCCACGACCGGCTGGCCGAACTGGTTCTGCGTGGTGGGGGAGTGCAGGACGTCGCCGCCGCGGTCTCCGAAGTCCTTGACGGAACCGTCGAGTTCACGGAACCCGGCGGCACACCGCCCACGGCCGTCGAAGCCGCCCGCTCCGCCGGGCACGCCGTCCGCCACGGCGAGGACTGGGTCGTCGCGGTGGCGGCGGGAGGCGAGCTGCTCGGCGCCCTGGTGCTGCGCGGACATCCGGGCCTCGACCCCGTGGACCAGCGGACGCTGGAACGCGCCGCCATGGTCACCTCACTGCTCCTGCTGGCCAGACGCTCCGCCTCCGAGGCCGAACAACGGGTACGCGGCGAGTTGTTGGACGACCTGCTCGATGCCCGGGACCGCGATCCGGGTCTGCTGCGGGAACGGGCGGCGCGGCTGCACGCCGACCTCGACGGCCCCCACGTGGTGCTCGCGGCCCGCTTCGACGCGGTGCCCGACGACGCCGGCCGCCAGGCCGGGGCGCGCAGACGCCTGTGGTCCGCGGCCTCCCACCTCGCCGCCACCCGCCATGGACTGGCCGCGACCCGCGACGGCGGCACCGTCCTGCTGCTCCCGCTCGGGCCCGGCGACACGGCGACGGGCCTGGCCCGCCGCACGGCCAACGAGCTGGGCACGGCCGTCCAGGAGGCGGTGACCGTGGGCGCGTCCGCACCCGTCGACCGCCTCGCGGTCCATCCCGAGGCAGTGGCCGCGGCCTACACGGAGGGCCGGCGCTGCCTGGAAACGCTGCGCCTGCTCGGCCGCGCCGGGGACGGCGCGGCAGCCGAGGACTTCGGCTTCCTCGGACTGCTGCTGGCCGGGGACCGGGACATCTCCGGATTCGTCGGCCGGACGATCGGAGGAGTCGTCGCCTATGACGAGCGGCGTGGCACGGACCTGCTGCGCACCCTCGACGCGTACTTCGCCAGCGGGATGAGTCCGGCCCGTACGAAGGACGCCCTGCATGTGCATGTGAACACCGTGGCCCAGCGGCTGGAGCGGGTGGGGCGCCTGCTCGGGGACGACTGGCAGAGCCCGGCTCGCATATTGGAGATCCAACTCGCCCTGAGACTGCACGGGTTGTCGTCGGAGGGACCGCGCTGATCCCCGCACACGGCATCGCGTACGGGGATCGGGCGGAGGTTGCGTGCGGTCAGACCGTGCGGGCGTCGGCCGAGGCGACCGGAGCCGGCTGATCGCCGGTCACGGCCTCGACGGCGGACAGGTCGCGGTCGCGGGTCTCCTTGGCGAAGCCCACGGCGATCAGGGTCAGCAGAACCGCGCCGATCACATAGAGGGAGATGGGGGTGGAGCTGCCGTAGGAGTCGAGCAGGGCCGTCGCGATGAGCGGTGCCGGGGCGCCCGCCGCGACGGAGGCGAACTGGGCCCCGATGGAGGCGCCCGAGTACCGCATCCGGGTCGCGAACATCTCGGAGAAGAAGGCGGCCTGGGGCGCGTACATGGCGCCGTGCAGGATCAGCCCGACGGTGACGGCGAGGACGAGGTTGGCGAAGCCTCCGGTGTCGATCAGGGAGAAGAACGGGAACATCCAGAGGCCGACACCGGTGGCCCCGAGGAGATAGACGGGGCGGCGCCCGATGCGGTCGGACAGAGCGCCCCAGGCCGGGATGACGGCGAAGTGCACGGCGGAGGCGATGAGAACGGCGTTGAGCGCGGTCTGCCGGGAGACACCGGCGGACGTGGTGGCGTACACGAGGATGAAGGCGGTGATGACGTAGTAGCTGATGTTCTCGGCCATGCGGGCGCCCATCGCGACGAGCACGTCACGCCAGTGGTGGCGCAGGACGGAGACCAGCGGGAGCTTCTCGGGCTCGTCCGCCCCTGTGGTCCCGGCCGCCTTGCGGGCCTCGGCCTGTGCCAACGCCTGCTTGAACACCGGTGATTCGTCGACAGACAGACGAATCCACAGACCGACGACGACCAGCACGCCGGACAGGAGGAACGGAATGCGCCAGCCCCAGGACACGAAGGTGTCGTCCGACTGCGTGGCGGTGAGCAGTGACAGGACGCCGGTCGCCAGAAGCTGGCCCGCCGGGGCACCCGTCTGCGGCCACGAGGCCCAGAACCCCCGCCGCTCGGCGTCGCCGTGCTCGGACACCAGCAGGACGGCACCGCCCCATTCACCGCCCAGCGCGAAGCCCTGCACCAGACGCAGCGCGGTGAGCAGGACGGGGGCGGCCGCGCCGACGGTCGCGTGCGTGGGCAGCAGACCGATCGCGAACGTCGCCCCACCCATCAGCAGCAGACTCAGCACCAGCAGCCGCTTGCGGCCGAGCCGGTCGCCGTAGTGCCCGAACACGAGCGCGCCCAGCGGCCGGGCGGCGAACCCGACGGCGTAGGTCAGGAAGGACAGCAGCGTGCCGACGAGCGGGTCGGAGTCGGGGAAGAACAGCTTGTTGAACACCAGGGCGGCGGCCGAGCCGTAGAGGAAGAAGTCGTACCACTCGATGGTGGTGCCGATGAGACTGGCGGCGACGATGCGCTTCAGGTTGGAAGGTGTCGGGGGAGCGGATGCTGCGGAGGCCATGTGCGCCACTTCCTCGTGTGCGGTGGGGACGGGTACGTGTCGGCACACCGTAGGAACGCACAGGTCGGAGGCGTATGTGGCGGGGCACCATAGTTCAGGGCTCGACTGTGCGTGTGGCCACCATGCCGCCTTGCCCGCAGGCTGCTCGGTCGCTCGGTCGCTCGGTCGCTCGGTCGCTCGGTCGCTCGGCCACGAGGCGGCCTGGCCGTCACTCCTCCCGCGAAGTGCCCGCGCCTGAACGGTAGGTGCCGGGGGTCATGCCTGCCGCCTGAGCGAAGGTTTGGACGAAGGCGCTGGTCGTCGCCCATCCGCAGGCGTGAGCGGTGTCGGTGACGGTGGCGCCCTCGGCGAGCATGACCATCGCCGTGAAGATCCGGATGCGGGTGCGCCACTGAGGGAAGGTCAGACCGAATTCGTCGCGGTAGAGGCGGGACAGGGTTCGCTCGCTGGTGTGCACGCGGTCGGCGAGCTGGGCGAGGGTGCAGGGCTCGTGCAGGTCTTCCTCGACGAGGCGGCAGGCGTCGGCCAGTCGTGGGTCGTTGGCGGCGGGCAGGGCGACGGGCTCGGCCGTCGCACGGCGCAGTCGGTCGCGCAGCACCGTTTCGATGTGCCGGGCCTCGGTCCGCGGGAGGGAGGTGCCGGTGAGCGCGATGAGCAGTTCGCGCACCAGGGCGTCGACGGCGATGACCGTGGGGCGCTCGGTGTCCAGCAGGGGCGTCCTGCCTCGGGCGGGGAAGCCGATGGTGTGGAAGCGACTCCGGCCGTAGAAGCGGTGTTCGTGCCAGGTGTTCGCCGGAACCCACAGGGCGCGGTCGCCGGCGGCGATCCAGGAGCCGTGTTCCGTCGTGATCGCGAGTACGCCGGAGCTGACGTAGATCAGTTGGTGGTCGTCGTGGCGGTGCCGGTCGATGGTCTCGCCGCCACCGAGGAGCCGGGTGCTGGTCGGCGCGGTGGGCTGGTGGCGGATCTGCGACATGGAAAGGCAGAATACGGGAAGCGCGCCGAGGGCGCCGTTGTCCATCGTGAGTGATGTGACAACGATCCAGGAATCAAGTACCGCGCACGGGACGGGCGGTCCGCGCGGGCACTGGCGTCGGATGCGGATCTGGGCCGGGGCCCATGCCGTCGACGACTTCTACCAGGGCCTCGTACCCGCCGCGGTCCCCTACTTCGTGCTGCAACGCGACTTCAGCTATGTGCAGGCCTCGGGGCTGGCACTCGCCGCGACGCTCGGCAGCGCGTTGCCGCAGGTGCCGATCGGACTGCTCGCCGACCGGTTCATGCTGCGCTGGATGTCGCCGCTGGGGGTCGGTCTGGCGGGCATCGGGGCAGGCATGTCCGGGCTGACGGCCTCCTACCCGCTGGTCTTCGCCCTCCTGCTGACGGCGGGGGTCGGAATCGCGATGTTCCATCCGCCCGCGGGGCGCGACGCGCGCCGTGCGGCCGGAGGCAGCGCCACCGCGATGAGCTACTTCGCCGCGGGCGGCAGCGTGGGGTTCTTCGTCGCACCGGCACTCGTCACACCCGCCCTGGACAACTTCGGGATGGGCGCGACCGCGCTGTTCATCCCGCCCGCCGTCCTCATGGGCTTCGTCCTGCTGCGCCATCACCGCCGCACGTCCACCGCACCGGTGACGAAGGCGCGGCGCCAGGGTCGGGACCGGCCGCGCCGGTTCGCGGCACTGACCGCCGTGGAGATCGTGCGGTCCACCATCTCGACCGGACTGAACACCTTCATCTCGCTGTACTGGATCCGGCACCTGGAGGCGAGCAGCGGCCTCGGGGGTCTGGCGCTGACGCTGGAACTCGGTGGTGGTGTGGCCGGCACACTGCTCGGAGGGCGGCTGGCCGATCGCATCGGCATGGTGCGCACCGTGCAGATCGGCAACGCGGCCATGCTGCCCGCTCTGTGGCTCATGCTGATCTGCGACGACGCCTACGCGGCACTGCCCCTCGCGCTGCTGGTCGGCCTCGTCTCGAACATCCCGTTCGCGGTCCTCGTCAAGCTCGGCCAGGACTACCTGCCCAGCCGGCCCGGCACCGCCGCCGGCGTCACGCTCGGCCTCGCGCTGAGCGCGGGCGGACTGTTCATGCCGCTGCTGGGCATGGTCGCAACCCACCACGGACCCCGCGGCGCGCTCGCGGTACTCGCCATCCTGCCGGTCCTCGCGATGCTGTTCTCCGCCTTCCTGCGTGAACCGGCCGAGGACGGGCCCGTGCCCGCCGCGGACCCGTCCCTCATCGCCGGCTGATGTTCCGATGACCCGGGCGGATGCGCTGCGGTCTCCTGTACGGACGGCCGGAGGGCCGGAGCGTCGCCGCCCCGGCCCCCGGTTCGTTCCGTCCGCTCTACGGCTCGGTGCCCCAGACGAGGGCGCCCGACACGTACACGGTCACCTTCGTCGCGTCGGCGTAGGCGGTGTTGGCGCCGCGGCTGTAGTCGTCCGACTCGTTGAAGTTCGACCAGTCCGCTTTGGCCATGCGCAGCTGTAGTTCACCGCTGTCCGCTCCGGCCGCCAGGGAACCCGAGGTGAAGCCCACCTCCAGGTAGTGGTCCGCGCCCGTGCGGCTCGGCGAGACGGCGCTCACCGAGGTCTTCACCGTGGAGCAGCCGAGCTGCGCCCAGTCGCAGAAGGTCTGGTAGCCGGCGGAGGTGGACTCCCCGGTGAACCAGTAGCGGACGGTGACCTTGGACAGGTCGACCGCGCCGGTACCTCCGTTGAC
Organism: Streptomyces sp. f51; assembly: GCF_037940415.1. Lineage (NCBI taxonomy): Bacteria > Bacillati > Actinomycetota > Actinomycetes > Kitasatosporales > Streptomycetaceae > Streptomyces > Streptomyces sp. f51. The sequence continues at coordinate 550,254 of NZ_CP149798.1, read as the reverse complement.
CAGCTTGAGACCGGGCTTGACCTGGTTGTCGCCGGTGGAGGAGTCGTTGTTCTTGTACTGCGCCTTGAGACCCGTCGAGCCGCCTCCGCCGCTCGACGCCTTGGTGGTGGCGGACACCTCCGTGGACGAGGCCGAGACGTTGCCGGCCGCGTCCTTGGCCTTGACGGTGTACTTGTAGGTGGTGGAGGCGGAGAGCCCGCTGTCGGTGTAGGACGTGGTGGTGGCGCTGCCGACCTTGGTGCCGTCGCGGTAGACGTCGTATCCCGTGACCGCGGTGTCGTCCGTGGACGCGCTCCAGCTCAGGGAGACGCTGCTGCTCGTCGTGGTGCCGACCGTGAGACCGCCGGGGACGGTGGGAGCCTGCGTGTCACCACCGCCGCCACCACCGGATCCGCTCAGCGGCGGGTTGGCGTTGGCGAGCAGTTGACGGAACTGGGCGGAGAACCAGTGCCCGGCGAGCGGGGAGTTGGGCAGTGCGCCGGTGAGGTTGTTCCCGTTGCGGGCGTTACCGGTGTACGTGGGGTCGCACATCTGGTCGAAGCCCTTGCCCTCGTCGTTGGCGACGGCCTGGCTGGCCCCGTCGGACTCGCCCGGAGGCTTGGCCCACACGTAGGCGTCGATTCCGGTGTCGGGTGCGGTCGTCGGGCGCTCGCCGATACCCGCCCCGCTCTGGTTGCACCAGTTTCCGGCGTGGATGCGCCGGTCGATGCGGCCGCCGTCCACGTAGGCGTCGACGCTGGTCGTCGGGCCGGGACCGGTCGGCCGGGCCGAACCGCCCCAGCCGTTGCGCGAGGTGTCGATGAGCATGCCGATGCCGGAGTCGAAGCCCTGCGCGACGAGCGCGGTGCGCAGGCCCTGCGCGTACGAGCTCTCGTCGTCGTACTGGTTCCAGTCGATCCACTTCGACTGGCGCACCGTCTGGCCGTTCACCGTGTCCGTCACCTTCACGTACGGCTCTTTGGTGGCGGAGTAGTTCGCGGTGTTCACGATGAAGCCGGTCACGTCGCTCACGGTGGCGCCGTTGGTGGTGGCCGCCTTCTTGAACTCCTGGGCCGCCGGCGTGAGGTTGCTGTCCCAGCCGAGCCAGCCGTGGTGGCCGGCGTCGATGTAGTTGTAGGTGTTGGGCAGGGCGCCGAGCTTGTGGAGCGCGTACCCCACGCCCTTCTCGTAGTTGCCGTTCGCCTTCATGGTGGCGCACTGGGTGGTCGAGCCCGCGGTGCCGCCCGCGTTGGTCACGAGGTTCGGCAGGGAGTCCGGCTCGATGAGGTTGACGATCCGCAGGCTCGCGTAGGCCGGGTCGGCGAGGATCGTCGCGATCGGGTCGATGTAGCTGCTCTGGTAGGTGGCCAGGTCGTCGGGACCGAGTTCGCCGTTGGAGGCGAGGGCGGCGCAGTCCCGGCCCGGCAGGTCGTAGATGACCAGCTGGACGAGGTTGGCGCCCTGTGCCTTGGCCGCGTCGAGGTGCGCCTTCAGACCACGGGCGTCTGCGGTGCCCTGGATCGCGGCCATCCGGTCCAGCCAGACGAAGGTGGGCTGGTTGGAGATGGCCGAACCGCCCGGCTCGGCGGCGGCCTTGGCCGACCAGTCGGGATTCACGTAGGCCTTCGCGCCGGCGTAGGGATTGTCCAGTTTGGCGGCCGCGGTCGCGGTGGTCGGAAGGGCTGTGACGGACAGGGCTCCGAGGAGGGCACCGACGGCCAGAGCGGCGGTCCGCTTCGATCCGCTTCGGCGCACGGTGGAGTCGGGTCTACGGGAAGGCATCGGCCATCTCCTGGGGAGAGCAGGCGGGTACGGTCGGGTGCGGGTTCGCCGACGGCCCCCTGTGTGCCGCGGCTCGGGCACACCGGAGGGAACTCCGCCGGTCGGGCGTTGCGTTCGGGCATGACGAAGGTGCGATCGCGAGCACTGCGCAAGCTGGAGCTGGAAAACCACCGGACATGAGCGCGCCGCTGCGCCGTCCCGACGCGGACCGGCGTTCTCGCCGCCGCGTGGGGACGATGCCCGGCACCGATGTGACGGCGGGGACATGGGGGTGATGGTGGGAGCGCTCCCAAGGTGCGGCGTTCGCACTGTGGATGTCAACACCCGTGCGGAAGATGCATTTCTGACGCATCATCATCGAATTGTTTCGGGGCGTGGTGGGGCGTGGAGTGGCGCGGTGCGGCCTGACGTGGCTCGCTCGCGGACCGGCGGTCCCGCGCGCCAGGTCGCCGCGGGCGTGGCACTGCGGGAGGCCGCGGTCTCGGTGGCCGTCGGGGCGCTGAGGTCGCCGGTGGTCGTGGCGGCAGTGGCGGCGGCGGGCCCGGTGGGCAATCCGGAAGGCGGCGGCGCGGCTTCTGTGGCCGGAGTGTCGCGGATGTGGCCTGAACGGAGTGCGCCCGTGGCCGACGGGTCAGGCGAGCGACACGATCGCCGCGCGAAGTATTGACGCGAACACGCTTAGTGGCTTCCATGTGCGCAGCCCGGCTTCGACGAGCCGGCCGTCGGGAGCGGGACACTCCTGCCGGTCCGCGGGAGCCGCCATGCCGGGCGCCCCTTCCGCCTGCCCTATCGGAGACGCGCGCCCAAGAATGGGAGCGCTCCCACCCCGAGAGGACCCCCACACCATGCGTCACCCACCCTCATTCCGCGTCAGGCGCGCCCTGGTCGCGCTCCTCACCGCGACCCTCGCGGCCCTCGTCCCGTTCCTGGTGACGGTGCCCGCGCGGGCGGCCGTCGCCCCCTCGTCCCCGTCCTCCGCGGCAGCCGCGTCCGGTGCCGGGTACTGGCACACCGAGGGCCGCCGGATCCTCGACGCGCAGAACCAGCCGGTGCGCATGGCAGGCATCAACTGGTTCGGGTTCGAGACGTCCAACTACGTGGCACACGGCCTCTGGTCCCGCGACTACCGTTCGATGGTCGACCAGATGAAGACCCTCGGCTACAACACCATCCGCCTGCCCTACAGCGACGACATCTTCAAGGGCACCCAGCCCAACGGCATCACGTACGCCAACGGCATGAACGCCGACCTGCAAGGTCTCAGCTCGCTCCAGGTGATGGACAAGATCGTCGACTACGCGGGCTCGGTCGGCCTCAAGGTCGTGCTCGACCGTCATCGGCCCGACTCCTCGGCCCAGTCCGCCCTCTGGTACACCTCCGCCGTCCCCGAGACGACCTGGATCGCCGACCTCAAGGCGCTGGCGGCGCGCTACCAGGGCGACACCGCCGTGGTCGGGATCGATCTGCACAACGAGCCGCACGACCCCGCCTGCTGGGGATGCGGCGACACGAGGACGGACTGGCGGCTCGCGGCGGAACGGGCCGGCAACGCGGTCCTGTCCGTCAACCCCAGCCTGCTGATCTTCGTCGAGGGCGTCCAGTCGGTGAACGGTCAGAGCACCTGGTGGGGCGGCAATCTCGCCGGGGTCGCGACCGCGCCGGTGCAACTGAACGTCGCCAACCGCCTCGTCTACTCGGCCCACGACTACGCCACCAGCGTCGCGCAGCAACCGTGGTTCAGCGACCCGTCGTTCCCGGCGAACATGCCGGCCGTCTGGGACAAGTACTGGGGCTACATCTTCAAGCAGAACATTGCCCCCGTCTGGCTCGGCGAGTTCGGCACCACCTTGCAGTCGACGGTCGACCAGAAGTGGCTCGCCGCGCTCGTCGACTACCTCCGGCCCACGAGCACTTACGGGGCCGACAGCTTCAACTGGACGTTCTGGTCGTGGAATCCGAACTCCGGCGACACGGGAGGGATCCTCAAGGACGACTGGCAGACCGTGGACACCGTGAAGGACGGCTATCTGGCATCCATCAAGGCGCCGGGCTTCACCGGAGGCGGCGGCGGAGGCGGCGGAGACACGACCGCCCCCTCGACACCGACCGGCCTGGCCGTGACCGCCACCACGGCGTCGAGTGTGTCCCTGTCGTGGAGCGCCTCCACCGACGACACCGGGGTGAGCGGCTACGACGTCTACCGCGGAACCGCCAAGGTCGGCTCGGCCACCGGTACCTCCTTCACCGACACCGGTCTGAGCGCGGCCACCCGCTACGACTACACCGTGCGGGCCCGCGACGCGGCCGGGAACACCTCCGCGGCGTCCGCCGCGGTCACCGCGACGACCGCCGGAACCGGGGGCGGCGCCAGCGGATGCACCGCCACGTACAAGGTGAGCAGCGACTGGGGCAGCGGATTCAACGCCGACGTCACGGTCACCAACACGGGCTCCACGACCACCAAGTCGTGGCAGGTCACGTGGGCGTGGCAGGGCGGCCAGACCATCTCCGGGATGTGGAACGCCTCCTACACCCAGACGGGCAAGGCGGTGACCGCGAACAACGCCGACCACAACGGCGCCATCGCGGCCGGCGCCTCGACCGGCTTCGGGTTCAGCGCGGCACCGGGCGGTGCCGGAACGCCGGTGCTGACCTGCCGGGCCGGAACCTGAGGAGGAGGAAGACGTAGCAGCGCTCGTCGTGGCGAAAGGCGAGCGCCCGGAATCCCTTCCAGGTGATCGACCGTTCGACGGTGCCGCGCTTCTTGCGGCGGGACTCCCCCCGCAAGAAGCCGGTCCCGTGGCCGGAGAGCGCCGTACCTCGTCAGCGCCTCTCCGTACCCCCGATATCCTGGGGCCACGTTTCCGTCTTGGATTCCCCCCCACCTGAAAGGGACCTCACCCTGTGGAGTTCCGGCTGCTCGGCATGGTGTCCGTCGACACCCTCGTGGGGCCGCTGTCCCTGGGCCCGGCCAAACGCCGCAGCCTCCTCGCAGCGTTGCTGCTCTCGGTCAACACTCCTGTGTCCGTCGCTCGTCTGACCGACTGTCTATGGGACGACGCACCACCCTTGTACGCCCGTAGCGTCATTCAGGGACACGTCTCGCAGATACGTGCCCTGCTGACCGCCGGGGACGCCGCCGACTACGGGGTCGAACTGGTCACACTGGGCGACGCGTACGCGCTGCGGTCGCCCGAAACCCTGCTGGATTCGTACCGGTTCGAGGAACTCCTCGCACTGGCCAAGGAGCAGCAGGACGCGCGCGACGCGATGTCGATGCTGAAGGACGCACTCTCCCTGTGGCAGGGCCCCGCCCTCGCGGGCACGTTCCCCGGCCCGGCGCTCCAGGCGGCCGCCCACTCGCTGGAGGAGGCGCGCGTGGGAGCCGTCGGGCAACTGGCGCGTGCGCACACCATGTTGGGGGAGCACGACCAGGCCGCGGCCGTCCTGCGCACGGTGGCCGTGGTCCACCCCATGCGCGAGCCGTTGGCGGCGGCCCTGATGACCGCGCTGTACCGGGCCGGACGTCAGTCCGAGGCGCTGGGCTGGTTCGACCGCACCAGACGGCTGCTCGTCGACGAACTCGGGGTCGACCCCGGGAGCGAACTCGCCCAGGTGCACGCCCTGATCCTGCGGGGCGACCCCCTGCCGCACGGCGGGCCGGACGTGTCGGCGGACTCGGCCGACACCCCGTACCAAGACACCGGGGACCGGCTGGAGACGTACGCGCCACCATCGGCCGGCTCGTCCACCGACCGGGCTTCCGGAGGCCGTTCGCTCCCGGCGTCCGAACTCCGAGCCGGTGGTGGCGTGTCGGCGTCCACGCGCTCCGGACCCGTCGCCCTGCCCCCGCTGGTCGACCTGTCGTACCCCAGGGATCTGCTGCCGCGGGCGCCCCGGGGCTTCCACGGGCGGGAGGCCGAACTGGCCGAACTGACCCGGATCGCCGCCGCCGAGGCACCCATCTGCCTGGTCACCGGGCTGCCCGGGGTGGGCAAGACCGCGCTCGCCGTGCAGTGGGCCCACCGCAACGCCGCCCTGTTCCCGGACGGGCTGCTCTTCGCCGACCTGCGCGGATTCAGCGACACCGGCGAAGCCGAACTGACGGAAGTCCTCAGGGAGTTCCTGCCCGCTCTCGGTGTGCCCCCACGCCGGGTGCCCGAATCGGCCTCGGCCGCCGCCGCGCTCTTCCGTTCCCTCACCCATCGGCGACGGCTGCTCGTCGTACTCGACAACGTCCGTGACTCCGCCACCGTCCGGGCCCTTCTGCCGGGCGGCGCCGACTGCGTCACCCTGGTCACCAGCAGGCACCGGCTGGACGGTCTCGTCGCCTCCGAGGCGGCCGTCGCCGTCCCCCTGGACAGCCTCGAACCCCGGGACGGGACCGAGCTGTTGGTCGGCGTCCTCGGCATGGACAGAGTGCTGGCCGAACCGGTGGCGGCGCGCAGACTCACCGAACTGTGCGGCGGACTGCCGCTCGCCCTCCGTGTCACGGCCGCCCGGCTGGCCGGACGACCGCAACGGACGCTCGCTGAACTGGCCGACGAACTCGCCGACGAGCAGAGCAGGCTGGCCTACCTCGACGTGGACGACACCAGCGTCTCCGCCGCCCTGCGCCTGACCGTGCAGCAACTGCCGCCCGACGCACTGCATCAGTTCGCCCGCCTCGGCCATCATCCCGGGGCGCACTTCGATCCCTTCACCGCCGCGGCGCTCGCCGGTACGGCTCCACGCGTCGCCGCCGCCGCGCTGGAACGCCTCGCCGGGGCCCACCTGGTGACCGAGACGGCGGCGGGGCGGTGGGAACTCCACGACCTCGTACGTCTCTACGCCCGCACCCTTGATCCCGGATCCGCGCGGGAAGCCCTCACCGGCGTCCTCGACCACTACATCGCGACCGCGCTCGCCGCCGCCGACACCGCGCAGCCCGGGGGCGAACCCTGCTTCACGCTCCCGGAGGGCTTCCGCCGTCCCGCCGCCGTGCGGGACTTCACCGACCGGGCGGCCGCCATGCACTGGCTGGCCACCGAACGCGACGACCTGACCCTGGCCGTCGGTGCGGCCCGTGCCGCCGGTCTCGACGACCGTGCCTGGCGCATCATCCTGCTCCAGTGGCCCCAAGTGGTCTGGAGGGTGAGGGACAACTGGGTGCCGTTGCTGGACACCGCGCTGGAATGCGCGCGCGCCGAGGGGGACCCGTACGCCCAATCGCGTGTGCTCACCCTGCTCGGCTGGGTGCTGAGCGAGGAAGGCAGGCCGGCCGAGGCCCTCGCCCTGCTGGAACTCTCGCCGCCCCTCGCCCGGAAGGCGGGTGACCGGCTCGGTGAGGCGACCGCGCTGATCAATCTCGCCGTCGTCGAAGCGGACGAGGGTGACACCGAGGCCGCGCTGGACAACTGCGCCCGGGCCATCGTGCTGGCCCGGGGGGAGTCCGACGCGCACACCGAGATGCTCGCGCTCCAGCACCTCGCGCGGATCCAACTCGCAGCGGGCCGGCCCCAGGAGGCGTTGCGATCGGCCCGTACGGCCCTCGATCTCGGTCCCGAGCACGAGGAGGCGGCGCGCCGCGCGCTGCTGCTGACCGTCATCGGCGAGGCGCAACTGGCCCTCGGCGCGGACAGCGAGGGGATCCTGCTGCTGGACCGGGCCGCCGAGGAGGCCGAACGCGCCGGGTACGACGAGGGCGCCGTACGCGCCCTGGCCACCCTGCTGCGGGTACGCCCGGGGGAGGGCTACCGCGCGCGGTACGAGGAAGCGGTGCGCCGGATCTCCGACGACGGCTGACATCCGTGTGCGCACGGTCACACCGCGCACGTCAGCGGTACGCCAGCGCGACATCAGCGTCACGTGAGCGCCGGGCCCAAGACTGATGCATGTCAGCAGTTCAGGGACGGCACGCCGTATGACCCGGCGTTCGCCGCACGCACTCTCGGGGGAACCTTCGTGAGCACCATCCGTCACCGCACCACGCTGTTCGCCGCCACGACCACGACCATGCTCGCCCTGGCCCTCACCGCCTGCGGGCCCGACGGCTCCGGCGTGAAGTCCTCCGGCCAGGAGACCGCGAACTCCGGCGGGGCCGCCTCCTCGACGGCCTCGACGTCGGGCGCGGGCGGTGCCAAGAACGCCGGCACCGGCAGCGGCGCGGCCGACACGACCTCGACCGTTTCCGGATCGGGTTCGGGTTCGAAGGCGGCATCGGGATCGGGTGGCGGATCGGCCTCCGGCGGTACGCCGGTCTGCGCGACCAAGGACCTCGCCATCACCGCGGCCCACCAGGACGGCCCGCCCTACACGCACATCGTCCTGACGGCCAAGAACACCTCGGGTCACAGCTGCCGGGTGAACGGCTTCCCCGAGATCCAGTTCCTGGAGGGGCACCGCGAGAACGTGCCCGCCGTGGCCAAGAGCAAGCCGGCCGCTCCCGTCGTCCTGTCCGCCGGGGCGCCCGCCTACGCTCTCGTGAAGGTGTCGGACGGCGGCAAGGACGAGAACACCGAGCCGGTGATCGCCTTCTCCGTGGGCGTCCAGGGCAGCAGTGCCGTGGCGACCGTCAGGGCTCCCGGAGCGGACGGCATCGCCGTCGACTCCGCGAAGTGGGCCACCGGCTACTGGACTCCCGAACTCCGCAACGGCGCCGACGACTTCTAGACCCCTCCCCGGACGGGGTGACCGAGGGGACCCATGGCCCAGGGCCGTGGGTCCCCTCCCTTTCACGCCAGGGCGAACTTCTGGGCGCCCGAGCTGTTGCAGTCCCAGATCTGGAGGCGTGTGCCGTTCGCGGTGGCACCCGAAGGCGAGTCGACGCACCGGCCCGTGGTCGGGTTGGACAGCGAGCCGTCGGCGTTGGCGACCCAGTTCTGGTAGCCGCCGCCGTTGCAGGTGGCCAGCTGGAGCTGTGTGCCGTTCGCGTTCACACCGCCCGCGATGTCCAGGCACTTGCCCAGGGTGCGCAGGGTCTGGCCGCTCCACGTCCACTTCTGGTCCAGCGAGGTGGCCTGCTGGCAGTCCCACAGCTGGACCGCGGTGCCGTCACCACCGGTGTCGTCACCCGCGACGTCCACGCACTTGCCGCCCGGCCCGTAGATCGGCGTCCCGATGGCGAAGTTCTGGGCGCCCGAGCTGTTGCAGTCCCAGATCTGAAGGCGTGTGCCGTTCGCGGTGGCACCCGACGGCGAGTCGATGCACCGGCCGCTCGTCGGGTTCCGCAGAGAGCCGTCGGCCTGCCGCACCCATGCCTGGTAGCCGCCGTTGTTGCACGTGGCGAGCTGCAACTTCGTCCCCGCGGCGCTGTTGCCGCCGGCGATGTCCAGGCACTTGCCGAGGGTCTGGAGGGTCTGGCCGTTCCAGGTCCAGTGCTGGTCCTTGGCCGTCGACTGGCAGTCCCACAGCTGGACCGCGGTGCCGTCGCCACCGGTGTCGTCACCCGCGACGTCGACGCACTTGCCGCCCGGGCCGGTGATCGTCTGGCCGCTCGTCGTACCGCCGCCGCCACCACCGCCGCCGGAGCCGGGGCCCTTGTTGTAGACGGCCACCGAGTCGACGACCAGCTTGCCGCCGGAGACCGTGGAGGCGTTCGGGCCCCCGCCGAAGGCGTCGGGGAAGCCGCCGCCCATCGCCAGGTCGTAGATGATGAAGAACGGGTGGTCGACCGCGTTGGACCAGGTCGTCGCGTCCACCTGGTTGGCGTTGACGGTGAAGAAGTTGTTGCCGTCCAGGTAGAACCTGATCTGCTCCGGTGACACGGAGCGGTCGATCTCCGCCGCGTAGTCGTGGAAGCCGGTCTGGCAGCCGGAGCAGGCGCGTTCGCCCGAGCCGATGCCGGTCGACTCGTTGCACGGTCCGCCCGGGTTCACACCGCAGTGCAGGGTGCTGAAGTCGGAGCTGCGGCCGTTGATGTCCTCCATGATGTCGATCTCGCCGGACTTCGGCCAGGTCACACCGTCGCGCAGCGGCGCGCCGAGCATCCAGAACGCAGGCCAGTAGCCCGCGCCGTTGGCGGTGGTGACGTTGGGCTGCTGGAGGACCGACTCGATCCGTACGACTCCGCCGGCGGCGGCGTCGAAGCCCGCCGACTGGGTCTCCACCCGCCCGGAGGTCCAGCCCGCCCGCGGGTCGGAACCGGAGTGCAGCGCCTGGAGCACCAGATGACCCTGACCGTCGTAGTAGACGTTCGAGGTGCTGCTGGTCATGGTCTCGATCTCACCGGTGCCGAAGTTGCTGCCCGGCCCGGTGTCGTACTTCCACAGGCCCTGGTCGATGCCGGTGCCGGACGCGCCGTTGAAGTCGTCGCTCCAGGTGAGCGTGAAGCCCGACGGTGTGGGGGGAACTGCCGCGTGGGCGCTGAGGGTCGTCGTGACGGTGGCCGCCACCGTCATCAGGACCACGGGAATCAGTGAGAGCGCTCTCATCCGCCCGCGCGGTGCCCTTGCGAAGGGTAATTGCATAGGTCTGGCCTCCGAAGAAGAGACAAGGGCGCGTGGCTCGCCCCGCCGCCTCCGTCGGTCTCCGTCAACGGTGGGTGGGGCCCGCGCCTTGGGGGGATCTCGATGACGACGAGGGGCGAAGACGTCACCGGGGTTGCCGGGGCCGGGCGGGCCCCGGCGTGCGGCCGGGCTCTCGTCCCCGGCCGGCGGCTACCTCATCAACGCAGGTGACGGCTGGGGGTGTTGAGCCCTGTGCAGTTCTGTGCGGGGCAGAGGCTATTGGACCAGACTAATGCGGTCAAGGCTTCAACCGACCCTGGCGCGGAAGGGTCGCCGGCGGCGGCTCGGCATGGGGCGGACAGGGCGTTTCGGGGCGCGCGGGACGCACGTGGGTGGCGCGGCGGCCGGAACCGCGACCGCGCCACCCACGTCGATTCGTCGCGCGCCCGCTCCTCGACGGGGCCTGTCGTCGTCGTGTGCTCCGGCGTCAGGCGCCGGCGGCGCCGTTCGCGTACGACTTCATGAAGTACGTGGCGAAGCCGTTCTGGACCGGATCGCCGGCCTTGTCGATGGCGTGCAGGATGCCGCCGCCACCGGCCCCGTTGAGGCAGACCGTCATCAGGTCGGTGAAGACGACGCCGGGGGTGTCGGGGACCTCGTACGCGCAGTCGGTGTAGATGTCCGCGTTCAGGTTGAAGAAGCAGTAACTGCCGAGGCCCCAGGCGCGGTGGTCCCGCACGTGGTCGCCGACCTTGTAGGCGGCGTACCCGAGGGTGGAACCGTGCCGCCACGCCGTCTGTGTGGGCACGTCGTAGGGGTGCTCGTTCTGGAAGAAGTACGTGCGGCCGTGCTCGCCCTGCCAGAGCACCTCGTACTTCTGGTAGTGCTCGACGAACAGTCCGTACGCGGTGACGCGGTCGCCGTTGACCACGATGCCGCTGTCGGCCGGGTTGACCGTCCAGCCCACGGTGCCGTCGAGTCCGTGGTCGGCGCGCCAGAGCCACAGATGGTCGAGGATCACGTCGTCGCTGTCGATCTGGACGCTGATGCCGGCGCCGCCGGGAATCGCGCCGCCGATCCGGGCCACGATGTCGAACAGTACGGTCGGGTCGCTCTCGTGCCGGCGCCGACCGCGACCGCACCCGTCACCGACCCGCAGCAGGACCGGGGTGTGGTGGGAGGCCGCCTCGAAGAGCAGGCCGGCGAGGGTGACGCCGGGGACGTCGGCGACCTCGATCACGGTGTTGCCGTGCGTGGAGCGCAGGGTGGTCAGGCCGAGGCCGAGGACCACGGTGCCGGGCCGGTTCACGCGCAGCGGTGCGGAGATGTCGTAGATGCCGGGCGTGAACAGGAGGTGCTTGCCGGACGAGAGGGCCCGGTTGATCGTGGCGGCCGAGTCGCCCGGCGTGGCCACATGGAACCGCGCGAGCGGGACGGTGTGTCCCTTGGCCGGGCCGGCGGCCCAGGTGGTGCCGGTGCTGTTGGTGCGCAGGGCGGGCACGAACACCTGGTAGGAGCCGTGGCGGTCCACGGTGAGGAACGGCTTCTCGCGGATCACGGGAGTGCGGTCGACGGTGGTGTATGGCGGGGCGGGGAAGGACTGTGTGGGAGCGCCCTGGGTGCCGACGAAGACCATGTTCCAGTTGGAGCCGTTCCAGCTGCCGAAGGTGTCGTTGCGCGAGAGCCACTGCTGCTGGGAACCGGACTCGACGTACCCGTCGACCACGCTGTCGGCGAGGAAGCCGCCGCTGGACCACCGGTTTCCGGGCGGGCTCGGCCACAGGGTGATGTTGCCCTTGATGTGGACGCGGCGCATCGGCGCGGCCTGGGCGACGGCCCAGCGCTCCAGTCCGTCCGGCGGCACGATGGTCAGGTTCTCCGCGGCGCGCCAGAAGTTCTGGGTGCCGTTGCCCTCGAACCACTGCGCGTCGACGGTGACATGGCCGTTGATCACCACGTCGGAGGGGCTCGCGCCCAGGCCCAGGACGTGGGTGTAGAAGCCGACGTTGATGTCGACGGTGTAGGTGCCCGGCAGGAAGGCCAGCGCGAACCGTTCGTCGCCGAACTGGTTGGACTCCTGGATCGCGAACACGGCGTCGACCTTGGCCTGAATCGACGCGTTGCTCATGGACGGATCGAAGACGATGACGTTCGGGCCGAGCGTGGAGCGCGCACCGCCCGGTCCGCCGCCGGACCCGTGCGAACCGGCGGCGGTCGACGCGAACGCCCGTTCCGAGCAGACGCCGCTGATCAGCGGCACCGATGCAGCGGCCGCCCCGCGCAGCACACTACGACGAGAGGGAATCATGGACACGGCTCTCCCTGCATAGGGTGAATGGGAAGGACCGTCAACTGGTCCCCGTTCTCTGAGAGCGCTCTCAGCCACGAAGTGAATCACCGTCACCGGGGAGCGTCAATGCGCTTGCACCAAAGGGGATTTGACGGATCGTCCGGTGTCGGGCGTGACCGTGAGGAGCGTGTGAGGGCGCTCTTGGCCCGGTGTTCGGGGGCGAGCGGCAGTCGCGCGGGAGGGTCGCGGGTGTGAAGCGGAGCCCTGGGGCGCCGGCGTCGGGTGGTCGCCGTGTGGCCGATGGATGGGCTCGTGGAAGGCGGGAGCGGCGCTCGTGAGCATCGTCCCGGCGAGCGTGGGCGGGCGATGACCTGGGGGGACGAGGCGAGGCTGTCGCCACGGGCGGTCGGTGGCGGTCGGTTCCGTCACCTCGGTGCTCGGCCGGGGGAGCGCGCGGCGTCGGCGCGGCGGGGCGAGGCGCATGCCGTACGCGGTCGCGAAGCGTAGGTGTGCGCGTTTCGCCGGAGGTGGTGTCAGTGGTCGCGAAGCGTGTGTGCGCGTGTCGCGCCGGGGGTGGTGTCAGTGGTCGCGCAGCGTGTGTGCGCGTCTCGCGCCGGAGGTGGTGTCAGTGGTCGCGCGGCGTATGTGCTCGCGTGTTGCGCGGGGGTGGTGTCCGTGGTCGCGGAGCGTGTGCGTGCGTGTCTCGCCAAGGGCGGTATCAGTGGTCGTATCGGCCTCGTCGGGGCGCAACCTCACGGCTGGCGACCGGCGGTCGTCCGGAGGGGCGGGTCGCGAACCTCGTCGTCCGCGTCCCGCCCCGTCCGTTCCACCCGCGTGGCCGGTCAGGCCAGTACGGGATCCAGGAACGTGAGGACGCCCGCGTCCGCGTCGAGCCTGGCGCGGGTGCCGATGGGGAACGTCTGCTGCGGCACGCCGTGGCCGATGTCCGCGCCGACGAGCACGGGGATCCCGAGGTCGCCGAGGCGGTCGAGCAGGAGTTCCTCGACGCGCTCGCGCGTGCCGCAGTCGGTGAAGGTGCCGCAGACGATTCCGGCCGCGCCGTCGAAGTATCCGGCGCGGCGCAGCTGGGTGAGGAACCGGTCGAGCCGGAAGGTCTCCTCGTCCACGTCCTCCAGCAGGACGATGCCGCCACGCGCGGGCAGCGAGGTGCCGGTGCCCAGGGAGCAGGCGAGCAGGGTGACCGTGCCGCCCAGGGTGACGCCCTCCGCGGTGCCGCCGACCAGTGGGCGGGAGCCGGGGAAGCGCAGTTCCTTGACGGACGCCGGGTCGGTGAGCAGTGCGGCGAGCCCGTCGAAGTCGGCGCGGCCGGGGTGGAAGCCGCGGATGGCGGGCATCGGTCCGAACAGCCCCGTCCAGCCCAGTTTCACGGCCACCGCCTCCAGCAGCGCCGTGACGTCGGAGAACCCGATGACGGTGCGCGGGGTGGGCGTGCCGATGGAGTCCCAGTCGACCAGTTCCAGGGTGCGCTGGGCGCCGTAGCCGCCGTTGGCGCAGAAGACGGCGGTGAACGCCGGGTCGGTGAGGGCCGCGGTCAGGTCGCGGGCGCGCAGCGCGTCGTCCCCGGCGAGGTATTCGCCGGTCGCCCGCGCGGAGGCGAACACCTCGGGCTGGAGGCCGAGCCCGCGCAGCGATTCCAGGCCGATCTCCAGGTTCCCCTGGTCGGTCGGTCCGCTGGCGGCGATGACGGCGACACGGTCGCCGGGCTTGGGTGCGGCGGGGCGGACGAGCCCCTCGGAGGGCAGGGTGGGCATCGAGATCCTTGGGGGAGTGAGGGTGGGCGCTGGGCCGAGGCAGGGGTCAGTGGGTTTCCAGGAACGCGGCGATGAGCGCCGCCCGTTCCAGCAGGGAGGACAGGGAGGCGTGTTCGTCCTCGCCGTGGGCGCCGGCGCCGGCGGGTCCGAGGCCGTCGACCGTCGGGATGCCGAGCGCGCCGGTCAGGTTGGTGTCGCCCGCGCCGCCGGAGGAGCCGAGCGGCAGGTCGAGACCCAAGGCGGCGGCGAGCGTGGTCAGTTCGGCCGCCAGGGGGTTGGCCGGGTCCATCGCCCAGGCCGGGCGGTGGGACAGCGTCTCGGCGGACAAGGCGGCCCGCCGCCGCACCGGAGTCGGCTCCAACAGGGCGGTCAGCAGGGCCCGTTCGGTCTCGGCGGTGGCATAGCGCAGGCCGATCTCCGCCTCGGCGTGGTCGGCGACCACATTGGCGCGGGTGCCGCCGGTGATCGTGCCGACGTTCAGCGCGGCGTCGGGGAGGGCGGCGGCCGTCGCCCTCAACCCCGCCAGCTGGTCCACTAGTTCGTCGATGGCGGAGACGCCGAGCGCGGCGTCGAGGCCGGCGTGGGCGCTGACCCCGCGCACGCTCAGCCGCACCCGGGCCACCCCACGCCGGCCGATCTTCAACGCGCCGCCGGGCAGCGGTGGTTCGAGGCCGAGCACCGCGTGGGCGCCCTCGGCGTGCCGGGCCACGAGGCGGCTGCCGTCGGGGCTGCCGATCTCCTCGTCGTTGACCACCACGAGCCGTACCGGTCGCCTCGGCGATGCACCCGTACGGGCCAGCAGGTCCATGGCCAGTTCGACGGCGACCAGGGAGCCCTTCATGTCGAAGACCCCGGGGCCGGTGACCGTGTCGCCGTCCCCGGCGAGCGTGAAGGGGCGCCGGGCGAGCGTCCCGGCCGGGAACACGGTGTCGCCGTGGGCCACGAGCAGCGTATGTCCGTCGCGGGAGCCGCCGTCCGGGGTCCCGCGCCCGTTCCAGTACGCCACCAGGTGGTCGCCGCCCGGTCCCGGCGGGTGCTCGATCCGGTCCGCCGTGGCGGCGAGGCCCGTGGCGAGTTCCTTGCCGAACACGGCCGCACGGTCCGCGTCGCCTGACGGGGTCTCCAACGAGACCAGGCGTTCCCAGCGTTCCAGCACCGGGGCGCCGAACGTGCGGGCCAGGGCGAGGAGTTCGGCGGGCTCAGCCATAGCAGTTCTCCACGGCGGAGGTGACCACCCGGGTCAGCGCGCGGAAGCAGCGGATCGCCTCGTACATCGTCGGCAGCGTGAAGCGCACGGTCAGCGGGTCGGTCTGGACGACCCCGGGGATGTAACTGGCGGCGGGCGCCAGGTGGGCGGCGTCGAAGGACACCTCGTAGGTGTAACCCTCGTCGGGCGGGGCGATCGGGCCGGTGGGGGCGGGCAGCGCGGTGAGGCCCTCGCGGGCGGCCTCGGTGATCCGGGCGGCGCTCACCTCGGGCGGCAGACAGATCGCGGAGTAGCGGTCCACGCAGGTCTTGACCACGGCGTGGGCGGCGTGCGGCGCCCAGCCGCGGGCGTCCTCGCAGCACAGGTCGTCGCCGGTGACCAGCACCACGGGCACGCCGTACTCGTCGGCGAGCAGCGCGTTCATCCGGCCCTCGGAGGCCGGCTCGCCGTTGATCCGTACCGCGGTGATGGTGTTGGGCAGGTAGGTGTGGGCGAGCACGCCCGGCTCACCGGCGCCGGTGTGGTAGCCGACGAAGGCGACCGCGTCGGGGGAGCGGTCGACGCCCTCCATCATGCCGAGCGGCTTGTGCGTGCCGATCAGCAGCGTGGCCCGCTTGTCGAGCTGGTCCAGGAGCAGGTTGCGCTGGTCGGCGTGGGCCTCGTTGACGAGGATCTCGGTGGCGCCCGCCGCGGCGAAACCGGCGATCGCGGCGTTGACGTCGGCGGTGAGGAACCGCCGGTTGTACTCCCAGCGGGCGTGGCCCGGCTCGCAGTCGTCGGGGAAGGTGACGCCGGTGACGCCCTCCATGTCGGCGGAGATCAGGACCTTCATGCTGCCTTCCCCTCAGGGGTGGTGAGACGGGCGCGGGGACGGATGGTCCAGGTGCGCATGGTGTGCAGGCCGAGTCGGCCGAGGTCCACGTCGAGGCCGATGCCGGGCCGGGAGCGGGGCACGGCGACCATGCCGTCCACGGCGCGGATCGGCGGCGTGACGATGTCCCGCCGGTAGTACTTGTCGGAGCCCGAGACGTCCGAGGGCAGGGTGAAGCCGGGCAGCCCGGCGAGCGCCAGGTTCGCGGCCCGCCCGATGCCGAACTCGTGCATCCCGCCGCACCACACCGGCACCCCGGCGTCCAGGCACAGGTCGTGCACCGTCCTCGACGGGCCGAGCCCGCCGAGCCGGGACACCTTGATGTTGACGACGTCGGCCGCGCCCAGGTGCAGCGCGGTGCGCAGCACGTCCGGGGTGGTGATCGCCTCGTCCAGGCACACCGGGGTGTCCAGACGGGCGGCGAGCCGGGCGTGGGAGAGCAGGTCGGTGGCGGCGTACGGCTGCTCGATCATCAGCAGGCCGCGGCCGTCCAACTCCGCCAGCACGGACTCCTGTTCGGGACGGTAGGCGGTGTTGGCGTCCACCTGGAGGGGCACGCCGGGGAAGGCGTCCTGGACGGCGCGGACCGGTTCGAGGTCCCAGCCGGGGCGGATCTTCAGCTTGACGCGGCGGTAGCCGTCGGCGACGTGCCGGGAGACCTGAGCGAGCAGCGCGTCGATCGTCGGCTCGATGCCGAGGCTGACCCCGGCGGGCACCGCGTCGGCGCCGGCGCCGAGCACGTCGGCCAGGGGCTCGCCGCGCCGCTGCCCGTACAGGTCCCAGCAGGCCATGTCGAGGCCGGCGCGGGCGAAGTGGTTGCCGCTCACCTTGGCGGTGAGCCGGGCCGCGTCGTCTGGGTGGTCCCAGGGGCGGCCGAGCAGCATCGGGGCGAGGTGCTCGCCCAGCACCTGCCAGCAGCTCCAGGTGGACTCGTCGCAGTAGTACGGATCGGTCGGCGAGGCGCACTCGCCCCAGCCGACGCTGCCGTCCTCGGCGGTCGCGCGGACGACGATGTGCTCCAGATACGACTTGCGGTGCGAACTGGTCTCGAAGGAGTGGACGAGATCGAGCCGGACCAGCGCAAGCTCGATCTCGGCGAGGGTGACGGTCATGTGGGGTCGTCCTACCGTGCGGGGCCCCGGTCAGGGGCGAGGGGCCGTGCCGGGTGCGGCGGCACGGGGGGTGAAGCGGTACGCGGCGAGGCCGCCCGGCAGCCGTACGCAGGACAGGGCCGTGCGGTCGGCGAGCAGCCGGGCGAACGTGGGGGTGAGGCGGCCGCGCAGCCGGGCGGCGTGCTCCGGGCCGGCCTCGGCGCGCAGCCGGTGCCAGTCGTCGGGCAGGACCACGATCCGGTCGTCGCCTTCCTCGTACACCTGGCCGACGCTCCAGCCGCCCTGCGGCGGAGCGGGAGCGGGCACGGCGGCCCGGGCCGGGGTGTCGAGGTGCCAGGAGACGATGAAGCGGTCGGTGGACTCGCCGGTGGCGGTGCCGAAGCCCGATGCGCCGTACATCGCGGGCTTGAACGCGTCCACCACCGCGCCGAGCACGTCCAGGTTGAAGTGGGCGTTGCGGGTCTGCATCGGGTCGTACGCCCAGCGGATCAGCGTCGTCCCCTCGGCGAGGCAGCGGTCGCGCTGGCCGAGCTTGAGCAGCCGCCCGATGCCGAGGCCCTGGCGCTCGTGCGCCACGACGGCCAGCTGCGAGTACTGGTACAGGCGCGGGCCCTTTCCGTCGGCGCCCCGCTCGCGGGCGAGGAAGCTGTAGGTGAATCCCACCAGCGCCTCGCCCAGATAGGCGCCGACGACCAGACCGCTGTTGTCCTGGAGGGCGGTCAGCAGACGCGGGTTGAGGCTGCCGTCGCCGTGGCGCAGGCCCATGACCCGCTCGTACAGCGCGATGCAGTCGGCCATCTCCAGCGGTCCGTCCACGTCACGTACGACCAGCGGCGGTGCCGGCCGGGCACCGGCCGCGCACCTCGGTGTCGCCGTCGCGTTCACGAGGCGCTCGCGAGGTGGCATGCGGCCCGACCACCCTCCGGCGCCTGCGCCGGGAGGACCGGCAGGGTCCGCCGGTCGCAGCCCGCCTCCGCGCGGCCCGCCGTGTCGAGACCGGCCCACACCGGGCAGCGCGGGTGGAACCGGCAGCCCCCGGGCACGTCCGTCGGGTCCGGCGGCTCGCCCTGGAGCAGCTGCGGCCGCCGCTCACCGCGCCCGCCTTCCGCGGACACCACCGACAGCAGCGCCTTGGTGTACGGGTGCTTCGGCGCGAGCAGGACCTCCTCCACGGTGCCCACCTCGACGATCCGGCCCAGGTACATCACCGCCACCCGGTCGGCGATGTTCCAGGCCAGGCCCAGGTCGTGACTGACCACCAGGGAGGACAGGCCGAGGTCGCGGCGCAGGTCGAGGACGAGCTTGAGGATCTCGCCGCGTACGGAGGCGTCCAGCGAGGCCACCGGTTCGTCGGCCACGATCACCGACGGCTCGAGGGCCAGAGCGCCCGCGATCACCACGCGCTGCTGCTGCCCGCCGGACATCTCGTGCGGGAAGCGCGACAGGAACTGCTCGGGAGGGCGCAGCCCGGCCTTGGACAGGGCGGAGTGCACGCGCTGTTCGAGGCCGTCCTTCATCCGGTGCAGCCGGGGGCCCTCGGCGACCGCGTCGAACACGTTCTGCCGCGGGTTCAGGGCGCCGCCGGGGTCCTGGAGGACGAACTGGACCTGGCGGCGGTGCGCCTTCAGCGCGCCGCTCGTGTAGCGCAGCGGCACGCCGTCGCACAGAACCTCGCCCGACGTGGGCTTGACCAGCCCCGTCAGGGCGCGCGCCAGGGTGGACTTGCCGCAGCCGGACTCGCCGATCAGGGCGAGGATCTCGCCGCGGCCCAGTTCGAGGTCGACGCCGTCCACCGCGCGGGCGGGGCCGCGGCCCGCCCGGGGCGGATAGGTGATGTGCAGGTCGCGGACCTCGAGCGCGGGCGCGGTGGCAGCGTCGGGTCCGGTGACCGTGCCCGTGGTGGTGACGGTCATGAGCGGGCTCCTTCCGCGGAGGGTTCGGGCACGTCTGCCGAGGGTTCGGACACGTCGGAGGTGGGCTCCGCCGGCTCCGGGGAGAGTGCGGATACGTCGGAGGTGGGCTCCGCCGGCTCCGGGGAGAGTGCGGATACGTCGGAGGTGGGCTCCGCCACGTCAGGGGAGGCTTCGGGCGCGTCCGCGGAGACGTCGGGGAAGCCGGGCAGCACCCGCAGGCACGCCGACAGCCGCTCGGGAGCGGCCGGCACAAGGCGTACGGGCGTGCTCTCGCAGACCTCGTGGACGTCCGGGCAGCGCGCCGCGAACGGGCAGCCGGTGCCGAGGGCGGCCGGATCGGGCGGGTCGCCCGGCAGACCGGCCGGCGCCCTGCGGGAGGCCGGGTCGCCGATGGTGGGGAAGGCGCGGGACAGCGCCCGGGTGTAGGGGTGCCGGGGGTCGTCCAGGAGCTGCCGGGACGGGCCGGACTCGACCAGTTCACCGGCGTACATCACGGCCAGCCGGTCGCACATCTGGCCGAGGACGGACAGATCGTGGCTGATCATGATGACGCCGATGCCCTCGTCGCGCACGAGATCCGACAGCAGGTCCAGGATCTGGGCCTGCACCATCACGTCCAGGGCCGTCGTCGGCTCGTCCGCGATGATCAGGTTCGGGCGGCAGGCCAGCGCCATCGCGATCATGACGCGCTGGCGCTGGCCGCCGGAGAACTCGTGCGGATAGCTGCGCATCCGGCGCGCCGGTACGCCCACCGACTCCAGCAGCTCGCCCGCGCGGGCGCGGGCCTGCCTCTCGGTGATCCGGCCGCCGTCCTCGCCGGCCCTGCGGCCGTGCAGCAGGATCGGCTCGACGAGCTGGTCGCCGATGGTGTGCACCGGGTTGAGCGCGGTCATCGCACCCTGGAAGACCACGGAGGCCTCCGCCCAGCGCACCGCGCGCATCCGGCTCCACTTGGCGGTGAGCAGGTCCTCGCCCTGGTAGAGCACCTGGCCGGTGACCTCGGCGGCGGCGGGCAGCAGCCGCAGCAGGCTCATCGCCAGCGTGGACTTGCCCGAGCCGGACTCGCCGGCCAGCCCGAGCGTCTGCCCGGCGTCCAGGGTGAGGTCCACCCCGCGCACGGCGGGCACCGTGCGCCCGCCGCTGCGATACGTGACCTTGAGGTCCTTGACCTCCAGCATCGCGTTCAACGTGTCTTCACCGACCTCGGGTTGAGAAGGGTCTCCACGGCGCGGCCGGTCAGGGTGAAGCCGAGGACGACGATCAGGATGGCGATGCCCGGCGGGTACAGATACCACCAGGCGCCGGAGGTGACGGCGCCGCCGCTGAGCGCCGAGTTGAGCATCGCGCCCCAGGAGATGCCCGTCGGGTCGCCCAGACCGAGGAAGGTCAGGGTCGCCTCGGACAGGATCGCCGAGGCCACCGTCAGCGTGGAGGAGACGAGGATCAGCGGGGTGACGTTCGGCAGGACGTGCCGCAGCATCACCTGCGGTCCGCCCGCGCCCAGCGCCCTGGCCCGCTCGATGAAGGGCTTGGCCTCCACCGCGAGGGTCTGCGCCCGCACCAGACGGGCCGTGGACGACCAACTGGTGACCGCGATGGCGATGGTGATGGACGCGGTGCCCTGCCCGATCACCGCCGACAGCGAGATGGCCAGCGGCAGGCTGGGCAGGGCGATGAACCAGTCGGTGAGGTGCATCAGCGCCTTGCCGATCCAGCCGCCGTAGTGCCCGGCGACCAGGCCGACCGCGCTGCCCAGCACCACGGTCAGCACCGTCGCCATCAGACCGATGGACAGCGAGGAGCGCGCTCCCCAGATGACCAGCAGGAGGATGGAGCGTCCCTCCTGGTCCGTGCCGAGCGGGTAGCCGCCGGTCGGGGAGTGCAGGGAGGGCCCGTCGACCTTGATGACGTCGAGGTCGTTGTCCGAGATGAACAGCGGCGCGCAGACGGCCAGGAGGCCGAACACGACCAGGATGCCGAGGCCGGCCACGCCGGATCGGATGCGGACGAAGGAGCGGACGAAGCCGGCGAATCCGTCGCGGCGCCGGGCCGCTGCCGCCGGGACGGCCGGTGCGAGCGGCGGCGCGGGGTCGGCCCCCGCCCGCGGCGGGGAGACGGCCTCGGTGAGGGGTTCGTGGTGGGTCACTGGGCACGCACCCGGGGGTCGAGGAAGCGGTAGATCACGTCGGCGAGGAGGTTCATGAGGATCACCGACGCGCTGAAGACGATGAACGTGCCCTGGAGCAACGGCAGATCGGGCACCTTCAGGGCCTGGTAGCTGAGCTGGCCGAGGCCCGGCCAGGAGTACACGGTCTCCACGGTGATGGCACCGCCGAGCACGGTGCCCAGGTGCATGAAGATCATGGTGACCGAGGGCAGCAGGGCGTTGGGCACCGCGTGCCTGCGCCGTACGTCGTCGTCACGCAGGCCCTTGGCCCGCGCCGTGAGCAGATACGGGCTGCCCAGCTCGTCGATGATCGACGAGCGCATGACGGCGACGTACTGGGCGAAGATCACCAGGACCATGGTCAGACAGGGCAGGACCAGGTGCTTGGCCACGTCCAGCACGTGGTCGAGGCCACCCGTGATCGCCGGGTCGCTCATCCCGCCCGCGGGCAGGAAGCCGGGGATCGGGCCGATACCGACGCTGAAGGTGATCAGCAGGATCATGCCCAGCCAGAAGGTCGGCACCGACCACAGTGTCAGGGAGGCGCCGGTGGCGATGCGGTCCAGCCAACTCCCGTGCTTCCAGCCGGATCTGATGCCCAGCCAGAGACCGAGCACCACCGAGATGGCGGTGGCCGTGCCCATCAGCAGCAGGGTCGGCCACAACCGGTCGCCGATGAGGGAGCTGACCGGCTGCTGGAACTCCCAGGAGTTCCCCAGGTGGCCGCTCAGGGTGTCGGTGACGAAGTGGAAGAAGCGTTCGGGCACCGACTGGTCCAGGCCGAGCTGCTTGCGCAGCTGTGCCATCTGCGCGTCGCTGGTGGGGCGGCCGCGGGTGATGGACTGCACCGGGTCGGCCGGCATCAGGCTGAACAGCACGAACCCGATGACGAGGGTGGCCAGGAAGCTGACGGCCGCGGCCACCAGCTTCGTGGCGAGGTAGCGGGCGAATCCGGAGCCGGGCCGGCGCCCGCCGCGCGAGGCGGCGGGCTCGGCCGTGACGGCGCCGATGGCGTCGATGGTGTCGGCCACGGTCTACTCGCGGTCGTCGGAGGAGGAGCGGCGGCGTGCCAGGAACACGCCGCCCGCGGCGAGGACGACCACCGCGGCGGCCGAAGCGCCGATCAGCGTCCCGGAGTTGCCGCCCGAGGACGAGGACGCGGACTTGGCGGGGGTCGCGTTCAGGTACTGGTGGAAGGAGTCCTGCGCGGGGTAGGCGCCGGCGGAGTTCGCCGTGCCGTCCACGATGCCGCTCACGCGGTCGGTGCGGTACGCGGCCAGGCCACTGGCGTTGTAGATCATGATGTTCTCGTTGGCCTTGTACAGGATGGCCTGCATCTGCCGCAGCAGATCCGCCCGCTCCTTGTCGTCGAAGGCGCTCTGCTGACGCAGGAACAGGTTGTCGTAGTCCTTGTCGCAGAAGAACGAGTCCGTGCTGCCGCCCTCGCCCTTGCTGTCGGGCAGCGCCGAGCAGGTCTGGATGCCCAGCAGATACGTCGGGTCGGGGCCGGTGGACCAGGAGTCCATCAGGATGTCCCAGTCGCCCTTGGCCAGGTCGGCGTTGAGCTTGGCCGAACTCATCGACTGGATGTCGACCTTGACGCCGATCTCCTTGAACCAGCCCGCGAGGTACGTGGACACCTTGGCGTCACCGTCGTCGTCGGAGTGGATGCCCAGGCGGAACTCCAGCTTGCGCTTCGACTTCGGGTCGACCCGGACACCGTCCGAGCCCTTCTTGTAACCCGCCTCGTCCAGAACGGCGTTGGCCTTGGCCGGGTCGTAGCCGAACTTCTCGGCGTCGGAGGGCTGCCAGGCGTACTGCGGCAGGGACTGCGGCAGATAGCTGCCACCGACCTCCGCCAGGCCGTTGCGGACCTTCTTCACGATGGTCGCCCGGTCGATGGCGCGGGCCAGCGCCTCACGGACCTTGATGTCGCCGAGCGCCGGGTGACCGGTGCCGATCTTCTTGCCGTCGCGGGTGCGGGCGCCGCCGTTGACCTCGATGCCGCTCCAGCGGTTGCCGACCTGCTCGTACGCCTTGACGCCGGACTGGCCCTTGAGGGCCTGGTACTGGATGGGGTTGAGACCGCTGACGTAGTCCAGCTGCCCCGAGCGCAGGGCCGCCACGGCGGCGTCCGTGTTCTTGAAGGACTGCTCGATCATGTGGCCGTACTTGGGCGCGCCGAGCAGGAAGTCCTTGTTCGCGTCGAACTTGGCGTACTGCTCGGGCTTGTAGTCCGTCAGTGTCCAGGGGCCGTAACCGACGATCGGGAAGCTGTCGTTCTTGTAGCTCTTGAGGTCCTTCACGTGGGATTCCCAGATGTGCTTCGGCACGATCGGGATGCCCGAGACCGGGATGCTGACCGACAGCATCGTGGCCTGCGGCTTCTTGGTCTTCACGACCAGGGTGGTGTCGTCCGGCGCGGTGACCGAGGCGAAGTTGCTCACCAGGGAGCCGTTGGCGGTGGCCGCCGTGGAGTTGCTCATGATCAGGTTGAACGTCCAGGCGGCGTCCTCGGCCGTGATCGGCTTGCCGTCGCTCCACTTCAGACCCTTGTGGATCTTGAAGGTCCAGGTGAGCTTGTCGCTGGACGTCGTCCAGGAGTCCGCCAGGTACGGCTTGACGGTGCCGTCCTGCTGCACCGTGTCCAGCGCCGGGTAGATGCCGGCGAACACGTCCAGGCTGCCCGCGAAGTAGGCCAGGAACGGGTTCAGGGAGTCGATGCCGATGCCGGTGATCGGCATGCGGAGCGTGTTGCCGGCGTCGGCGGCCACGGCGGTCGGCGCGAAGGCGAGGCCCGCTCCGGTACCGAGCAGCAGGGACGTGGCCAGCGCGGCGGCCTTGCGGCCGATTCTGTGCACAGGGGCGGACGTGGTCATCGTGGGCTTCTCCTGAGGTGCCGGCGGCGCGGGGCCGCGAGGGGGCGGGGATGGGGCGAGGCCGCCGCGCCGCGGGCCCGGGGGCGGGCCGTACGGCGCGATGGTGAATGCATGTTGCACCTATTGGTCTATGCATTGGTGTGTGCATTGGTTCGTGCATTGGTGCGTGCATGCATATGGACATGCGTGCGGTTCTACGGTGGGGCTCTGGTGGGCGGAGGGGCCGGTGCGCGGAACCGTGGCCGGTTCGCGCGCGGTTCAGCGGCGGTGCGGGGCCCTCATCGCCCGGTGTTCCGGGGCCCGGCTCCGCCGGTGCGCTCCGCGTTCCGGGGCCTGGCGCCGCCGGTGCGCAGGAAGTCCTCCAGCACCCGTACGCCGAACTCCAGGCTGCTGACGAGGACTTGCTCGTCGACGCCGTGCACGTACCGCCACGCGTCGAAGCCGGGCGGGGTCAGGCCGGGGCCGAACCCGTAGCACTGGATGCCCAGTCGGGCGAACGCCTTGGCGTCGGTGCCGCCCGACATGAT
Source organism: Streptomyces sp. f51 (assembly GCF_037940415.1). Classification (NCBI taxonomy): domain Bacteria; kingdom Bacillati; phylum Actinomycetota; class Actinomycetes; order Kitasatosporales; family Streptomycetaceae; genus Streptomyces; species Streptomyces sp. f51. Next base: position 525,329 of record NZ_CP149798.1, on the reverse strand, counting down.
GAACGGCAGCACCAGTGCCTCGGGATCGGCGCGGCGCAGCGCCGCCGCCATCTCCTCGAACTCGGCCGAGGTGTGGTCGGCGAAGACCGGCGCCGCGAAGCTGTGGAAGGACCGCGAGACCTTCTCGCCGAGCAGGGCGTCCACCGTCGCGAAGAAGTCCTCCTCCGCGCCCGGCAGGATCCGGCCGTCCACCCCGGCCGTCGCCTCGCTCGGAATGACGTTGTGCTTGTAACCCGCCTTCATCATGGTCGGGTTGAGCGTGTTGGCGACGGTGGCCTCGACGAGCTTGGCCGCCTCGCCCAGCTGCGCGAGGGACGCGGGGTCCGCCGGGTCGACCGTGACGCCCAGGCGCTCGGAGAGTCCGTCGAGCAGCGCGGCCACCGCCGGCACGATCCGCACCGGCCAGCGGTGAGCGGACAGCGCGGAGAGGGTGGCCGCCAGGGTGGCGACGGCGTTGTCCGTGCCGGGCCGGGAGCCGTGGCCCGCCGCGCCGCGTGCCGTCAGGTCCATCCAGGCGCTGCCGCGCTCGCCGACGGCGATCGGGTAGAGCCGGGAGGCGTCCGGCAGATGGACCGAGTAGCCGCCGGACTCGCCGATGGCGGTGGTGACGCCCTCGAAGAGGTCCGCGTGCCGGTCGACGAGGAAGCCCGCCCCCAGCTCGCCGGTGTCCTCCTCGTCCGCGACGAACGCCATCACGATGTCGCGCGCCGGCCTCACCCCGCGGCGCGCCCAGGACCGGGCGGCCGCCAGCATCATCGCGTCCATGTCCTTCATGTCCAGCGCCCCGCGACCGAGGATCACGCCGTCGCGTATCTCCCCGCAGAACGGGTCGAAGCTCCAGTCGGCGGGCTCGGCCGGAACCACGTCGAGATGGCCGTGGACCAGCAGCGCCGGGGCTTCGCGGTCCTCTCCGGGGATGCGGACCACGGTGCTGGCCCGGCCCGGCGCCGATTCCAGCACGACCGGCTCGTAGCCGGACTCGGCGAGCAGCGCGGCGGTCCATTCGGCCGCCTCCCGCTCACCGCGGGAGTCGCCTCCGCCGTAATTGCTGGTGTCGAAACGGATCAACCGGGCGCACATCTCGGTGACTTCGGAGATCAGCGCGGAGTCCTCGGCGGGGGAGAGCGCGCCGCCGTCCTGGTAGAGGGAGGGGTCGTTCATGAAGAGGTACCACTTGCTTTCCCGGCGGCAGGACGCGAGGACGGGGCCTCTGCCGTCGATGGCTCAGCGAGACGGACTCGCGGAAACGGGGAACAGGCGGGACGGAGAAGAGAGGGGAGCGGTCACCACGCGGGCGGATGCTCGTCCCCGGGTGCGGCGGGTAAGCCGGACGGGTCCGTTGTGCGGGGCCCGGGAAGCCCGGCGGCGGGCTCCGGGAGATCCGGCGCGCCCTCCGCCCCGCCGGCCGCGGCGGACCGCGCCTGGCCCAGGCCGTAGCTGCCCAGGGAGCGGAAGAGCTCCGCCCGGCGCCGGTTGCGCCGGGCCGCCCCCTTGGCCCCGGCGGCGGCCAGCGCCGCCAGCACATGGGCCGCCGCCGCCACCGCGGTCGGCGAGTGGTGCGGCGACTCGCTGCGGGTGTCCACCGCAAGGACGTGCGTGGCGAAGGAACAGACCGGACTGGTGTAGCTGTCGGTCAACGCGATGACCGAGGCGCCCAGTGCGTGGAACTCCCGGGCCACGTCCACGGTCAGCCGGCTGTAGTTGCGGAAGCTGAACACGACCAGGACGTCGTCCGGGTGGGCGTCGGCGATCGCGTTGACCGCCGCGCCCGTTGCCGGCTGCACCAGGAACACGTCCCGCATGCTGCTGGTGAGGTCGCTGGTCAGCAGCGACGCGTACCCGGCCGACTTCAGGTCGCCGAGCACCCACCGCCGCCGCGCCCGCAACAGGGCCGCGGCCGCCAGCTCCAGGGCGCCGTTGGCCTGGAGATCGGCCAGCGTGCGACGGAGGTTGCCCTCCTCCGCGGTGATCATCCGGCGCAGCGCCGACCGCTCCCGCGGCTCGGACTCCGGATCGCGGCTGGTGAACCGCAGATCCGGCTCGGCCAGGCGCAGGCCGCTTTCCCGGGCCGCGAGGAGACGCAGGTCGTCGGTGGAGGCGACCCCCGCCGCCGCGAGCAGCCCGTCGAGGTCCGCGGCGCTCGCGTCGGCCGCCCGCAGCAGTTGGCCGGGGCGGCGCTCCAGAGAGGCCGGGTAGTCCTCCGCCAGCACCTCGAACAGGCGCTGCGCGGTGGGGCCGCACAGTTCGGCCGCGGCACGCAGCAGTTCGAGGGTCGGCGTAGGCGCCAGAGGACCGGTCATTGCTCACCCCTCCCACTCAGGGCAGCCCACACCCGGGAATCCGGGTGGTGAACTGCACCTCTGCTGACAGTTAAACGGCGGCGTCAGATTGCTTGATCTAAGCGATGCGTGAGTCTTACTGTCGCCGCATGACCTCGTCAAGAGCCACCGGCGCGGAAAACTCTTCGGCCGATCCCCCCGCCTCGCGGCAGAACTCACGTCCCGCCGCGGACGGTTCCGCACGGCCCGACGACGAATCGGGCAACGGGGCGGGGACGACCGGCCCCACGGAAACGGGTGCGGTCGCGCAGCCCGAGAACGCGGACACCGGCCGGGGCGCACGGCCCGGCAGCGCGGACTCGGGTCCGGGCGGGCCACCCGACCGCGCAGGCACGGATCGAGCCGCGGAGCCCGACAACGCCGGCAAGGATCGAGCCGCGCAGTCCGACAACGCCGGCACGGGGCGAGCGGCGCCGCCCGTCCCCGCGGGCACCGGTGGGGGCGCACCGCCTGAACGGGTCGACACCGGCGACGTACTCGCCGCCTCCGTCGCCCGTGTCCGCCGTGCCGCCGGGCTCACCCTGAGCGCGGTGGCGACCCGGGCCGGCGTCTCACCGGCCTACGTCTCGCAGATGGAGTCCGGCGCCGCCAACCCCACGGTCCGCACCCTCTGCCAGATCGCCGACGCCCTCGGCTCCACCCCCGCCGAACTCCTCGGCGGCACAGGACAGGTCACCGCCGCGGCCGCCCCCGCGTTCCCGCCGCGTTTCGCCCCGGCACCGCTGCTCGCGCAGGCCGACGGACACCACGGCATCTGGGACCTCACGGCCCCCGGCGCGAGCCGGATCGGAGCCCGGCTGCTCCACGCCGACCTCGGCGACCACGACCACCCGACAGCGCACTCCGGCGAGGAGTTCGCGCTCGTCCTCGCCGGCTCCTGCCGGGTCTCGGTCGGCGGCGTCGTACGGCTGCTGCGCCGCGCCGACAGCTGCCACTTCGCCGCCACCGACGAACACCACTTCACCGACCCCAGCGACGACCTGCTGATGCTGGTCGTCCTCACCGAGGAGTGAGCCCGTGACCACCGCCGCATCCCTGTCCGCCCCCGCAGGGACCCAACTGCCCGACGGACTGGCCCCGGCGGCCTCCCCGGAAACCGCGCCCGAGGTGTGGCCCCTGACCGCCAGGACGGTCGAGGGCCGGCTGCACGTGGGCGGCGTCGCCCTGGACGACCTGGCCGAGGCCGTGGGTACCGCGCTGTACGTGGTGGACGAGGCCGACTTCCGCCATCGCGCCAGGAGTTGGAGCGCATCCGGCGCGGATCGGGTCCACTACGCCTCCAAGGCGTTCCTGTGCGCCGAGATGGTCCGCTGGGTCGACTCCGAGGGACTGCACCTGGACGTGTGCAGCGGAGGTGAGCTCCGGATGGCCGCCGACACCGGCTTCGACCCCGCCCGGATCGTCTTCCACGGCAACAACAAGTCCGTCGCGGAACTGGAGGCCGCCGTCGCGCACGGCGTCGGCGTCGTGGTCGTCGACTGCCTGGAGGAGATCGACCGGCTCGCCACCGCCGCCGCGGCGGCCGGCCGTGTCCAGGACGTGTACGTCCGTATCGCCCCCGGTGTGGCGGCCGAGACCCACGACTACATGGCCACCGGCGGCGACGACGTCAAGTTCGGCTTCCCGGTCCGGGGCGGCCACGCCGAACGCGCCGTCCTCGCCGTCGCCGACCGCCCCGCCCTGCGGCTGGCCGGTGTGCACTCCCACATAGGCTCACAGATCACCGCGACCGAGGGGCTGACCCTCGCCGCCGAACGGGTCGGCGCCTTCGTCGCCGCGCTCGCCGAACGGCACGGCATCACCGTCGACGAGATCGACCTCGGCGGCGGCGCCGGAATCCCCTACCTGCCTGGCCAACCGCGCCTGGAACCGGCCGAGTTCACCGCCGCGCTGCGCGCCGGACTGGCCCGGGCGCTGCCCGGGTCGCCGGTCCGCCTCGCCGTCGAACCCGGCCGCTCGATGATCGGCACCGCCGGAGTGACGCTCTACCGCGTGGGTGCGGTCAAGGACGGGCTGCGCCGCCGCTTCGTCTCCGTCGACGGCGGCATGAGCGACGCCCTGCGGCCCTCCCTCTACCTGGCCCGCTACACCGCGTGGACCGCGAACCGGACCGCCGGGGGCGAACCCGTGCACGCCGCCGTCGTCGGCCGGCACTGCGAGAGCGGGGACGTCGTCGTGCCCGACATCGCCCTGCCGAACGACATCGCCGCCGGGGACCTCCTCGCGGTCCCCGCCACCGGCGCCTACCACCACGCCATGGCCAGCAACTACAACGCGCAGCCCCGGCCCGCGGTCGTCGCCGTGCGCGACGGCCGGGCTCGCCTCATGGTCCGCCGGGAGACCCCGGAGGACCTGCGCCGCCGCGACGCCCATGGCGAGCCGGTGCAGTTGACCGCCGGGTGACCCCGGCGGGGCTCCCGTGTCCCGGGGCCCGCCGCCTTTCCTCCGGATCCGGGCACGCCTGTCGCTCACGTGGAGCGCGTACGGCTTCTGCGGGCACCGCCGGGGTCGGCACACCGACCCCGGCCCCGGGGCGGGTCGACACACCGGCCCGGCCTCAGGGCCTTCCCCGCAGGACCCCAGGGACCTCCCTCAGGGCCGGCCTCAGGGAGCTTCCCCCAGGGACCTTGCTCAGGGAGCTTCCCCAGGGGCCGGTGACCGGATCCACGGTCTCCGCCCACGGCAGTCCGGCGCCCCGCACCGACGGCCTCCGCCCCGGCAACCGAAGCCCGCACGCACCACCTCCCCCAAGCAGCCAGAAGCCCGCGCCCGCCCCGCCGCCCAACTTCCCTTCCCGTACTCGGAGTCACCCCATGTCCACCGAGCCCCACCTGCCCTACGGCACCTGGCCGTCCCCGATCACCGCCGAAGCGGTCGCCGACGCCTCCGGATCCACCTCCTGGCCCTCCGGGGCCGGCGAGGAGAACTGGTGGTGCGCCTCCGACCCGGCCACCGCGACCGTACGGCTGCTGCGCAACGCCCCCGGCCACGAGGACCCCGTCCAGGTGCTCGCCCCCGGCGTCTCCGTACGCAACCGCTCCCTCGGCTACGGCGGCAAGCCCTACTGGGTGCGCGCCGCCGACTCGCCCACAGGCAACCACCTGCTGGTCTTCACCGACCACCGCGACCAGCGGTTGTACGGCGCCGAGGTACCCCGTCTCGGGGTCGCCGAGGACGACGCGTTCCCGGTGCCCGTGCCGCTCACCCCGGCCGACCCGCCCGACCGGGAGACCTGCTGGGCCGACCCGGTGACCGGACCGGACGGGACCGAGGTGTGGTGCGTACGGGAGACCACCCGCGCCGCCACGGGAGAGCACGACGCCGACCCGGCACCCCGCACCGTTCGCGAGATCGTCGCCGTACCGCTGTCCGGTGCCGCCGCCGACGACCCCGGCGCGCTGCGCGTGGTGGCCCGCTCGCACCACTTCCTCTGCGGGCACCGGCTCTCCCCGGACGGCGGGAGGCTCACCTGGATCGGCTGGGACCACCCCCATATGCCGTGGGACAGCTCGGAGTTGATGGTCGCCGAGCTGCACGACGGCGTCGCCGGCGAGCCGGTCCGGCTGCTCGGCGGCAGCCACGAAGGTGCCGAGGTCTCCGTCTCCCAGGCCGCGTGGGCGGGTCCCGACACGCTCTACGCCATGGCGGACCCGGACGGCTGGTGGAACCTGCACCGCGTCGACCTGGCCACCGGCCGGCCGACACCCACGGCGATCACCAACGTCCTTCCCCTCCAGGAGGATTGCGCCGGCCCGGTCTGGCGCGTCGGCGCGAGCTGGTTCGCGGTGACGCCGTACGGGGTGGTGCTGCCGCACGGCAACGGCCCGCAGCGGCTGTCCCGTTGGTCGCCCGAGGACGGCGCACTGACCGAACTCGCCCACGGCTGGAGCAGCTTCGCGGGCGACCTCTGGTCGGACGGCGAACGGATCCTGGTCCGCGCCGCCGACCCGGCCCTCGGCTCCGCCCTGCTGTCGGTGCCCCTGGCCCCCGGCTCCGGCCCGGCCCGCCGTGCCAGGCCCAAGTCCGAGGACCCGCTGGCCCCTTGGCAGCCCCGGCCCGAGCGCCGCACCGTCCACGACGCGCAGGGCCGCCCCGTCCACTTCGTGCTGCACCGGCCCACTCACCCCACCGCCACCGCGGCCGAGGGCGAACTGCCGCCCCTGCTGGTGCAGGTCCACGGCGGCCCGACGAGTTCCACCGGGGTCACCGCCGACCTGGAGTACTCCTTCTTCACCAGCCGCGGCTTCACCGTCGCCGACGTCGACTACGGCGGCTCCACCGGCTACGGCAGGGCGTACCGCGACCGGCTGCGCGGCCAGTGGGGAACGGTGGACGTCGACGACTGTGTCACCGTCGCCCGCGCCCTGGCCGTCGAGGGCCTGGCGGATCCCGCCCGTACGGCCGTGCGGGGCGGCTCGGCCGGCGGCTGGACCACCCTGGCCTGTCTGGCCCACACCGATGTCTTCTGCGCGGGCACGGTCCTCTACCCGATCAGCGACCCGGCACGATGGCGGGCCGGGCAGACCCACGACTTCGAGTCCCGCTACGTCGACACCCTCGTCGGCGTCCTCCCTCGGGACCAGGCCCTGTTCGACAAGATCTCACCCGCCGCGAACGCCGACCGCATCACCGTGCCGCTGGTGATGCTCCAGGGCGCGGACGATTTCATCTGCCGCCCGGACCAGGCCACCTGCATCGTGGACAGCCTGGCGGAACAAGGTGTGTGGCACCGCTTCCTGCTCTTCGAGGGCGAGGGACACGGCTTCCGCCGCGCCGACAGCGTCCGCCGCTCCCTGCTGGCCGAAGTCGCCCTCTACCGCGAGGTCCTCGGCGCCCACATCGCCCCCGACGTCCTCCTGGACGCCGACGCCCTGTGAAGCCGGAGCTCCGGCCTGCGGTGGCACCGGCGGCTCGCGGGCGGCGGGGAGCCCCCGATGTCGGGGCAAAGGCCTCTGTCGCCGCGGACGGCCGGGATCAGACCGCCAGGCGGCGGATCGCGACGACGGCCGCGTCGTCGCCGAGGTGGCCGTCCACGTGGAGCAGCAGGTCGTCCTGGAGGCGGCGCAGGAGTTCGTCGGGGTCGTCCTTCGTCCATCGCGGCGCCCGTTCGGCGAAGGGGTAGAAGAGCCCCTCGCCGTCGCGGGCCTCGATGACGCCGTCCGTGTAGAGCAGCAGGAGGTCGCCGACCTCGAACGGGAAGGTCTGGACGTCGTAGGCGGCGACGCCGAAGGCCCCGCCGAAGCCGATCGGGAGGTGGCTCGCGTCGGCCGTGAGAGGGGTGAGTTCATTCCCGCGCAGGAGGAGCGGGGGCGGGTGGCCGCAGGTGATGAGGTGGACGACCGGTTCGTGGTCGGGGATGTCGAGCAGGATGGCGGTGGCGAAGTCCTCGTTGGTGTCCTGTTCCGTCGGCGATCGCCACTGGCTGGTGTCCCAGCGGAACGCGGCGTCCAGGTGGACGGCGAGACGCGGAAGGGTGGCCTGCCGATGGGCGGCCGCGCGGAAGGCGCCGAGGAGCAGGGCGGAGTTGCTGATCGCGGCCAGGCCGTTGCCGCGCACGTCACCGATGAGGAGCCGGGTGCTGTGGTGGATGGTCCGGGCGGCCGCGTACAGGTCTCCGCCCAGGTCGGCCTCCTCCTCGGCGGGAATGTACAGGCCGGCGATCCGCAGCGGGCCCGCCCGCGTGGGCAACGGCCGCAACAGCACGCTCTGCGCCGCCGCGGCCACCGACCGCACCCGGAGCAACTGCCGCTCGCTCCGGTCCCGCACCACGCAGATGGTGACGCAGACGACGGAGACGATGATCAGGGCGGCGATCTGGGCCATGACGTTGGCGGTGGCCAGGACTCCTCTGAGCGCGCCGATCAGCACCTGGGCCGCCACCGCGAGCGCTCCCATCAGCGCGGTGACGCGCGCACCGGCGAACGCCACCGTGAGCGCGGGCGCCGCCACGAGGAGCGGGCCCAGGTGGATGTGCGGCGGGGACAGGACATCCACCACACAGACCGTGACGATCAGCACCAACGGGATCACCAGCAGTGCGGGCGCGTGACCCGGCCGCCAGGAACGCCGCAAGTCCAGCTGTGCTCGAAGGGCCATGTCCCAAGCCTTCCGCTTACTTCCCCCGGCCGAGCAGGGGCGGTCGCCGGAGCGGGCGGGTCGTTCCCGACATCCTGGGCCACAAATAAGGCATTCCGGAACTTTACTCGAACTCTCCGTACGGGACCGACGGCGCGGACCAGCTCTCGCTGATCATTTTCGTGGCCGGGATCTGCGCCAGGGTGATCGGCACCGACGGTTCGCGGCAGGCGTTCCTGTGGTTCGTGGCGGGGCGGGCGTGCTGCGCGTACGTCACCGCGGCCTTCGCCGAGCCGCGCCCGACGTGCGCGGTCCTGGCGCTCGCGCTCGCGTGGCGCCTGGGCGCCTCGGCCTTCATGCGGCTGAACACCTTCGTATGGGCGTTCGCCGCGACCTGTCCGAGCGTCGTGTACGGCACTCTGCGCTGAGGCAGACTGCCCGGGTGAAGTCGATCCTGCGTGCCGCCGGTGAACTGCTGGATGTCGAGCTGTCCGGCCCGGTCGACCTGGGAGGCAGCTCGCGCAGCACCGTACTGCGGTGTGCGACGGCGGGTGGCGGCAGTGTGATCGTCAAGGCGTTCACCAACGAGCCGGAGTCCCTGCGCGCCTTCACGGCCGAGGCCGCCGGGCTCTCCCTCGGGATCGCCGGGCCCAAGGTTCTGGGCGTGGATCCCGAGGTTCCCCTGCTGGTCATGGCCGACCTCGGGACGGCCCCCACTCTGGCGGACGTCCTGCTCGGGAACGATCCGGTGGTCGCGGAAAGCGCGTTGCTGGCCTGGGCCCGCGGGCTCGGGAGGCTGGCCGCCGCCTCCGTGCACCGCCGTGCCGATCTCACGCGGCTGTGGTCCCGGTACGACAAGGGCCTGTTGTCCTGGGGGGACGAGCCGTGGATCGCGCAGAGGGCCACCGATCTGCTCGCGCTGCTCGACGGGGCCGGGATCGCGGTCCCGCCGGGTTTGGGCGAGGAGTTGGCCGGGATCGGTACGGCAGGTGGGGACGAGTACCCGGCCTTCACCCCGGGTGACACCTGTCCCGACAACAACTTGCTCACCCCTGAGGGGCTGAGGCTCATCGACTTCGAAGCGGCCTGCTACCAGTCGGTGTTCCTGACGGCCGCGTACTGCCGGATGCCCTTCTCCAGCTGCTGGTGCGTCTTCACGCTGCCGGCCGGAATGGCCGCGGAGATCGAGCAGGCGTATCGCGCGGAGGTCGTCGGTGTGTACCCGGCCCTCGCCGAGGACGAGGTGTGGCAGGCCGGAATGCGGCAGGCCACAGCCGTATGGACGGTGGACGCGACGGTGAGGCTGCTGCCCCGCAGCGTGGAGGACGCGCCGCTGCACCGGACCCGACGTCCCGTCCCGACGCGGCGTCAAGTCCTGCGGCACCGCTGGGAGATGGCCGGCACGCTGGAGGAGTTCCCCGCGTTCGCGCGGACGATGAGGGCGCTGCTGCGTGAGGTCGCCGGAGGCTGGGAGGTTGCTCCGCTGCCGGGGTATCCGGCCTTCGCGGACTGAGGGCCGAGCCGGCCGTCCGTCTCGGGCCGGACCGTCGAGGCCAGGGTCCTGGCCCGGCACCCGCCCGGGCCGATGTCGAGCCGAACCCGGGCGGATGTCGAGCCGAACCCGGGCGGATGTCGAGCCGGTCCCGGGCCGATGGTGAGCCGGTCCCGGCCGTTCCGAGCCGGGCGCAGGCCGGTGGCATGCGGCCGACGGGGGTGATATACGCTCCACCTCCCGATCATCAGATCGTCTGGCGAAATCCCCGCTGACCTGCGCAGTTACCGGGGTTCACACAAAGGACCGCACGACATGGCACGACCCGTACGCTCCATCGCCGCGCTTGCCGGTTCCGTCGGTCTGGCGGCTCTCGGCGTGGTCCTCCCCGGTTCCGCGGACGCCGCGGACGCGACCCCCGCTGTCACCATCGACGGCGTCACGTCCGACTACGACGCCCCGGGCGCCGAGAACCCCGGCGGTATCGTGACGGGGACCGCCGACGTGACATTCACCGTGCACGCCGCCGACTCGGGCCCCGAGCCCTACGCCGCCGTGGTGAGCGTCTCCGGATACGGCGCGGGAACCGGTGAGGTCAGCCGGCGGATCGACCTCGCCCCCGGTGACTGCCTGCCGTCGTGCACCCTGCACGCCGCTCTCGACACCGCGGCGACCAAGCCGTTCGCGGGCGCCGGATCGATCGCCACGCCTCTCGTCCAGGACGGCGCCAACGACATCCGCGTCGAGGTCCTGACGGCCCGTCCTTCGACCACCGCGGCCACCGCCGACATCACCGTGGACAACCACCGGCCCACGGTCACGCTGCCCGATCTGCCCGGCGACGACGCGTGGACCGACAGCAAGCCGGTGGGTCTCAGCGCGGACCGTGAACTGAAGGTGCGGGCCGTCGCCCGGGACGGTGGCGGCGGTGTCTCCCGCGTGGAGTTCTTCTCCGACCACCCGGCCTGGCCCGCGCCCACCCAGCTGACCGAGGAGGGCGACGGCACCTGGACGGGCGCTGTCGACACCAGCAAGATCTACTCGACGCTGTGGATGTCCCAGTACGTGGTCGCCTTCGACGAGGAGGGCCGCGCCGGCGTGCCCGTGCGGGCGGACGTCCTCGTCGACCACGGATTCACCGTCACACCGGTGGTCGACCCGGTGACCCACAGCCTGCCGTCCGTGGTCACCCTGAATTACAAGTACCCCGGCAGCCTCGCGCAGCCGTTCCCCCGCAACCTCAACTACGCCTACCCGGTCTCCACCCGCGTCCTGCTGGACGACAAGCTCCTCGCCACGTCCCGGGTCGCCGACTTCACCTACGAGGGCTACCCGGACCGCCTCTACGCGAGCCTCGGCGACAACACCGTGCCGTACGGCAAGCACACGCTCACCTTCGACGTCACCGACAACCGGGGTGCCCACGGCACGGTGCGGACCTCGGTCGACGTCGTCTCCGGAGTCGACGCGAGCTGGGTCTCCGGCTTCGGCGAGTTCCCGGTCGCCGGCAAGACCTGGAAGGTCGAGGCGACGACCACGGCCGACGACGGAGTCAGCCGCGCGCAGACCTGGACGATGACCGTCGACGGGAAGACGATCAGCAGCGGTTCCTACCCCGCGCCGCCCTCCGGGACCTGGAAGGCGGACACGCCCGGCCTGCACGAGTTCGCCCTGACCACGGTCTCGCAGTTCGGGGACACCTCCGTCACCACACAGCCGTTGCGCGTCCTCGCGGCGACGACCACCAAACTCGGCGGCCCCGCCCTCACCACCTACGGTGCCAAGCAGGCCCTGACCGCCACCGTGACCCAGACCGGTGGCAAGCCCGCGGCCGGGGCGGCGGTCTCCCTCCAGTTCCGGCCCCAGGGCAGCACGACGTGGAGCACGGTCGCGAAGGCCGCCACGGACGGCAAGGGCACCGCCCACTTCACCACCACGGCCAAGCGCAGCGGCACCTGGGCCGCGGTCACCGCCGCGAAGAACCTGACCTGGACGACCTCGACGAGCGCGACGGTGACGGGCAAGGTCAGGGCGACGCTCACCGTCAAGAGCCCGACGACCGCCGTCCACCACGGCAAGACCGTCAGCTACCGCGTGACCAGCACGCCGTACGTCGCCCGGAACCAAGATCTACCTTCAGGTGAGGGAGATCGACGGCACCTGGAGCACCGGCCCGGCCACCAAGCTCAACGCCGACGGTACGGCTGTCTTCACCCAGAAGTTCTCCCGCGTGGGCACCGGCACGCTGCGCTTCTACCGTCCCGCGGGCACCACCCTGACGAGTTCGTACTCGACGGCCTGGACCGTCCACGTCAGCTGAGCCGGTGTCGGTGCGGTGCCCGCAGGTGCGGACACCGCACCGACGCGAAACGGACCCCCCACCGTTGACATCTTCACGGGCACTCGCTTTACTCCCGGACAACACCGGAGCCGTGCTCCGGGTTCAGAGGCACGCCCAGCCGGTATGCAGGCCCCGCGCCACGAGCCCGGCCCAAGTCGCCAGGACGTTCTGACGCGTCCGAGGCGGGGACGTGCCCTCTTCCCCCTGGGAGCTCATTCACATGGGCCAATTCAGTACTCCCTCCCATACGTTGATGGGCGCCGTCGTGGGCGCGGCGGCGCTGGTCGGTGCTCTGGTCGCCCCGACGGCCACCGCGCGGGCCGCATCGGTGCCCCTGCCGCCCGCCCACGCCGGCTTCGACTATCAGATCGGCGGTGCCTACACCCCGCCGGCCGGGGTGAAGGTCGTCACCCGGGACAACGCCGCCTCCCCGGCGGCCGGCCTGTACAACATCTGCTACGTCAACGCCTTCCAGGCGCAGCCGGGCGCCGAGAACGAGTGGGACGCCGACCTGCTGCTGCGGGACGCGTCCGGCAAGGTCGTCTACGACACGGACTGGGGCGAGGCCTTCCTCGACGTCGGCACCGACGCCAAGCGTCAGCGGATCGCCGCCAAGATCGGGACCCTGATCGACAGTTGCAGGACCAAGGGCTTCCAGGCGATCGAGCCCGACAACTACGACAGCTACACCCGTTCGGGGAATCGGCTGACGGCCGCCAACGCGCAGGCGTTCATCAAGCTGCTGTCCGCCCGCGCCCACGCGGACGGTCTCGCCATCGCCCAGAAGAACACTCCCGAGCTGGCGGGCAACCACACCGCCAACGGTCTGGACTTCGCCGTGGCCGAGGAGTGCGGCCAGTACGACGAGTGCGGCGACTACACCAGCGCCTTCGGGAACAACGTGATCGTGATCGAGTACACCAACTCCGGCAGGACCAAGGCCTGCAACGGATGGGGTGGCACGCTGAGCATCGTGCAGCGCGACGTGGACGTCAGACCGGCGGGAAGCAGCGGTTACGTGCGCAAGACCTGCTAGACCGCGATCCGGACCGAGTCGGCTGCCGGCCCGCGGCGACGGGACACCGCCGCGGGCCGGCAGGCCTTCCTCGTACGCCCGGTCAGAGGTGGCCGTCCAGGAACGTCCGTACCTCGGCCGTGGACATGGGTCCCGTGCCCTGTGCCACCGCCTCTCCCGCCTTCAGCAGGACGTAGGACGGGGCTCCGGTGATCCTGTAGCGCGTGGTCGCGGCCGGACAGCGTGTGATGTCGGCACGGACGGCCGTCAGACGGCCGGTGTACTCGTCGGCGATGTCACCCACGACGAGGTCCATCGCCCGGCAGGGCTCGATCGCCTTGGGCCATGTCCCGGTGAAGTAGGCGAGGACCGGGACGTCGCTCATCCCGAGGATGAACTCGAACTCCGCGTCCTCCCGCGGCTGGTGAACCCGCTTCGACCCCATGGAAGCTCCTGACCTCGCGTTCCGTCATGTCACCCCCATCTTCCCCCGGCGGATCACCGGACCGGTTCGGCTCCTTCACCGGTCGGCCCTTCGCGAGGGATCCGGGGTCGGGTCAGGCGTCCAGGCGGCGTCCCGCCAGCCAGGTGACGATCTCGGGATCGTGGTGGTCGAAGAACAAGGAGCCGCCCGTGTCGAGCGTCGCGATCCGGGTCATCTGCTCGTCCGTGAGCCGGAAGTCGAAGACGTCGATGTTCTCGGCCATGCGCTCGGCGCGTACGGACTTGGGGATCGCGACGACGCCGCGTTGGGTGAGCCAGCGCAGCACGACCTGGGCGACCGACCTGCCGTACTCCTTGCCGATCTCGGTCAGCAGAGGGTTGGCGAACAGGTCGTTCCTGCCCTCGGCGAAGCCGCCCCAGGACTGGATCTGCACGCCGTGCTCCCGCATGAGGTCCTGGTAGCCGGCACGCTGGAAGAAGGGGTGGGTCTCGATCTGGTTGACCTGCGGGGTGATCTCGTTGTTGACGATCAGGTCGATCAGCCGGTCGGGAGAGAAGTTGGCGACGCCGATCGCCTTCGCCGCGCCCTCGCGATTGAGGGCTTCCATGGCCCGCCACTGGCCGTATACGTCGCCGAAGGGCTGGTGCATCAGATACAGGTCGAGGTGGTCCAGGCCCAGCCTGGTCAGGGACTTCTCGAACGCGCGCCTCGCGTTGTCCTCGGCGGGGGCGTCCTGGACCCACAGCTTGGTGGTGACGAACAGGTCCGCGCGGGCGACGCCGCTGGACCTGATGGCCCGGCCTACGGCTTCCTCGTTGCCGTACGCGGCGGCGGTGTCGAGCAGGCGGTAGCCGGCGGCCAGCGCCTCGGAGACGGCACGTTCGGTGTCCTCGGCGGGGATCTGGTAGACGCCGAAGCCGAGGAGCGGCATCTCGACGCCGTTGTTGAGGGTGACGGTCTGCATGAGCGTGATGTCCTTCGCGGTGCGGGTCGGGGGGAGGGGATCAGCGTTCGAGCATCCGCGCCTGGGCCGCGTTGTGGGTGTCACCGGCGGCGGGCGGCATGGCGCTGAGCGTGTCGAGCTGCTCGGCGGTCAGCGTGACGGCGTCGGCGGCCGTGTTCTCCTCGACCCGGCCGACACGCTTGGTGCCGGGAATCGGGGCGATGTCGTCGCCCTGGGCGAGCAGCCAGGCCAGCGCGACCTGCGCGGGAGTGGCGCCGACCTCGCCGGCCAGGGCCTTGACCTCGTCGGCGAGCGCGAGATTGCGCCGGAAGTTCTCGCCGGTGAAGCGGGGGTTGCCGCGGCGGAAGTCGTCCTCGTCGAACGCGTCGGTGGAGCGGACCGTGCCGGTCAGGAAGCCGCGTCCGAGCGGGGAGAACGGCACGAGGCCGATGTTCAGCTCGCGCAGCACGGGCAGAATCCGCTCCTCGATACCCCGCGTCCACAGCGAGTACTCGGACTGGACCGCCGTGACCGGCTGGACGGCGTGGGCGCGGCGGATCGTGTCGGGGCCCGCCTCGGAGAGCCCGAAGGCCCGGACCTTGCCCTCGGTGATCAGCTCGCCGACGGCCCCTGCGGTCTCCTCGATCGGTGTGTTCGGGTCGACCCGGTGCTGGTAGTACAGGTCGATGTGGTCGGTGCCCAGCCGCTTGAGGGAGCCCTCCACGGCCGTACGGATGTTGGCCGGGCCGGAGTCCAGGTTCCAGGCGCCCTCGCCCGCGTGGGAGACCAGACCGAACTTGGTGGCCAGCACCACCTGCTCCCGGTGTCCCTTCAGCGCCCGGCCCAGCAGCTCCTCGTTGACGTAGGGGCCGTAGATCTCGGCGGTGTCGATCAGCGTGACGCCCAGCTCCAGGGCCCGGTGCAGGGTCCTGATCGACTCCGCGTCGTCGCTGCCCGCACCGGTGTAGCCGTGGGACATGCCCATGGCGCCCAGGCCGATCCGGGAGACTTCCAGGTCACGCAGCTTGATGTACCGCATCTCGCCCTCTTCCGATCCAAGGTGGTAACCGCCCTCCCACCGTCGCCCGGCCCGACAGGTCGTGTCGGCCGGACATCGGCGGGCGGGCGGCGTCTTCCTGATTCACCTTGGCCCGGATCGGTCCGATGTGGCAGGGCGGGCTCTTCAGGGGTCATGACAGGGCCCCCCTCCCGCCCGCGCGACGGGTGCCCGGCGGGTGAGACTGGGGTCATGGCAACCGAGAGCGCGCACGGCGAGGGCGCCGAGCTGGGCCGCTACCTGCGCGCCCGCCGCAACCAGACCAGCCCCGAACACGTCGGCCTCACCGTCGGCGCCGGGATCCGCCGCACCCCCGGTCTGCGCCGCGAGGAACTGGCCACCCTCGCCGGCATCAGCATCGACTACTACGTACGCCTGGAGCGCGGCAAGGAGACCCGCCCCAGCCCCGCCGTCCTCGACTCCCTCGCCCGTGCCCTGCGCATGGACGACCAGGAACACCAGCACCTGCGCGAACTCGCCGCCCGCGCGGCCCGCTACGCACCCGAACCGCCCCCGGCGCCGAGCCGCACCGTGCGCCCCCATCTGAAGCTGCTGCTGGAGTCACTGCGCCCCAACCCCGCCTACGTGATCAGCCGCAGCATGGACGTGCTGGCCTGGAACCCCGGCGGCCTCGCCCTGTACGCGGGCCTGGAGGACTGGCCGCTCAAGCACCGCAACCTCGCCCGCTACCTCTTCCTCCACCCGGCGGCACGTGACCTGTTCCCGGACTGGGACCGCCAGATCACCGGCTGCGTCGCCCGGCTGCGCGCCGTCGCCGGCACCGCCCCCGACGCCCCCGACCTCACCCACCTCGTCGGTGAACTGCTCCTGAAGAGCCCGGACTTCGCGGGCCTGTGGGAACGCTACGAGGTCACCGGCCGCAAGCCCACACAGAAGATCTTCCAGCACCCGCAGGTCGGAACGGTCACCCTCACCTCGCAGTCCCTGCATGTCGAGGGCACCCCGGGCCAGCGAATCGGCGTCTACACCGCCGAACCCGGGAGCCCCGACCACGACGCCCTGCTCCTCCTCGACATGAGCGCACCCCGGCCCGCCGAACGCCCGGCGGCCGCTCCCGAGGCACGCGACCGGCGGTCGTAGGGGTCGGCTCCCGACCGGGGTGACCCCTTCCGACGCCGTCGGCGCCACCCGGCCGGGAGACGCCGTCGGCGTCACCCGGCCGGGATCGGCTGGGTCAGGTTCACCGGGTTGCCGTCGGGGTCCTGGACATGGGCGACGCGCTGCCCCCACGGCATGTCGTTCGGGCCGCCGGTGACCGAGCCGCCGAGCGCGGTCACCCGGCCGAGCGCCTCGTCGACGTCGTCGACGGCGATGCTGAGCAGCATCCGCGGCGCCGCCGCGGTCCCCGCTTCCTCCTTGGCCACGAGCCCGAGGTCGGTGTCGCCGATGCGCAGACCGACGTAGAAGACGGGGCCCTCCTCCGGGACCCGGAAGATCTCTTCTGCGCCGAACAGTTTCGTGTAGAAGCCGAGCAGAACGTCGTGGTGGGCGGTCAGGATCACCGGCTGGATGGTGGACATGGCACTCCTGTCGAGAACGGTCGTGTCGGTGGGTAGACCGTCCGAGGCCGCTGAACTCATCGCTGGAGCCACCCCGCCGGGGGAAGGCCGAGCACGTCACTCAGAGTGAATCGCGTCCGACGTCGGTCATGCGGGCGTCGTAACCGGTGTCGGGGTCGACCACGCGGCCGGCGGCCCACCAGTTCTCGCGGGCCGTCTCGAACACCACGATCATGACGTCCTCCTCGGGGACGCCCGCGAACCGTCGGAGGTTGTCGACGATGGCACGGAACAGCTCGTTCTTCCGCTCGGCGCTCCGTTCGTTGAACGCCAGCTGGATGAACATGGCCCGCTCGCCTCGCGGCAGGCCGAACACGACCGGCTGTATGACGAAGTTGTCGGGCGTCACCTCGTGGAAGACGTGGAACTGATCGTCCTCGGGGATCTTCAGGACGTCGACCATGGCCTTGTGCAGGGCGGTCGAGACGTCACGCCGGTACTCGGGAGTGGTGCCCCGGCGGAGGTGGACGGTGATCAGCGGCATGATGCCCCCTGCTGCTCCGGTGACTTCGGGGAGGGTTCCTCGCTCATGCCGGCAACGCTAGGAGCGCCCGTGGCCATGCGGCCAACGAATGTCACGCATGGTGGATATGCTCGCTGCTCATGGACGTCACGGTGGTCGGCCTCCGGGTGCTCCGCGAGGTGGCCGAGCGGGGCACTTTCACGGCGGCGGCCCAGGAGTTGGGCTACACGCAGTCGGCGGTCTCCCGGCAGGTGGCCGGCCTGGAACAGGCCGCCGGCGTCCGCCTGTTCGACCGCTTTCCGGGCGGTGTGCGCCTGACCGCCGAGGGCCGGGCCCTGCTCCGCCACGCCGTGACCGCGCTCGACGCGCTGGACGCGGCCGATCGCGAACTGCGCGGCGCGCGCGACGACTCGGGCCGGGTGCGGCTCGGCCACATCCCCGCCGCGGGACCGGTGCTGGTGGCCCACGCGCTGGCGACCCTGCGCCGGGAGCGCCCCCGCCTCCAGTTCTCCACCAGGGAGGGAACCACGCCGTCCCTGGTGAGGGCCCTGCGCGCCGGTGCCCTCGACCTGGCCCTGCTGGCCTCGCGGCCACCGCACCGCTCTCCCGACACCGACGATCCGCCCCTCCATACCGAACCGCTGCTGGAGGACCGTCTGGTCGTGGCGGTGCCGGCCGACGGCCGCTTCGCCGGCCGGGGCGAGGCCGCGGCCGGGGAACTCGCCGACGAGACGTGGATCGCCGCCCCGTCCGGCAGGGGCGAGCCGTTGCTCGGCGTCTGGCCGGGGCTGCCCGGGCGGCTCCGGGTCCACCACGCCGGCCGCGACTGGCTGACGAAACTGCACCTGGTCGCGGCCGGGGCCGGTGTCACGACGGTCCCCGCCACGCTGAGGTCCGTGCTCCCACCCGGCGTCCGGCTCGTCACGGTGGCCGACCTGCCCGAAGAGCGGCGCCGCGTCAGCCTCGTACGGCTTCCCGGCCCCACCGCCCCACCGGTCGACGCCGTGCTGCACGCACTCCGCCGCCGAGCCGCCGAACTCGCCGACTGAGAGGTACCTCCCCGGTGTCCCGTGTCCTGGGCCGAAGGGCTTCAGTTCCCCAGCGACGACAGGGCCGCCGCGACCCGCTCCGAAGCCTCGGGCGGGGTCGAGGCGTGCGGGGAGAAGCGGAGGGAGTCCGCGCGGACCGTCGGGGTCACTCCCTCGGCGTGCAGGGCCTTCGCGACCACGGCCGGGTCGTGGTCCGGCAGTGTGAAGGACAGGATGCCGGCGCGGCGTGCCGGGTCGGCGGGGGAGAGGACACGGCCGCCGTGTTCCTCGACCGTCACGGTGAGTTCGGCGATCCGCTCGGCGACGGCGGCCTCGATCGCCGCGACCGTGTGCCGTTCGACCAGATCCAGCGCGGACGCGAACGCGGCGGCCGTGACCGGGCTGAGATGGGTGATCGACCATCGTCGCGCGTCCGCGGCGGGCGGGTGTTCGGCTCCGTCGAAGAGACCGACGTTCTCGACTCCCGTCCAGCCGGTGAGGACCGGCTCCAGCGACTCCAGCGCCCGGTCCGACAGCGCCGCGAAACCGGTCGCCCAGCCGGCCCGCAGCCATTTCTGGCCGCCCGCCACCACCACGTCGGCCGCGTCCCAGTCCATCGTGGCCACGCCGAACGCCTGGATCGCGTCCACGATCAGCAGCCGGTCGGGTCCGATCGCCTCGCGCAGGGCCGCCAGATCGGTACGGAATCCGGTGCGGAAGTCCACGGCGCTGACGGACACCGCGACGACGTCGTCCGTCAGAGCGGCACGGACCAGATCCGGGGTGACCCCGCCACCGGGCACCGGATCCAGCCAGCGGGGCGTGGCCCGGCCCAGCTCGGCGGTCCGGCGCCACGGGTAGTGGTTCGCCGGGAAGTCCGTGCGCGGGGTGAGGACCACGCCCGTCCGGATTCCGAGGGCCGCGTGGAACAGACCGGTGGAGGCGTTGGGGAGCAGCACGGTGTGCTCGCTGTCGGTGCCCGCGAGCCGCGCGGCCGTGTCCCGTGCGAGCGATTCCGCGCGCATCAGGCCGTCCACGGTGGTGTGATCGGCGCGCCCGGACTCCTCCATGGCACGCGCGGTGGCGGCCACGGCGTCCCGCGACGGGGGACCGAACCGCGCGAAGTCGAGGTACCCGGCGGGGGTGTCGAAATGGGCTGCGTACGACGTCAGCACGGGGCTCGTCCTTCCGGGGCGGTGCGGGGGTACGGGGGGTGGTGACAGGGCGAATCGGGGCGGGCGGCGGTGACGGCGGGGCCGCCGGGTGAGCGGTACCGCGGGGCGACGCACCGGGTGACCGGGGTTCCGCGTTGCGTCGTCCCGGGCGCGCCGCACCCGCCTGCACGGTACGCGTCGCGCCCCGCCACGACCTGCCCGGGGTGTCGGCCCGCACGCGGAAAGGGGACGGCCGGGCACCCTCCGAGAAGGTGCCCGGCCGTCCCTCCCGCCGGTGCCGGCGCGGCCCGAACCGAAGCCGTCAGTGCCCGGCGGACTCCTCCGGACGCGCCTGGCGCGGCAGCAGGAACGCGAGCAGGAACGTCAGGGCCAGCATGCCGTCGACGATCCAGAGCAGCGTCTGCATGACGGAGCCGAAACCGCTCCGGAAGGCCGACATCGCGGTGGCCTGGAGCGCGGCCGGGACCCGGGCGCCGGCCTCCGGCGAGGTCACGGCGGAGCGGGTCTCCTTCTCCAGGCGGGCGCAGGACGCCGGGGTCGCCTCGGGATCCTTGGCGGTGGCGCGGTCGGCGG
The DNA here is from genome assembly GCF_037940415.1 of Streptomyces sp. f51. Lineage (NCBI taxonomy): Bacteria > Bacillati > Actinomycetota > Actinomycetes > Kitasatosporales > Streptomycetaceae > Streptomyces > Streptomyces sp. f51. The sequence continues at coordinate 504,803 of NZ_CP149798.1, read as the reverse complement.
TGCAGGTGCGCAGGCCCGCCACGATGCGGTCCTGGGCGTCGGGTGCGACGTGCGCCGCGGTCAGCTGCGCCCGCAGGTGGTCCGAGCGGTGGTCGACGGCGGTGCCGATCCCGCCGCCCAGCAGACCGAAGAACGCGGTTCCGAGGATGGCCACGCCGAAGGCGCCGCCGAGCTGCTGCACCGCGGTCATCGTGCCGGACGCCGAACCCGTCTCGTGCTGCTCCACGCTGGCGAGCACGATGTCGAAGAACGGGGCCATGAGCAGGCCCATACCGATACCCGTGACGAGCAGCGACGGCAGGAGCTGCCAGGGGCCGACACCGGACCCCACCTGGTCCAGGGTCAGCCACACGCCGAAGACACCGACGGCCATGACCAGCGCGCCCGCCTGGAGCACGGTCCGGCCGAACCTGACCACACCCTGGGCGATGCCGAAGCCGACGATCATGCCGCCCGACCACGGCACCATCACCAGGCCCGCCTTGAGCGGCGAGTAGCCGAGGCCGATCTGGGTGTACAGGTTGAAGACGAGCATGAAGCCCTGCATGGTCGAGAAGAAGACCAGGCCGAGGACCATGCCGCCGCTGAAGCCGCGCTTGCGGAAGAGGCTGGGGACGACCAGCGGGTCCTGGCCGGCCTTGCTGCGGCGCGACTCGTAGAGCGCGAAGGCGACGAAGACGACGACGGAGGCGCCCATCATCAGGAACGTCCACACGGGCCAGTCGTACTCACGGCCCTGGACGAGCGGGAAGATGATGAGCAGCGCGCCCAGGGAGACCAGGATCATGCCGGGGATGTCGAGGCGCGGCTTGGCGTCCGAGCGGCCCCTGGGGAGGTAGCGCACGGCGCCGAGGATCGCCGCCGCGCCCAGCGGCAGGTTGATGAGGAAGATCATGCGCCAGCCGGTGCCGAAGTAGTCGGCGTCCACCAGCCAGCCCGCCAGGATCGGCCCGCACACCGCGGACAGACCCATGACCGGGCCGAACATGCCGAAGGCCTTCTGGGACTCCTTCGGCGGGAACATCTCCTTGATCATGCCGAGGCCCTGCGGCAGCATCACCGCGCCGAACAGGCCCTGCACCACCCGCGCGCCGATCAGCATGCCGGGCGACACGGACACGGCGCACAGCAGCGAGCCGAGGGTGAAGCCGGCCGCCCCGATCAGGAACATCGTGCGGCGCCCGTGGATGTCGCCGAGCCGTCCTCCGGTGACGAGCCCGACGGCCATCGAGAGGGTGTAGGCGGCGGCGAGCCACTGGAGCGTGGAGGCGCCGCCGCCGAGGTCGGCCCGCATGGACGGACCGGCGATGTTCGTGACGACGGCGTCGAGGAGGTCCATCACCTCGGCCGCGAGGATCACGAACAGCGCAGCCCAGCGCCACCGGTACGGCGCTGGTGAGTCGATGGGCGTCTCGGCGGACGCGACACCGGTGGTGGACATCGGAAACTCCTAGGAGGCACGAGAAGAGAACGCCGTTCACCCTAACAGAACAGCGCTCACCGAGAGAACGGCGTTCATTAAGATATAGCGCAACCTCGCGACGCAGACAAGATATATCGCGTTGAGGCGAGGTGAACGCCGATCTCCAGGAGAGAACACTGCTCTCCGGCGCCTAGACTGTGGTCATGAGCGACGCGGCCGCCGGCACTCCCGCATCACCCCCGCCGTCCCCCTGGGAGCGCGAGCGTCCCGTCCGCGCTCGCGTCGCCCCGGCACGTGAGCCGCTGTCGCGCGAGCGCATCGTCGAGGCGGCCTTCGTCGTGCTGGACCGGTCAGGGCTCGACAAGCTGTCGATGCGTCAGGTGGCGGCCGAACTGGACGTCGCGGTCTCCGCCCTCTACGCCTACGTCCGCTCCAAGGACGACCTTCTGGAGCTGATGTACACCCGGCTCTTCGCCAGTTTCACGCTGCCCGAACCCGACCCTGAGCGCTGGCGGGAGCAGGTGCGGGAGTACGCCCGCTCCTGGCGCCGGCGGCTGCTGTCCCATCGCGACATGGCCAGGATCTCCATGGCGCACGTCCCCTTCACCGCCGAACTGCTGCCGTACGTCGAGGCGTTGCTCGCCATCTTCCGTACGGCGGGACTGCCCGACCGTATTGCGGCGGAGGCCGGTGACCTCATCTCGACCTACATCGACGGGTTCGTCCTGGAGGAGGGCATGTGGCAGGACCGGGCCGCCCAGCAGTCGGGCGGCGGCTCCCTGGCCCGCCCCGACTGGCGCGAGATGGCCGACGAGATGCAGAACTACTTCGCGTCCCTGCCCGAGGAGGACTTCCCGCATCTGCGGGCCCTGTCCGGATCGATGGTGACGGAGTCCTCCGACGAGCGGTTCGACATCGGTCTGGAGATCATCCTGCGCGGCCTCGCGAGCTATCTCCCGGACCGCGGGGCCTGAGCCCGGGGCGGGCCGCCGCGGACCCGCCCCGCACGCCCCGCCCCTCGCGCCTCAGTTGTTCCAGCTCTCGTCGTACGGATCGTGCGGCGTCGGGACGGGCTTCGCCGTCGCGACCCGGAGGTACGGGATGACGCCGCCGTTGACCGGGTCCTTCGTGCGCTTGGCGGTGTAGCGCCCGGTGACCTCGAGCCAGGTGTCGGGGCGCAGTACCGGCGGGATCCGCCCGGACAGGCCGATCTTCACCGGCTGGGCGTCCGCGGCACAGCAGTTGAGGGCCATGCGGACGAGATACGGAGCGCCGGCGCGGTCGAGCGCGACGAAGCCGATGACCTTGACCTGCCGGCCACCGATCGAACGGCCGTGGTCGTACGCCGCCCTGCTCGCGTAGTCGACCAGGCCGAGGCTGACCGGATCGCCGGAGGGCAGCTTGGCGTAGCCGAAGGGTGCCTGGAGCGCCGTACCGGTGCGCATCGCGCTGTACGAGCCGAGGGCGGGCGGGGCGACGAGGATGAGCGCGAGCAGCGGGAGGACGAGCAGCCACGAGATCCGCGGCTCACGGTGCCCGTGCCCGTGCCCGTGGCCGTCCGTGTCCTTGTCCGGGGCCGCGCCCTCGCGCCCCTCGGCCCCCGCGGGTTCGCCTTCGTGACCGGCCGCGTGAGCGTCGGCGTCGGTGACCGCGGCCGCCTTCCGGTGGTCGCGTATCTCGTACCAGACCGTGGCGAGAGCCGTGAGGATGAGGACGACGCCCGCGGCGAGCAGCAGGGGGCGCAACCCGGCCTTGACGTACCGCAGATAGAGGTCCGTGACGCTCGCGTGCAGCACCGCCGCGCCGACGAGGAAGAGCACGGCCGCCTGGGCCTGCCGGTTCACAGGAGCACCGTCCCGATCAGTACGGACACGAGGATCGCGAGCACGAAGGTGGTGGGCGCGAAGCGGGCCGCGAAGCCGCGGCCGAACGTGCCGACCTGCATGGCGAAGAGCTTCAGGTCGATCATCGGGCCGACGACGAGGAACGCCAGCCGTGCGGTGAGGGAGAACTGGGTCAGCGAGGCGACCACGAACGCGTCGGCCTCGGAGCAGATCGACAGCAGGACGGCGAGGATCGCGAGGGCAAGGACGGACACCACCGGGTTCCCGGCCGCGGCGTGCAGCCAGCTCGCCGGGACGACGGCCTTGAGCGTGGCGGCCGCCATCGCGCCGAGCACGAGGAACCCGCCCGCGTGCATCACGTCGTGCCGGACGGAGGACCAGAACGCGGCCCCCTTGCCGAGCCCTTCGTGCTCGGGGCGGGCCGGCGGGCGCAGCCAGTCGGTGCGGCCCAGCCGCTGCCACAGCCAGCCCATCGCGCAGGCCACGAGGAGGCTGGCGACGAATCGGGCGAGCACCATCTCCGGGTTGCGGGGGAAGGCGACGGCGGTGGCCGTGAGCACGATCGGGTTGATCGCCGGTGCGGACAGCAGGAACGCGAGGGCGGCGGCCGGGGTGACGCCCCGGCGCACCAGCGCCCCGGCGACCGGTACGGAGGCGCACTCGCAGCCGGGCAGGATCGCTCCGGCCATCCCGGCGACCGGCACCGCGAGCGAGGGCCGCTTGGGCAGCGCGCGGGCGAAGAACGTCGGCGGGACGAACACGGCGATGACCGCGGACAGCAGGACGCCGAGGACGAGGAAGGGCAGGGCCTGGACCACCACCGCGACGAACACGGTCATCCAGCTCTGCATCACCGGTGCGGACAGGGCTCCGCGGATCGGCCCCTGTGAGGCGATGACCAGCAGCAGGAGCATGGTCAGGGCGAGCGGGGAGTCGAAGTTCCAGCCCTGCCGGCCCCGGCGGTCGTCCTCGTCCCGCCGTCGGACCGGCGGCGGGGCTTCCTTGGTGATGGTCACGCTCTGGGTACCTCCGGTCGGGGAAGGGCGTGGCTGCGGATGCCCTTCCGCCTTGCATACGCGGGTTCGGCCACAGCTTCTCACCGGGTGTGGGAGGGATTGCCCGCACCGGGGCCTTTCTTGACCTCCACCGGACCCGCGGCGTCCTGCGGCCGGCGACGGCGGCCGTTGTCACATCTCTTCACATCGATGTCATGAACCTGTAGCTTCCCGGGCTGCAAGTGCTTTCTGGAATTTGCTGGTTCTTCTTGCAAGGCAACTCCCCCCCTCCGCACCCGCATCGGAGCCGCCCCATGAACCGCAGACGTCGACGCCCGCCGCTGAGAGCGCTGTTGGCGCTCCTGGCGGTGACCGGACTGTTCGGACTGGCCCCGCCCCACGGGCAGTCGGTCCCCATGGAGGGCACGGCCGCCACCTCCACCACGGCGACCGTCTTCTACTACACGAAGACCAAGAACTGGCCGGTCACCTATCTGCACTACGCCCCTGACGGCGGCTCCTGGACCACCGCGCCCGGCGTCCGGATGGAGGCGGCCTGCGCGGACTGGGTGAAGGAGACGGTCGACCTCGGCTCGGCCACCGGGCTCCAGGCCACCTTCAACAACGGAAGCGGCACCTGGGACAACAACGGCGGCAGCAACTACGCGCTGGGCACCGGCACCATCACCGTCAAGGACGGGGTGATCGCCCACAGCGACCCGTGCGCCGGCACCGGTACCGGCAGCGGTACCCAGGCGACCGTGTACTACTCGACCGCCACCTCCGGCTGGACCACGGCCAACATCCACTACGCGCCCACGGGCGGCTCCTGGACCACGGTCCCCGGCGTCGGCATGGAGGCCGCCTGCACGGGATGGTGGAAGAAGACCCTCGACATCGGCACCGCGACCTCGCTCAAGGCGGCCTTCAACAACGGCAACGGCGTCTGGGACAACAACAACAGCGCCGACTACGCCATCCCGTCCGGCACCACGACCGTGAAGGGCCGGACCGTCACCGCCGACGCCAAGGACCCCTGCGCGGCCCAGGCCCCCGACACCCAGGCGCCCACCACACCCGCCGGAGTGAAGGCGACCGCCACGAACACCTCGGTGGTGGTGAGCTGGGATCCCGCCACCGACGACACGGCGGTGACGAAGTATCAGCTCACGCGCACGGGCGGTACGAAGGGGACCGTCGTCACCGATGTCGGCTCGACGGTGTACTCCGACACGGGACTTGAGGAGAAGACCGGCTACACCTACACGGTCAAGGCCGTCGACGCGGCCGGGAACACCTCGCCCGCCTCGGCCGCGGCCACGGTCACGACGGGGGAGAAGGTCCCCGCACCGGCCGCCGGGACACCGCTCGGCACCGATCCGCGCAAGGACCCCATCTACTTCGTCCTCACGGCCCGCTTCTACGACGGGGACAGCTCCAACAACCGGGGCGGCAGCCAGGACGTCAAGTCGGGCAACGCGGCCAACAACGACCCCATGTTCCGGGGCGACTTCAAGGGGCTCGTCGACAAGCTCGACTACATCAAGGCGCTCGGGTTCTCGGCCGTCTGGATCACCCCGGTCGTCCTCAACCGCTCCGACTACGACTACCACGGCTATCACGGCTACGACTTCTACAAGGTCGACCCGCGCCTGGAGTCGGCCGGTGCCTCCTACCAGGACCTGATCAACGCGGCCCACGCCAAGGGCATGAAGATCTACCAGGACGTCGTCTACAACCACAGCTCCCGCTGGGGCGCCAAGGGCCTGTTCACCCCGACCGTGTACGGCGTGCGCGACTCCCAGTGGAGCTGGTACTACGACGAGAAGAACGACGGATTCGAGTACGACGGCCTGACCGTCGAGCCCAAGTCCGGGAAGTCCTACTACAACGGCGACCTGTGGTCGACCGCCGAACCCTCCGGGAACACCTGCCTCAACTGGGGCAAGCCCACGGGCGGCAAGAGCGCCGAGGGCTACACCCTCTACAACTGCCAGTGGCCCAGCCCCACTTCGGGCATGTTCCCCAAGGCGTACTACCACCAGTGCTGGATCGGCAACTGGGAGGGCGAGGACTCGCGTTCGTGCTGGCTGCACGAGGACCTGGCCGACTTCAACACCGAGAACGCCACCGTCCAGAACTACCTGATCGGCGCGTACGACAAGTACATCGACATGGGCGTCGACGGATTCCGCCTCGACACGGCCGTCCACATCCCGCGCGTCACCTGGAACCGCCGCTTCCTGCCCGCCATCTACGACCGGGTCACCCAGCGCTTCGGCACGGACGCCGCGAAGAACTTCTTCGTCTTCGGCGAGGTCGGCGCCTTCGTCAACGACAAGTGGAACCGCGGCTCGGTGAACCACTCCGCGCAGTTCTACACCTGGAAGGAGCGCAAGGACTACAGCGCCGACGACGAGACGGCCGCCATCGAGCAGTACACCTACGAGGAACAGCTCGGCACCGGCAACCAGCCCACCTCGACCAACGCGTTCCTGAGCGGCAACAGCTATCACACCCCGGACCGCAGCCAGTTCTCCGGCATGAACATCATCGACATGCGCATGCACATGAACTTCGGCGACGCGCAGAACGCCTACAGCAACGGCAAGGACTCCGACGACTCCGTCAACGACGCCACGTACGACGTCGTCTACGTCGACAGCCACGACTACGGCCCGAACAAGTCGAGCACCCGCTACAGCGGCGGCACCGACGCCTGGGCCGAGAACATGTCCCTGATGTGGACCTTCCGCGGCATCCCCACCCTCTACTACGGATCGGAGATCGAGTTCCAGGCGGGCAAACAGATCGACTGCGGGCCGACCTGCCCGCTGGCGACCACCGGGCGCGCGTACTACGGCGACCATCTCGCCGGCAGCGTCACGGCCTCCGAGTTCGGCACGGCCGACTCCGCGAGCGGTGAGGTCGCGACCACCCTCGCGCAGCCCCTGGTCAAGCACCTCCAGCGGCTCAACCGGATCCGCCGGGCGATCCCGGCCCTCCAGGCGGGCCAGTACTCGACGGACGGCATCAGCGGCTCGATGGCCTTCAAGCGCCGCTACACCAGCGGATCGACCGACAGCTTCGCCCTCGTCACGGTGACGGGCGACGCGACGTTCACCGGCATCCCGAACGGGACCTACACGGACGCCGTCACCGGCGACGTGAAGACCGTCTCGGGCGGCACCCTGTCCGTGGCCGCGCCCGGGAAGGGAAATCTGCGGGTCTACGTGCTGAACGGCCCCGGCAAGATCGGGACGGACGGGCCCTACCTGAAGTGACCGGCGGCCGTCGGACCGGTACCCAGGCCGAGGTCACCGCGGTCCCGCCCGGGCGCCCCACGCCCGGGCGGGACCGTCGGAGCGCCGCCGCGGCCCGCGCGGAGCCGGGATGAATGGCGTGCCGAGCGTTGGGTACGCGACCCGTCGACACACCCGGGAGCCGGACCGGCCCGGGTGGCCGCCCGACGACCACGACCAGGGGATCTGCCATGGACACGCCCTTGAACAACAACCACCCGACCGCACCGGCCGCGACGCCCGCCCAGGAGGCCCTGGACACCCTCGCCGTGAACACCGAGGACAGCGCCGCCCTGGACACCCTCGCCGGCAGCGACGTCCTGGTCCCCGTGCCGGACGACGCCTCGGACACGGAGATCGGCGACCCCCATGCCGTGGCGCTGCCCGTCCTGGACGATCCGGAGGGCGGCCAGGTGGTCCCGGTGTTCACCTCGGAACAGGAGCTCGCCGAACTCCTCCCCTCCGTCTCCCGCTACCGCCTCGTACCGCTGTCCGCGCTGGCCTCCCAGTGGCCCTCGGGCGATCTGGACCTCATCATCGACGCCGCCTCCCCGCACGGCCTGACGCTCACCTCCGAGGGCGTACGCACCCTGCTGGTCCGGTAGCGGGACCGCCGGACGCGCGACGCGGGCCCCCGGGAAGCCCCGGGACCGGCCCGCGGGCGAAGGATGTCCGGATCCGCTCCTCGCCACCGAGTGGCGCGGCCCGTCCGGAAGGGAAGATCCCTGGAAAGCCGCCGCGGAGGAGTGGGGTTCCCTTGAGAGTCGTCCTGCTGGGTACGGCCGCCGGGGGCGGGTTCCCGCGGTGGAACTGCGCCTGCGCGCAGTGCTCCGCCGCCCGTGAGGGGAAACTGCCCGCACGGACCCAGGAGTGCGCCGCCGTCAGCGGCAACTCCCGCGACTGGTGGCTCCTGAACGCCTCGCCCGACCTGCGTACGCAGCTGAACGCCACCCCCGCGCTCGCCCCGGCGCCCGGTGGCACTCCCGTACGCGGTGTCCTGCTGACGGACGCCGCAGCCCATCACACGACAGGACTGGCCGGGCTCTGCGGTGCCCCGGGGCCCAAGGTCTACGCCTCGCCCCCCGTCCTCGCCGCGCTCTCCCCGCAGCGCCCCCTGCTCGAACGCCGTGCCCCGTGGACGTGGGCGGACAGTTTCACCGACGGCGGATTCGTCCTGGCCGGAGGACTGGTCGTCAGCGCCCACGCCCTCGGCTCCCGGGCCCCGGGACACCTCCCGGGAACCGCGGACGACCGCTGGGTGAGCGCGTACCGGATCGAGGACCTGGCCAGCGGGGGCGTGCTCGTCTACGCGCCCCGCCTGGGCGCGTGGACTCCCGCCCTGGACGAGCTCCTCACCGGGGCGACCTGCGTGCTGCTCGACGGGACCCTGTACGCGGCAGGCGGGACGGACAGCGCCCTTCCGGCACCCCGCCGACGGGCCGTGGCCCCCTGGCATCTGCCGGTCTCCGGCGCGGACGGCAGCCTGGCCGCACTGGCCCGGCACCCCGGCCGACGGGTCGTCTACACCCACTTCGACAGCGCGAACCCGCTGCTCGACCCGTCCACGGACGCCTGGGCTTCGGTGACCGCGGCCGGAGCCGAGATCCCGGCGGACGGAGCGGAGTTGGTGGTGTAGCCGAGGGCGGCGCGGGGACCCGCGGCGGTCAGCCGTCGAGCATGCGGGCGAGCACGGAGCGCTGGAGCGGGAGCACCTCGGCGTGCAGTTCGCGGCCCTTCGCCGTCAGCGCCACCCACACTCCACGGCGGTCCTCCTGGCAGACCGTGCGCTCCACCAGGCCCTCCTTCTCCAGCCGGCCGATGAGCCGGGACAACGCGCTCTGGCTCAGATGCACCCGGCCGGCGATGTTCTGCACCCGGCAGTGCTCACCGGGCTCGGTGACGGTCTCCGCGACGAGGATGTCGAGGACCTCGAAGTCGCTGGCTCCCAGGCCGTGCGGATGCAGCACGCGGTCGATCTCGCACATGGTGCGCGCGTGCACCGAGAGGATGTCCCGCCACTGGTCCTCCAGCCGGGAACCGGGCGTCGTCGTTGCCATAACTGAACGGTAACAGAGATCCGGCCACTGGTTGAGTGTGCAATTAGTGCGTCTGCATCCAGTGGCCGGTGCCGCCTCCGCGTGTGTGCGGCCGGGGCCCTCCGGGTCAGGGGGTGGGGTCCTGGATGAGCCCGTACTGGTTGCCCTCCGCGTCCTTCACGGACGCCACCTGCCTGCCGTTGCCCACGTCCTGGAGCTCCTGGAGCACCTCGGCTCCCTCGCCGAGCAGGCCCGCCAGGGTCGCCTTGATGTCGTCGACGTGCCAGAAGGGGACCGGCCCGGTCAGCCCCTTGGCGTGCCCGTTCGGGTCGAGGCCGATGTCCTGGCCCGCGGCCTTGAAACCGACGTAGTACGGCTCGTCCACATAGGGCTCCACCCCGAGCAGCAGGGTGAACAGGGCCTTCGCCTTCGCGATGTCCTTGACGGGGTAGATGATGGTCTTGACTCCGGCGGTCATCTCGACTCCTGTGCGGTGCGTGGGGCCGTGTCGGCCTGGCTGTCGTGCCGCCGGAACTCCGACGGCCCCTTCACGCTAAGCCGGAGGCGCCGGGTCCGGCTTCTCGAATCCTGACCGGTGCCGCCAGGCCCCGGCGTGCTCCGCCGCGGTGCTCAGGTCGACTCGCGGCGCACCAGTTCCGTCGGCAGGATGACCGCCGACGGGTCCTCGCCGCCGATCTGGGCCAGGAGGACCCGGACCATCTCGGAGCTGATGCGGTCCCAGGGCTGGCGGATGGTGGTGAGCGCCGGGGTGGCGGCCGTGGCGGCGGGGGAGTCGTCGAAGCCGCCGACCGAGACGTCCTCGGGGACCCGGCGGCCCGCCTTGCGCAGCGCCGCCAGCACGCCCTGGGCCATCAGGTCCGAGGCCACGAACACCGCGTCCATGTCGGGGGCCCGGGCGAGGAGCTGCTCTGCGCCCGCCTCGCCGCTGGCGCGGCTGTAGTCGCCGGAGGCGACGAGACGGTCGTCGGCCTCGACGCCGGCCTCGGCGAGCACCTCGCGGTACCCCGCCAGACGCTCGACGCCGCCGGGGGTGTCCAGCGGGCCGGTGACCATGCCGATCCGGCGCCGCCCGAGGGAGAGCAGATGGGTGACCATGTCCCGGGCGCCGTCCCGGTCGTCCGCGGCCACGTAGCTCACCTTGGAGCCGAGGCCGATGGGCTTGCCGCACGCGACGAGCGGAACGCCCGCCTCGCGCAGCTCCTCGGCGACCGGATCGCCGGAGTGGCTGGAGACCAGCAGCACCCCGTCGACATGGCCGGCCGTGATGTACCGCGTGATGCGCCGCCGCTCGTCCTGGGTCCCGGCGAGCATCAGCAGGAGCGGGACGTCGTGCGCGGCGAGTGCCTGGGTGCAGCCGCGCAGCAGGACGTTGAAGTTCGGGTCCTCGAAGAACCGCTCCTGCGGCTCGGTCAGCAGGAAGCCGACCGAGTCGGACCGTCCGGTGATCAGCGAACGGGCGTGCCGGTTCACGACGTAGCCCGTCCTGCGGATGGCGGCGTCGACCGCCTCCTGCGCCGAGGGGCTCACGTAGTGCCCGCCGTTGAGGACGCGTGAGACGGTGCCCCGCGAGACACCCGCCTCACGCGCGACATCGTGGATCGTCGGCGGCTTGCGCCGGCCCCCCGGGTTGCTCATGGTCATGACTTTACGGCTCCGGACAGCAGGTCGAGGCTCCAGAAGCGCTGGATGACCAGGAACAGCGCGATCAGCGGGACGATCGCGAGCAGGGCGCCGGTGATGACCAGGGTGTACAGGGCCGGGGTGTTGGAGCCCTGTTCGAGGAGCGTGAAGAGGCCGAGGGTGATCGGGAACTTCTCGTCGTCGCTGAGCATGATGTAGGGGAGAAGGAAGTTGTTCCAGACGGCGACGAACTGGAACAGGAACACCGTCACCAGGCCGGGCACCATCATGGGCAGCGCGACGCGGGTGAAGATCCGCCACTCCCCGGCGCCGTCCATCCGGCCGGCCTCGACGACGTCGGTGGGGACCGCCGCGGCCGCGTAGATCCGGGCGAGGTAGACGCCGTACGGGGACAGCACGAGCGGGAGCAGCACGGAGGCGTACGAATCCGTGAGGTCCGCCTTGGCCAGGAGGAGGTACTGCGGGATCGCGAGGATCACCGGCGGCATCAGCACGCCGGCCATGAGCACGCTGAAGATGCTCTCGCGGCCCCGGAAGCGGTAGACGGCGAGGGCGTAGCCGCTGACCGCCGAGACGGCCGTCGACAGCAGGGCGCCCAGGCCCGCGTAGAGCGCGGAGTTGCCCATCCACTTCCAGTAGATGCCGTCGCGGTAGGCGGCGAGGTCCTTCACGTTCTGCGTGAATCCGGTGCCCGGCAGGAACGTGAACGTGGAGAACAGTTCACGGCCCGACTTGGTGGCCGCGATCACCACCCAGGCGACGGGCAGCAGGCAATAGAGCGCGCCGAGCAGCAGCGTGAGGGTCGGCACCAGGGCGATGCGGCCGCGCGGCGGCGGTACCTGGGCGGTGCCGGGGGTGGTGCCCGCGGCCGGGGCGGCCTTGCGCAGGGCAAGGGAACTCATCGTGCTTCCTCCTGCTTGGTACGGGAGTTCGCGGCGCGCAGGAAGCCGAAGGACAGGACCAGGGTGGCCAGGGCGATGATCACTGCCTCGGCGGCGGCCGCGTAGATGTCCCCGGTGTTGAACGCGTCCCGGTAGACCTTCATCAGCGGACTCCAGGTCGTGGAGACGGAGTTGGTGAGGGGCTTGAGGGTGGTCGGTTCGCTGAACACCTGGAGCGTGGCGATGATCGAGAAGAAGAAGGTGAGCACCAGGGAGGGCGCCACCATCGGGATCTTGATGCGCAGGGCCGTCTGGAGCGGGGTGGCTCCGTCGAGCTTCGCCGCTTCGAGCACCTCGGCCGGGATGGCCTGGAGCGAGGTGTAGATGACGATCATGTTGAAGCCCGTGCCGCCCCAGACCGCGATGTTCGACAGCGCGAGGTACAGCGGGCCGCCCTCCAGCAGGTCGGGCTGCGGCAGACCGAACTTCTGGAGGACGAAGTAGAAGGGGCTGACGTCCGGGAGGTACAGGAAGCCCCAGAGCAGGGCGGCCACGACGCCCGGGATGGCGTACGGCAGGAAGATCGCGAGCCGGGTGAAGGGGGCCAGGCGCACCTTCTCCGCGTCGAGCATCAGCGCGAAGAGCAGCGCGAGGCCGAGCATCACCGGCACCACGATCGCGCCGTATCCGGCCACGCGCAGCGCCCCGTGGACCAGTTCGCTGTCGGTGAGCGCGTCGGTGTAGTTCCTCAGGCCCGCCCAGACCTCGGTCCTGGCACCGGCGCCCAGGCCCAGGCCCTTGACCTGGACCTTGTGCAGGCTCAGCCAGACCGCGTAGGCGATGGGCAGCGCGAAGAAGAGGACGAAGAGGATCGTCGCGGGGAGGAGGAAACCGTACGGGGCCCCCTTGACCCCGTACGGCCTCCGGCGTGCGGTGGTCACTGAGCGACCCCGAAGCCCTGCTTCTTGAGGTCGGCGACGGTGGTGTCCTGCATGGTCCTCAGGGCCGCACCGAAGTCCGACTTGTTCTTGGCGGCGGCGCCGAAGGCGTCGTTGAAGGACGTGTAGGCCACGTTCACGTTCGGGCCCCAGGCGGAGGGGGCGGTGGTCTTGGCGATCTGAGAGGCCTTGGTGTAGAAGTCCGGCTGGTTGGAGAAGAAGGCCGGCGGCTGGGCGAAGGCGTCACCGCTCTGGGCGCTGGTGGACGCAGGGTAGATGCCGCTCTCCTTCGCCATCGCGGCCACCGCCCGCGGGTCGGTGTTCAGCCAGGTGGCGAACTGCGCGGCGGCCGCCTTGTGGGCGGAGTCGGTGGTGACGGCCGTCGAGGAGCCACCCCAGCTGCCGGTCACGTTCTCGCCCGCGGACCACTGCGGCAGCGGGGCCATCGCCCACTTGCCCTTGGTCTGCGGGGCCGCCGTGCTCAGGGTGCCGGGCGCCCACACCGCGCTCACCCAGGCGATCTCCTTGCCGGTGTTCAGCGCCTTGTTCCAGGCCGGCTGGTACATCGGCTCGTTGTTGATCGCGCCCTCCTTGACGAGGCCGCCCCAGAATCCGGCGACCTTCCGGGTGGCCGCGTCGTCGATACCGACCGTCCACTTGTCGCCCGACGCGGTCCACCACTTGGCGCCCGCCTGCTGCGCCAGACCGGCGAAGAGCCCGGAGTCGTTGGCGGAGAAGGTGGTCAGGGCCTTGTCCGGCGCCTTCTTCTTCAGCGCGCGGGCGGTCTCGGCGAACTGCTCCCAGGTGGTGGGAACGGTGAGCCCGTACTTCTTGAACAGGTCCGCGCGGTAGTAGAACATCATCGGGCCGATGTCCTGCGGGATCGCGTAGACCGCGTCCGTCCCCAGCGTCGTCTGCTGCCAGACGGCGTCGGCGAACTTGGACTTCGCCTCCTTGGACTCCGCCGCTATGTCGGCGAGCGCGTCATTGCTGACCAGCGTCGGAAGGGCCTGGTACTCGGCCTGGACCAGATCCGGTGCCTTCTTCGCCTTGTGCGCGGTGAGGATCTTGGTGATGAGCGAGTCGCCCGAGGCCTGCTTCTTCACCTCGACGGTGATCCGCTGCTTCTTGCCCGGCCCCGTGTTCCAGAGGTCGACCACCTTGTCCATGCCCGGCGCCCAGGTCCAGAACGTCAGTGTCGCGGGTCCGGACTCGGATGCGCTCTTGCCGTCGTCGGACGAGCCGCAGGCGGCGAGCGAGGTGGCGCCGAGGACGACGGCGATGGTGCTGGCCACGAGGCGGCTGTGCTTCGTGATGGGCATGGAACGTTCTCCCCTGACCTGGGCCCCCGCCTGCTGCGGGGGCCTGCCCTGTGCTGGTGTGGTTCGCGTTCGGGGGCGCGCCGGCCGATGCCGGAACCGCGGTTCGTGCGCCGGGCCTCCGGGCGCTTGACACGCCCGCCCGCCGACACCTGAGCACCCCTTCGGCTCACGTGTGGTGCGTCTGTGAGCGTTCACAGTAGAGAAACATCCCGGACACTTGTCAATGGTTGTTGCTGTGCGGTTATGTTGGGCTCACGCCGCTGGCGTTGTGTGTGCACGTTCCCAAATGATCGATTACATGGGAGAGATCCATGCCGGAGACCAACCCCAAGGGCCTCACCGGGCTCGCCTTCGGTGGGGACTACAACCCCGAGCAGTGGCCGGAGAGCGTCTGGCCCGAGGACGTCCGGCTGATGCGCGAGGCGGGCGTCACGATGGTGAGCGTCGGGATCTTCTCCTGGGCCCTCCTCGAACCGGCCCGGGGCAGCTACGAGTTCGGCCGGCTCGACCGCGTCCTCGACCTGCTGCACGAGAACGGCATACGCGCCGACCTGGGCACCCCGACCGTCGCCCCGCCCGCCTGGTTCTACCGCGAACACCCCGAAGCGCTGCCCGTGGCCGCCGACGGCACGCGCTACGCCTTCGGCTCACGCGGCGCCATCTGCCACAGCAACACCCACTACCGCGCCGCCGCGGCCGCCATCACGACCCGGCTCGCCACCCGGTACGCCGGCCATCCCGCGCTCGCGCTGTGGCACGTCCACAACGAGTACGGCGTCCCGGTCTCCGCCTGCTACTGCGACTCCTGCGCTGCCCACTTCCGCCGCTGGCTGGCCGGTACGTACGGGACGGTCGACGAGCTCAACGAGGCCTGGGGGACGGCGTTCTGGGGCCAGCGCTACTCCGCCTTCGACCAGGTCGACCCGCCGCGCGTGACCCCCACCGTCGGCAATCCGGCGCAGGCGCTGGACTACAAGCGGTTCGCCGACGCCACCATGCGGGAGAACTTCACGGCCGAGCGGGACATCCTCCACCGCCTCGCGCCCGGCGTCCCCGCCACCACCAACTTCATGACCGCCCTCAGCCAGTGCGACTCGGTCGACTACTGGGCCTGGGGCCGCGAGGTCGACCTCGTCACCAACGACCACTATCTGATGACCGACGGACGCCGCACCCACGTGAACCTCGCGATGGCCGCCGACCTCACCCGCTCCGTCGCGGGCGGCGCGCCCTGGCTGCTCCTCGAACACTCCACCTCGGGCGTCAACTGGCAGCCCCGCAACCCCGCCAAGGCGCCCGGCCAGATGGCCCGCAACTCCCTGTCCCACGTGGCCCGCGGCTCCGAGGGCGCCATGTTCTTCCAGTGGCGGCAGTCCCGCAGCGGTGCGGAGAAGTTCCACTCCTCGATGCTGCCGCACGCGGGCACCGACTCGCGCGTGTGGCGCGAGGTCGTCGAACTCGGCGCGGCCGTCGACTCGTTGAGCCCTCTCAAGGGCACGCGTACGGTCGCCGACGTGGCCGTCCTGTGGGACTGGCACTCCTGGTGGGCGCAGAGCCTCCAGTGGCGCCCGAGCGAGGACCACGACGCCCGCGAGCGCGCCGACGCCTTCTACGAGGCGCTCTACGACCGCCACCTCACCGTCGACTTCGCCCACCCGGAAGCCGACTTGTCGGCCTATCCCCTTGTCGTCGTGCCCGCCCTGTATCTGATGACCGAGGCCGCCGGGAACAACCTCAAGGAGTACGTGGAACGCGGCGGCACGCTCCTCGTCTCCTACTTCTCCGGCATCGTCGACGAGCACGACACCGTCCACGAAGGCCCGCATCCCGGCGCCCTGCGGGACGTACTCGGCCTGACCGTCGAGGAGTTCTCCCCCCTGCTCCAGGGGGAACGCGTCCGGATCACCGGGCCCGAGGGCTCCGAACTGTCCGGAGACGTCTGGACCGAGTTCGTGGTGCCGCGCGGTGCCGAGACCGTCTGGACGTACGCCGACGGGCTCGCCGCCGGGCACCCCGCGGTCACCCGGCACCGGATCGGCGCGGGCTCGGCGTGGTACGTGTCCACGCGCCTCGGGGCCGAGGGGCTGGACGCGCTGATCGGCCGTGCCGCCGACGACGCGCGCGTCGCCCCGCGCACGGACCTGCCCCGCGATGTCGAAGTGGTGCGCCGCACCGGCGAGTCGGGCACCTACGTCTTCGCGGTCAACCACACCACGTCCGACGCCAAGGTGCCGCTGGACGCGCACGGCACCGAACTCCTCACGGGCGAACGCGCCGCCGGCCGGCTGGCGGTTCCGGCGGGGGCGGTACGGGTGGTACGCCTCGACACGTGACAGGCCGTGGGCCGTACGCGTGAGCACCGATGCGGCCCGGTCGGAGCCCCGGGTCGGCTTGAGGGCCGCCTCACCGACCTCGGCACCAAGTGGCCTGTGCCGCACGGGAGATGCCGGCGCGGCAGGCTGAACCACGCTGCGCGGCACGGGATGTGACCGGCGCCCCGGCCGCCGTGCCGGCGGACCCGCGCATCCCGCGCACCTCACGGAGATCCCCCACCGGCGGGGCCGTCCCGCCCCGCCGTTCACTCCGACAGCCGCCAGGGTCACGTCACCCGGCGGTCATCCGACCCCCCTCCGCCCGTGCGAGCCATGAAGCCGCGGGCGGAGGGGCTCGCCCCCGGATCCACCCCGGATCCCCTGGGGGCGGGGCACCTCTCCCCACCACGTCGAAGGGACGACGGACGATGATGTTCCATCCCAGACGCACACTCAGGGCCCTGCTGCTGCCGCTCGCGGCCGGGCTCGCCCTGGCCGCACTCCCCGCGCAGACCGCGCAGGCGGCGAGCACCCTGACCAACGCCGGGTTCGAGGCCGACGGGACCGGCGCCGCCGTGCCCAGCGGCTGGTCGGAGTCCGGCACCACCGGCGCCTCGTACGTCGAGGCCGGCGGCCACGGCGGGAGCTACCGCCTCAGCCACTACTCCGCCTCGGCCTACAAGGTGGAGACCTCCCAGACCCTCACCGGCCTGACCAACGGGAACTACCGGCTCACCGCGTGGGTGCGCTCGGGCGGCGGACAGAACTCCGCCTACCTCGCCCTGAGGAACTGCGGCGGCACCGAGCAGCGCACCGACCTTCCGGTGTCCACCAGCGGCTGGATCCACCTGGTCGTGCCCGTGGCCGTCACGAGCGGCCAGTGCACGATCAGTGTCTCCTCCGACGCCAACGCCGGGAACTGGATCAACGTCGACGACCTGACGTTCGCCTCCGGCACCACAGGACTGTCCGTCAAGGGCTCCGACATCTCCTCCCTCGCCAAGAGCGAGGCCTACGGCGGTGTCTACAGGACCGCCTCGGGCACCGCGGGCGACGCGCTCGCCATCCTCAGGTCCGCGGGGATGAACTACGCGCGCCTCAAGGTCTGGGTCGACCCGGCCGACGGCTACAACAACAAGGCCCGGGTCCTCGCGATGGCCAAGCGCATCAAGGCGCAGGGCATGAAACTCCTGGTCGACTTCCACTACTCCGACACCTGGGCCGACCCCGGCACCCAGACCAAGCCGGCCGCCTGGGCGGGGCATTCGTACAGCCAACTGAAGACGGACGTCTACAACCACACCTACGACGTCCTGAACGCCCTCAAGGCGCAGGGCACCACGGCCGACATGGTGCAGATCGGCAACGAGATCAACGGCGGCATGCTCTGGTCCGAGGGTTCCACGGACAATTTCGCGCAGCTCGCCGGACTGCTGAACTCGGGCTACGACGCGGCCAAGGCGGTCAGCTCCTCCACCGTCGTGGCGCTGCACCTGGCCAAGGGCGGCGATCTCACCGGCACTCGCTGGTGGTTCGACACCGCCCTCGCCAACGGCGTGAAGTTCGACGCCATCGGGCTGTCCTACTACGGCTACTGGCACGGCTCGCTCTACGACTTCCAGACCACCCTCGACGACGCGGCCTCCCGTTACGGGAAACCGGTCTTCGTCGCCGAGACGGCCTACCCCTTCCGCCTGGACAGCGACGACGCGCTCGTCAACCAGATCGACACGACCGCCGAACTGGTCCAGGGCTACCCGGCCACCACCGCCGGGCAGTCCAACTGGCTGCGGGACGTCATGAACATCGTGGAGGCCGTGCCGAACGGCCGCGGTCTCGGTGTCTTCTACTGGGAGGCCACCTGGACGGCCGTGACCGGCAACGGCTGGGACCCGGCCGACCCCTCCTCGGGCAACGGATGGGAGAACCAGGCCCTGTTCGGCTTCGACGACAAGGCGCTTCCGGCCATGTCCCTGTTCAGTCACCGCTGAACGTGAGGGGGCCCGGCCGCCGGTGCGGCCGGGCCCCGTACCCCTTCGCGGCCGTCCGGCTCCGGCCAGGGTCGGTGGAACGCCGTGCGTGCCGCCGCCGGCTGCGGGACAGTGGCGGGAGACCGTCACGACGGAGGGGGACGAGATGCTGAAGGGGTCCTTCAGCGGGCAACGACGGAACATCCTGGAGTGGTTGCGCGAGCCCGCGGCGCACTTCCCGCCGCAGCGCCGCGCCGACCTCGTCCAGGACGGAGTCAGCCCCGAGGCCCTCGCCGTCAAACTCGGTGTCAACCGGGCGGTGGCGCGCACCCACCTCGACCTGCTCGCCGGAGTCGGACTGCTGCGCGCCAAGAAGGTGGGGCGCCGGACCTACTACCGCCGCGACGAGTACCGTATCGCCGAAGTGGGCCACTACTTCGAGAAGGGCTGGTAGGCGCGTGGGAGACGGGTCCGGTACGGCGGAGACGGCACCCCTTTCGCCCCGGCGCACGGTGCCGCTCGGCGGCCGCGGCCCCGAGGACGTCATAGCCGATTCCCGGGGCGGGGTGCTGACCGGTCTCGAGGACGGCCGCATCGTACGCGTCGACGGCCTCGGTGACCCCGACCGCACCGACGTCCGGGTCGTGGCCGAGACGGGCGGCAGGCCACTGGGCCTCGAACTGCTGCCTGACAACGCCTTGTTGGTGTGCGACGCCGAACGCGGGCTGCTGCGGGTCGGGCTGGATGACGGAGTGGTCCGCGTTCTCGCCGACAAGGTGGCCGGTGTGCCGCTGCGCTTCGCCAGCAACGTGGTCGCTCTCTCGGACGGCACGGTGTACTTCACCGTCTCCAGCCGCAGTTACCCCCTGAAGCAGTGGATCGGCGATCTCGTCGAGCACACCGGCTCGGGCTGTCTCCTGCGCCTCGCGCCGGGCGACAAGGAACCCGAAGTCCTCCTGGAAGGGCTCCAGTTCGCCAACGGCCTCGCCGCCTCGGCCGACGAGTCCTTCCTCGTCCTCGCGGAGACCGGCGCCTTCCGGCTCGTCCGCCACTGGCTCACCGGCCCTCGGGCGGGCCGGTCCGAGACCTTCGCCGACGACCTCCCCGGCCAGCCCGACAACCTCTGGCGCGCCCCGGACGGCCCGATCTGGGTGGCCCTCGCCGGTCCCCGGGTCGGCGCCCTGGAACTCCTGCACCGGCGGGGCCCGGCCGTCCGGCGCACCGCGGCCCGTATCGCCGTACGCGCGCCGTTCCGGCCACCGGGCACCACCGGTGTCCTCGCGGTCGACGACGACGGCACCGTCGTGCACCACCTGGAGAGCCGCCGCGCACGGTTCCGCATGGTGACCAGTGCCTGTGAGTCCGACGGCCGGCTGATCCTCGGGAGCATCTGGGAGCGGGGCCTCGCGGTCTGTGATCTTCCCGGCGCCACCGGCTGAGCTGCCGGGGCGTTCGCGTCGGGTACCGGGTGTGCGAGGCCCGCGCCCCCGGCGTTACCCTGTTCACCAGCCGCGATCTTGCAGCGCGGCACGGCGGTGGGGCCCGCCGTACCCGAACCGCGGCACGGATGCCGCCAACGGTCCCTGCTTGCGATGCCGTGTGCCCGCACCGGCCCGGCGAGTAGGAGCACCGAGGATCATGACAGTCCCCCATCCCGAGCGCGTCGGCGAGTCCGGCACTCCCGCGCGCGCGCCCGCGCGAACCCCGTCGCCCTGGCACGGGCAGGGCCCCGTCGTCGCCGCGGTCTCGCTCGGCGGCGTGATCGGCGCCACGGCCCGCTACGGGGCGGGGCTGCTGTGGCCCACACCGGACGGCGCCTTCCCCTGGACCACGTTCACGATCAATGTCGTGGGCTGCGCCACGATCGGCGTGCTCATGGCGGTGATCACCGAGCTGCCGGCCGTGCACCGCCTCGTGCGCCCCTTCCTGGGCACCGGAGTGCTCGGCGGCTTCACGACCTTCTCGACGTACGCCGTCGACATCCGGAATCTGATCGGTGGCGGTCACCCGGGCACCGCGCTCGTCTATCTCGTCGCGACCCTGTCCGCGGCGCTCACGGCGGTCTGGCTCGGGACGGCGGCGGCCCGCCGGGCCCTGGCACGGAGGCAGCGATGACAAGGCTGACGGGCAGTGCCCTGAGGTTGACCGTCCTCATCGGCGAGAACGACACCTGGCACCACAAGCCGCTGTACGCGGAGATCGTGCACCGCGCGCACGCGGCGGGCCTCGCGGGCGCCAGCGTCTTCAAGGGCGTCGAGGGGTTCGGCGCCTCCTCCCTCATCCACACGTCGAGACTTCTCTCACTGAGCGAGGACCTGCCGGTGGCCGTGATCGTCGTGGACACCGAGGAGCGGGTCCGTGCCTTCCTGCCCCAGCTCGACGAACTCGTCACCGGGGGTCTGGTGGTCCTCGACCCCTGTGAGGTCATCCGCTACGCGGCCCGCGGCGACGGCCCCGGCGCGAGCGGCGCCGACCCGTCCGGGGACGGCGGTGCGGGGCGGTGAACTGGCTGCTGGTGATCATCGGCGCGGCACTCGGGGCGCCCCTGCGCTATCTGACCGACCGGGCGGTACAGCTGAAGCACGATACGGTCTTCCCCTGGGGCACCCTCGTCGTGAACGTGACAGGGTGCCTGATCCTCGGTCTGCTGACCGGCGCCGCCTCGGCGGGACAGGTGTCCGGGCACCTGCAACTGCTGATCGGGACCGGTCTGTGCGGGGCGCTCACCACGTACTCGACGTTCTCGTACGAGACCCTGCGGCTGACCGGGACCGGCGCGGCGTTCTACGCTGCGGCCAACGTGATCGTGAGCGTGACGGCGGGCCTCGGCGCGGCGTTCGCCGGGGTCGCGTTTGCACAAGCTTTGTGGACCTAGGTGCCGGGCGATCACGCGTATAGGTAACACTGTCTCCTGCACTGTCTACAGCACTGTCGACCAACTCCTCAGAACTGGATCCCATGAGCGTCATCAACGTCGGTCAGGCCGTCGTCCTCGGAGTCGTGGAGGGGGTGACCGAATTCCTTCCCGTCTCCTCGACCGGTCACCTCAAGATCACCGAGGGGCTGATGAACATCCCCGTCGACGACAACGCCGTCGTCGGTTTCTCCGCGGTCATCCAGGTCGGCGCGATCGCCGCCGTGCTCGTGTACTTCTTCAAGGACATCGTGCGGATCGTCTCCGCCTGGGGGCGTGGGCTGCGCGACAAGAACGAGCGGCACAACCACGACTACAAGTTCGCCTGGTGGGTCATCTACGCGACCATCCCGATCGTGGCCGTGGGCCTCGCGGCCAAGCCGCTCATCGAGGGTCCGCTGGCCTCCCTGTGGGTGGTCGCAGGGTCGCTGATCGCGGGCAGTGCCGTGATGTGGGCCGCCGACCAGATGGGCCGCCACAAGCGCGGTGAGGACGACGTCTCCTTCAAGGACGCGATGCTGGTCGGCAGCTCCCAGATCCTCGCCCTCCTCTTCCCCGGCTTCTCGCGTTCCGGCGCCACCATGTCGACCGGTCTCATCCTCGACCTGGACCGCGTCGCCGCCACCCGCCTCTCCTTCTTCCTCGGCATCCCGGCCCTGACCGGCGCCGGCCTGTACGAGCTGAAGGACGCCCTCGGCACCGGTGTGGGCGCCGCTCCGCTGATCGTCGGCACCGTCGTGTCGTTCGTGGTCGCCTACGCCTCCATCGCCTGGCTGCTGAAGTTCGTCGCCAAGCACTCCTTCAACGCCTTCGTGATCTACCGCATCATCATCGGCGTCCTGCTCTTCGGCCTCCTGGGCACCGGAGTCATCGACAGCTGACACGACGCGGAGCTCGGGCACGCACCGGCTCCCGCTCATGAACGATCCGCTCACAGAGGGCGCGAAGCCGGACTCCGGCTCCGCGCCCTCTGTTGCGCGGTGGGGCCGGACGGGCGGCACAATGGCGATCATGCCCGGGAACTCGCCGTATCCGTCCTCCCTGACCTTCCAGCCGGTCCTGGAGCGCATCGCCACCGAGATCGCGCAGACTCCGGGCCGCGGGCGGCCCGCCGACTACATCCCGGCGCTGGCCGCCTGCGATCCACGCCGTTTCGGGATGGCCGTCGCGGAGCTCGACGGCACGGTGTACGGCGTGGGGGACTGGCGGCAGCCGTTCTCCACGCAGTCCATCACCAAGGTCTTCACACTCGCCCTCGACCTCGCCCGCGAGGGCGACGCGCTGTGGGAACACGTCGGGCGCGAGCCCTCCGGCAACCCCTTCAACTCCCTGGTCCAGCTGGAGTACGAGAACGGCATCCCGCGCAACCCGTTCATCAACGCCGGAGCCCTCGTCGTCACCGACCGGCTCCAGACCCGTACCGGGGACGCGGCCGGCACCCTGTTGGAGTTCCTGCGGGCCGAGAGCGGCAACGAGAACCTCGGCTTCGACCGGGACATCGCCGCCTCCGAGACCGCGAACGGCGACCGCAACGCGGCACTCGCCCACTTCATGGCCTCCTACGGCAACATCGACAACCCGGTGCCCGAGCTGCTCGACCAGTACTTCCTCCAGTGCTCGATCGCCGCGTCCTGCGCCGATCTCGCCCTCGCCACCGGATTCCTGGCCCGGCACGGCATCCGCGCCGACGGCGGCCGGCTGCTCCCGCGGAGTCAGGCCAAGCAGATCAACGCGATCATGCTGACCTGCGGGACCTACGACGCCGCGGGCGACTTCGCGTACCGGGTCGGGCTCCCCGGCAAGAGCGGGGTGGGCGGCGGCATCATCGCCGTGGTGCCGGGCCGGTGCACCCTGTGCGTCTGGAGCCCGGGCCTGGACGAACGGGGCAACTCCGTGGCCGGCGTGGCCGCCCTGGACCGCTTCACGACCCTGACCGGCGTGTCCGTGTTCTGAATTCCCCGGCACCACACGGAGGTCACGCTCCGGACCCCGCGCGGAGAGCGCCGCGTCGCCTTCCGGCCACCCGGCGTTGACACGCTTGCGGAGTGTTGGCCATGGCTTTCCCCGTCGATCTCCGCCGCTGCCAGGCCCTGGGCCTCGCCGGAACCGCCGTCCTCGCGCTGGGCGGCGAGACCGCGGGGGCCCTGCCCGCGCGCGACCTCCTCGCCCCCGGGTCGGGGCGGGCCGTACTGGGCCTGGTCGGGGTCTACTTCGGCGTCGTCCTGCTGATAGCCGCCTGGGCCCTGCTGGGCAGCGTCGTCCGCGGACCCGAACCGCCGACTCCCCGTTCCCTGCTGCTCGTTCTGGCCACCTGGGCCGCGCCGCTGCTGCTCGCGCCGCCCCTCTTCAGCCGGGACGTCTACAGCTACCTCGCCCAGGGCGCCATGGTCGACGCCCACATCGACGTCTACGCGTACGGCCCCGCCCGGCTCGGCGGACCGCTCGCCGACGAGGTGGCTCCCGTGTGGCAGACGACGACCACGCCCTACGGCCCCGTCTTCCTCGCCGTCGCCCGCGGTCTGTCGGCGCTGACCCGCGGGGAGATACCGGCCGGCCTCTTCGGCATGCGCCTGGTCGCCCTGCTCGGTGTCGCCCTGATGGCGGCGGCCCTGCCCCGCCTCGCCCGGCACAGCGGCGCCGATCCGGCCGCCGCGCTGTGGCTGGGGGCGCTCAACCCCCTGGTCCTGCTGCACCTGGTGGCCGGCGCGCACAACGACGCCATCATGCTCGGGCTGCTCGGCGTCGGTCTGGTGGCCGCGCGCGGCCGATGGCCGGTCGCGGGAGTCGTCCTGGTCACCCTCGCGGCCCTCGTCAAGGCGCCCGCGGCGCTCGGCCTGGTGGCGGTGATCGCGCTGCGCGGTCGCGGCCGGGGACGCCGGGGCATCGCGCGGATCACCGTGACCACCCTCGTGGTCGCGGCCGCGACCACGGTCGCCGCGACGGCCGTGGCCGGTACGGGCTATGGCTGGATAGCCGCCCTGAAGACCCCCGTCTCGCCGCACAACTGGTCACCCACCAGCCTCCTCGGGCGGGTCACCGGCGCCCTTCTCGAAAAGCTCGGCAGCGGACTCGCACCGCTCGCGATGCCCGTATGGCACGCCGTCGGGCTCGTGACGACCGTGGCGCTGCTGCTGTTCATATGGCTGCGGCTGCGCCCGCACCCGGTCTACGCGCTGGGCCTGAGCCTGGCGGCGGTGGCGGTGTTCGGCCCGGCCGTGCGGCCGTGGTACGCGCTGTGGGGACTGTTCCTCATCGCGGCGGCGGCGCCCACCGGTTCGGTGCGCGGCCGGGTCGCGGCCGCCAGCGGGGTGCTCGCGCTCGCGGTGCTGCCGAGCGGGTCGCCGGCGGACGCCGGACAGGTGATCCTCGCCGTCTCCGGGGGCCTGCTCGCCCTGGTCGTGCTCTGGCAGGCCCACCAGGCGGCACAGCCGCAGGCACCGGCACTGGAACGGACGGCATGACGGCGGACGCGGAGCACGGGACGCACCCGGGCGGGACGAGGGGCACGGGAAGGCCGGTGGGCGGACCCGGACGACCGGCGCCGCGAGGAGAGCGAGTCGGGCGGCCCACGCGAGGGGCGCCGGATGGAGAGCGAGTCGGGCGGCCGGGGCGAGTGGCGCTGGACGGAGAGCGAGTCGGGCGGTCGGGGCGAGTGGCGCGGCGAAGCCGGGCGGGGCGACGGGGACGGGGACGATGAGCGCGAGAAGCACCACGACAGGGCCGACGGGAGCGAAGGCGCCCACCGGCGGGCGGGGCCCCGGCGGCATGGCGGCACTGTTGGGCACCGACCTCAGGCGACTCCTGCTCGTCCTCGGACTGGCCGTCGTCATCGGCGTGTTCACGGCCACCGTGCCCCTGCTGCGCGACTGGTTCGACCTGCGCGTCTATTACGGGGCGGTCGACAACTGGGTCCACCACGGCGGCAGCATCTACGACTACCGGGTGCCGGGAACCGGGTACGGCTTCACCTACCCGCCGTTCGCGGCGCTCGGCATGCTGCCGCTGGCCCTGGTCGGGCTGCACACGGCGATCGCGCTCGCGCTGGTCCTCAACCTCGCCGCCCTGACCCTGGTCGTCGGCATCCTGGTCGGACCCGAACTGCGCCGCCTCGGCTGGTTCGGCTGCGCTCTGACGGCCTGTCTGCTGGCACTGCTCGAACCGGTCCGCGACACCTTCAGCTTCGGCCAGGTCAACCTGGTGCTGCTCGCCCTCGTACTGAGCGACGCGTGGCTGCTGACGCGCCGAAAGGGCCGCTGGGCGGGCGCCGGGATCGGTCTCGCCGCGGCGATCAAGCTCACCCCCGCGCTGTTCATCGCGCTGCTGCTGCTCGGCCGCCGCTGGCGGGCCGCCGGTGTCGCCACGTCGGTCGCCGTGGCGGCCACCGCGCTGGCGGCCTGGGTGGTGCCGGACGCCTCGCGCTTCTACTGGACCGACGCGCTGTGGGACACGACCCGCATCGGCCGCCTCGACTATGTCTCCAACCAGTCGCTCCAGGGTGTACTGGCACGGCTCGTGGCACCGGAGGAACCGAGCAGGGCGCTGTGGGCGACGCTCGCCCTGCTGGTTCTGTGCGTCTGGGCGTGGCGGACCTCGCGGGCCCTCGCCGACGAGGACTGGACCGCCGCTTTCGCCCTGACCGGGCTGACCGCCTGCCTCGTCAGCCCGATCACCTGGGTGCACCACCTCGTCTGGCTGCTGCCGTCCTTCGCCGTGCTGCTGCGGCGGCGCCGGGCGCGGATCGCGGCGGCCCTGTACGCGGTGCTGTGCAGCAGCGTCGTGTGGCTGTGGTTCGACGACGCGTCGGGCCTCGGCGGCTTCCTCGGCAGCAACACCTATACGTGGATCACGCTCGGGCTGTTGCTGTGGCTCCCGGCCGGTCAGCCGCGCCCGGCCCGGCCCGCCCTGATCCGCAGGGCGAGGGCGACGCAGGCGGCGCCCAGCACGGCGGCACCGGCGATCTCGGCGGCGCCCGACCAGCCGAGCCCCGAGTCCCCGGGCGACGCGGCGGCCACCGGGCCCGGGCTGTTCACCGGCCGGTCGCCCGAGACGGGCCGGGCGGCGCGGCCGGGATGCGCGGCGGGCCCGGGGTGTGAGGCGGATCCGGCGACGGAGGGGCCCGCGGCGGAAGGTCCGGCCGCCGGGACGGAGCGCGTGTCGAGCAGGGTCCCCACGGGATCGACCCGTCCGGACGCGGCGAAGCCCCAGTCGAGCAGCGAGCGCGCCTCCTCGTACACGGTGAGTCCGCCGCCCGCCTGAGGGTTCATCAGCGTCACGACGAGCGTGCGGGTGCCGTGCTTGGCGGCGGCGACCAGGGTGTTGCCCGCGTTCGTGGTGTAGCCGTTCTTGACCCCGATCACACCGGGATACCGCTCCACCCCGTTCGCGCCGGTGAGGAGCCGGTTGGTGTTCTGGATGCCGAACGTGGAGCCGGCCTCGCCGGGGAACATCGCCTCGACGGTGGAGCAGTACCGCGCGAAGTCGGGGTTGCGCAGCCCGGCCCGTCCGAACACCGCCAGGTCGTACGCCGAGGAGACCTGCCCGGGTGTGTCGTAGCCGTCGGGCGAGACGACGTGGGTGTCGTTCGCGCCGAGGGAGCGGGCCTTGGCCTGCATCTGGGCGGCGGTGCTCGTCCAGCCGCCGTTCATCGAGGCGAGCACGTGCACGGCGTCGTTGCCGGAGTTCAGGAAGACGCCGCGCCACAGGTCCGCCACGCGGTAGGTGACCCCCTCGGCCACGCCGACCATGCTGCTGCCGGCGCCGATGCCCTCCAGCTCCCGCTCCCTGACGGTGTGCAGGGTGCTGCCCGGCAGCTTCGGCAGGACGGTGAGGGCGAAGAGGGTCTTGAGGGTGCTCGCGGGCGGGAGTCTGCGATGGGCGTTGTGCGCGGCGAGGACGTCACCGGTGGCGGCGTCGGCGACGACCCAGGACAGGGCGGAGACGTCGGGGACCTCGGGCGCTCCGGGCCGGGGTCGTACCTGGGTGCCCGGCTGGTTCAGCGACGAAGGCGGTGGCGCCGCGGGCCGCGGTGCTCCGGGGAGCGCGTCGGTGAGTGCGGTGGCCGGGCTCTGCGCCGCGGCCAGCAGCCCGGCCGCGCAGACGGCGGAGCAGGTCAGGGCGGCACGCGTGACCGCGGAGCGCGAAGCAGCGGTCCGGAATGAGAATCCGATCGTCATACCGCAAACGTAGGAACGGTCGCGCGACACGCCGGGGTGGCCGGGCCGAGCGGCGCCGTCGAGCACCCGGATGCCGCAGGCGCGGGTCGTCAGGACGGCAGCGTGGGCTGGATCCGGCGCAGGAAGGCGGCGTTGTCGGGGGTGGCGCGCAGCCGCTCCAGGAGCGTCTCCAGGCCGGACTCCGCGTCGCGTGTCAGCAGGGCGCGACGCAGTCCTCGCAGCGCTGCCGACTCGGCCGCCGGCACGAGGAGTTCCTCGCGGCGGGTGCCGGAGGGGGTGATGTCGACCGCGGGGAAGACGCGCCGGGCGGCCAGGGTCCGGTCCAGCCGCAGTTCCATGTTGCCCGTGCCCTTGAGCTCCTCGAAGAAGAAGTCGTCGGCGCGGGAACCGGTGTCCACCAGGGCGGTGGCGAGGATGGTGAGCGAGCCGCCCTCCTCGGCGAGACGCGCCGCGCCGAAGAGCCGCTTGGGCCCCTGGAGGGCGCCGGCGTCGACACCGCCGCTGAGGGTGCGTCCGCCCGCGGCGGCCGCGTTGTTGTGCGCCCGGCACAGCCGGGTGAGCGAGTCGAGCAGGATCACGACGTCCTCGCCCGCCTCGACGAGCCGCTTGGCCCGCTCGACGACGAGCTCGGCGAGCGCGATGTGCTGCCTGGGCGACTGGTCGAAGGTGGAGGCGTAGACCTCGCCGCGTACGGAGCGCCGCATGTCGGTCACCTCCTCGGGGCGTTCGTCGAGCAGCAGCACCATCAGACGGCATTCGGGGTGGTTGCCGGCCACGGCGGCGGCGATCTGCTGGATCAGCACCGTCTTGCCGGTCTTGGGCGGGGCGACGATCAGACCGCGCTGGCCCTTGCCGACCGGCGAGACCAGGTCCACGACGCGTCCGGTCAGCGCGCTCGCCGGGTGCTCCAGCCGGAGCCGGTCACGCGGGTGCAGCGGGGTGAGGTCCTTGAAGTGCGGGCGGCGGCGCGGCTCTTCGGACGTGCGGCCGTTGATCCGCTCGACCTCGGTGAGGATCCGGGGCCCGCCGCGCACACCCTCCACGGTGTCGCCCCTGCGCAGGCCGTGACGGCGGATCAGCGCGGGGGAGACCTGGAGGTCGTCGGGCGAGGGCAGGAGGCTCGCGGAGCGCAGGTGCCCCTTCCCGTTGCCGTCGATGTCGAGGACACCGACGGCCGTCCGGGTCCGGGGCCGCTCCTGTACGGGGTGTTCGAGTGTGGTGGTCATGGGGTGTCCTCTCGGGGACGGGATCGCATGGTCATGCGTGAGGAAGGGGGATGGCCGCGAAGGGAGGGCGCGGGGCGCGCCTCGGTGCGGCGGGAGCATCACCTAGGACGTGACGGGGGGATTCCCCGGGCGTACCGCGGAGGTGGTGCGGAGAAGCTGTTGCGCGAACCGGAATCGACCGCGTGACAGCGGGAGAAGGGAACTTGCACCGGCGCCTGAACAGAGAGGCGTACACGAGTGCTGTTCGCAGAGTACCACCGATCGGCCCGGACCGAGTGTCGTCCGGGTCACACGCTCAGGCGCGGCTCACGGCCTCCGGGGGGGCCTGGACGCCGAGCACGCGGTCGCGCAGGACCGGGAGTTCGGCGCGCGTCAGGGCGACCCGCGCCATGTCGAGGTCCACCGTCAGGATCTCCTCCGCGGTGCCGGCCTCGCCCAGGACGGTTCCCCAGGGGTCGGCGACGACGCTGTGTCCACCCTGCCGCATACCGCCGTGGGTGCCCGTCGCACAGCAGGCCAGGAGGAAGACCTGCTCCTCCAGGGCCCTGGTGCGGGTCAGGAGCCGCCAGTGGGCGAGCCGGGACGCCGGCCACGCCGCGGGCACCACGATCAGCTCCGCGCCCGCGTCGAGCAGTCCCCGGAAGAGCTCGGGGAAGCGCAGGTCGTAGCAGATGGCGAGGCCGACGACACCGAAGTCGGTGGGCACGGTCACGACGGCGTCGCCCCCGCCCATCAGGGTCGCCTCCCCGGTGTCGAAGCCGTACCGGTGGATCTTGCGGTAGAGCCCCCGCAGCTCGCCGGACCGGTCGAAGAGCAGCGCCGTGTTGTACAGCGTCCCGTCCTCGTCCCGCTCGACGACGGATCCGGCGTGCAGCCACACCCCGGCCTCCCGGGCCGCCGCGGACATGGCCCGCGCGGTGGGGCCGTCGATCCCTTCGGCGTCGTGCCCCCAGCGGTCGTACGCCCACGCCCCGGCCGCCCACAGCTCGGGCAGGACCACCAGGTCGTCGCCCGCCCAACCGCGTACCAGCGAGGCCGCACGGCGGCGCCGCTCGTCCGCGGTGTCCGAGGAGTCCACGGACAACTGGATCAGCGAGGCACGCATGGCCGTCACCTCCGGGACCGCGGCGCGCGCGGTCCAAGGAAACCCGTCCCTACGAGCGTAAGGAGGCATCGGCGCTTCCCGCCTCCCGTGGGCCGTCCGAAGGGCTTGACCGAGGTGCTGCGCCCGCTGCCGCGAGCGGGCACAATCGATCTTCGTACGGCGCCCGTCGGTGTCGTACGACCCTCAACTCGCCCCGGCCGCAAGGAGAACACGGTGGACACCTCGCCCGTCACGCCGCACCGCCTGGACCCCGCGGGCGGATGTCCGCACGCCGTCAACGAGCGGCTGCTCGCACGGGGCGCCGTCACCTCGGTGGTGCTGCCCGGCGAGGTGGAGGGCGCGGTGGTGCTGGGGCACGAGGCACTGAAGGAATTCCTCGCGCACCCCGATGTAGCCAAGGGGGCCCGGCACTTCACGGCCCTGAACGAGGGCCGTGTGGCCGAGGGATGGCCGCTCATGACCTTCGCCACCGTGCAGGGCATGACGACCGCCGACGGCGACGACCACCGGCGCCTGCGCTCCCTGGTCAGCAAGGCGTTCACGGTCCGACGGGTCGAGCGACTGCGGCCCAGGATCGAGGACTTGACCTCGACGCTGCTCGACGGACTGAACGCGGCGGCGCGGGAGGGCGGGGGAGTGGCCGACCTGCGCGAACACTTCGCGCTCCCGCTGCCGATGGGCGTCATCGGCGAACTCCTGGGCGTCGACGCGCAGTACCGCGACCGGCTCCACCGTCTGACGAACCAGGTCGTCTCCACCGACATCGGCCCCGAGCAGGCCGTCGCCGCGAACCGCGAACTGATGGCCGTGCTCGGCGCCGTCGCGGCCG
Organism: Streptomyces sp. f51; assembly: GCF_037940415.1. Classification (NCBI taxonomy): domain Bacteria; kingdom Bacillati; phylum Actinomycetota; class Actinomycetes; order Kitasatosporales; family Streptomycetaceae; genus Streptomyces; species Streptomyces sp. f51. Next base: position 473,871 of record NZ_CP149798.1, on the reverse strand, counting down.
CCCGTACGGAGACCCCGGGCGACGACCTCACCAGCGCGCTGATCGCCGCCCACGACGAGGACGGCGACCGGCTCAGCCGGCAGGAACTCATGGGCACCCTGGTGCTCATGATCATCGCCGGGCACGAGACCACCCTGAACCTGATCACCAACGCCGTACGGGCTCTGTGCGCCCACCGGGACCAGCTCGCCTCGGTCCTCGACGGCGAGGCGGACTGGGCGGACGTCGTCGAGGAGACCCTGCGCTGGGACGCCCCCGTCAGCTACTTCCCGTTCCGCTACCCGGTGCGCGACCTCACCGTCGACGGGACCGTCATCCCGCAGGGCACGCCGGTGCTCGCCGGCTACTCGGCCGCCGGCCGCGACCGGGCCGCGCACGGACCGGACGCCGACCGCTTCGACGTCACCCGCCCCCGGCGGCCCGGCGCCGCCCGCCACATCTCCCTCGGACACGGCGCCCACTACTGCCTCGGCGCGCCCCTCGCCCGGATGGAGGCCACCATCGCCCTGGAACGGCTCTTCACCCGCTTCCCCGACCTCGACCTCGCGGTGTCCGAGGCGGAGCTCACCCAGCAGGCCAGCTTCGTCGGCAACAGCGTCCGCACCCTCCCCGTACGCCCCGGGACCGCCCGCCCCTGACCGGGCCGACCGCCCGCCCCGGCGGGCACGCGAAAAAAATATCCGGGGCCTGTCGATTCGCCGGGGCGCCGTTCGTCGGTGCGGTGTAGGAAGCTCATGAGCACCGGGAGGAACCATGAAGTACATGCTGCTGGTCTGTGGCGACGACACCGCCGACGCCTCCGGGATGGCACCCGTCGAACCGTGGGTCGAGGAACTGGGCGCCGAGCGGGGCGTCCGGCTGCACGGCCACCGGCTGCGGCTGCCCGCCGAGGCGGTCACCGTCCGGGTCCGCGACGGCGAGGTGCTGCGCACCGACGGGCCGTTCGCCGAGACGAAGGAGTACGTCGCCGGCTTCGACATCCTCGAATGCGCCTCCATGGAGGAGGCGATCGAGGCCGCCGCGAAGCACCCGGTCGCCACCATCGGCGCGATGGAGGTGCGCGCCTTCTGGGAGGACGAGGACGCCGAAGGGCGGATCCGCCATCTCGACGCCGAGCTCACCGAGGCGCTCCGCGAACGTGACCTCGACCGTGCGATGGCCTGCTACGCCCCCGACGTCGAGGTCTTCCACCCCGTGAGCGGTCTGGAGCAGAGCGGCGCCGACGCCCTGCGCAAGGCGCAGGAACAGTGGTTCTCCGCGCTCGCGGGTCCCGTCGACCGCGAGGTCCTCGACTTCCGGCTGCGCGTCGACGAGAGCATCGCGTTCAGCCACGCCGTGGTCCGTCTGCGCGCCCCGCTCGCCGACGGCACGACGCTGGACTCCACGACCCGCGTCACCACCGGCTACCGCGCGGCCGGCGACCGCTGGCTGATCGCACACCAGCACATGTCGGTGCCCTCGGACGCCGGTCGCCCGCCGGCCGGGGAGCCGCGGTCGTGAAGTACGCCCTGTTCATCTGCACTCCGGCCGGCGGCGAGGAGCTCGCCCCCGAGGACATCGCCGACGACCCCCGGTTCGCCTCGTACGTCAAGGAGGTCCGCGAGCGCGGCGTCGTCACGGGCGGCGCCCGGCTGCGGCCCGCCACCGACGCCACCACCGTGCGGGTCCAGGGCGACGAAGTCCTGCTCACGGACGGGCCGTTCGTGGAATCGAAGGAGTACGTCGCGGGCATCGACATCATCGAGGTCGCCGACCTCGACGAGGCCATCGCGCTCGCGTCCCGGCATCCCGCCGCGCTGGCGGGCGGTTCGGTGGAGGTGCGGCCGGTCTGGGAGTGAACGACGGCGTCGAGGAGGCGGTCGCGGCCGCGTTCCGTGAGGAGTGGGGCCAGGTCGTCGCCACCCTGATCCGCATGACCGGCGACTGGGACCTCGCCGAGGAGTGCGCGCAGGACGCCTTCGCCCAGGCGCTCGACCGGTGGCGGCGCGACGGAGTTCCGCGCCGCCCCGGCGCCTGGCTGACCACGACCGCGCGCCATCGGGCCCTGGACGTGCTGCGCCGCGAGGCGGCCGGTGCGCGCAAACTGCGGGAGGTGGCGGTGTCGGCGCGCGACGAAGGTCTGTACGAACCGTACGACTCGTACCATCCGTACGAAACGGATCCCGGTGACGGCAGCGGCGTCGGCGACGACCGACTGCGCCTGATCTTCACCTGCTGCCACCCGGCGCTGGCCATCGAGGCCCGGGTGGCCCTCACCCTGCGCACCCTGGCGGGGCTCACCACGCCCGAGATCGCGCGCGCCTTCCTCGTCCCCGAGGCGACGATGGCGCAGCGGCTCGTGCGCGCCAAGCGGAAGATCCGCAACGCGGGCATCCCCTACCGCGTACCGCCCGCGCACCTCCTGCCCGAACGCACCACCGGTGTCCTCGGCGTGCTCTATCTGCTCTTCAACGAGGGGTACGCCGCCACGGCGGGCGCCGATCTCACGCGCACGAACCTCTCCGCCGAGGCGATCCGGCTCGCCCGCGTCCTGGCCCGGCTGATGCCCCACGAGCCCGAAGTCCTCGGCCTGCTGGCGCTGTTGCTGCTCCACGACGCCCGGAGCGGCACACGCGTCGACGCCGCGGGCGACCTGGTCACCCTGGAGGACCAGGACCGGGCCGCCTGGGACACCTCCGGGGCGGACGAGGGCGCCGCACTGCTGGAGACCGCGCTGCGCCGCGGACGCCCGGGCCCGTACCAGATCCAGGCCGCCATCGCCGCGTGCCACACCACCGCCGCCACGGCCGGGGAGACCGACTGGGCCGACATCGCCGCCCTCTACGGCGAGCTCCGGCGCTTCGTGCCCTCCGCCGTCGTCCGGCTCAACCAGGCCGTCGCCGTGGGTATGTCCGAAGGCACCGACGCCGGACTCGCCCTGGTCGCCGAACTGGAGGAACAGGGCGAGCTGGACACGTACCACCTGCTGCCGGCCACCCGCGCGGACCTGCTGCGCCGCGCCGGACGCACGGACGAGGCCGCCGAGGCGTACGGACGGGCGCTCGAACTGGTGGAGAACGCGGCCGAACGGCGATTCCTGGAGAAGCGGCTCGCGGAGTGTCGATCGGCGTAGGAGCCCTTCGTCGGTGGGGTGAGACCGCCTCCCGGCCTGCGAGCCGGGAGGCGGCGACACCGCCGTCCGCCGCCCCAGGAGGCTCCCTGCCATGACCGCCAAGGCCCGCACGATCCGCCCGGTGGGATCATTCCGGTCGCTGTTCACCCGGCGCGCACGGCCGGAGCGGGACGCCCCCGCTTCGGCCGTGCCGGCGCGGGAAGCCGTCCCGAACACCCCGGACGTCTGGCTCGCCGCGCTACGTCTGTGGGGCTGAACCGGCCCGTGCGTCGGTGAGTTCGAAGACGCCGTAGCCGAAACCCCGGGCGCTCACCGTGCCACCGTCGATCGTGACGCCGTCCGACTCCAGGGAACGGACCGTGGTGGCCGGGGCGACGGCACACCTCATGGGCTCGCGGCACGGGTTGACCACGACGAGATACCGGCCACCGCGCACGTACACGAACGGGTAGCCGGCGTGCACCACCTCGACCGACGCGTCCGGCCCCAGCTCCGCCGCGCCCGTGCGCAACGCGATCAGACGGCGTACGAGACGCAGGAGCGAGGTGTCGTCTGCCCGTTGGGCGGCGACGGTCGGGCGGTCGGGCGCGGGGTCGAGCGGGAGGTACAGGCGGTCCGCCGGGGCCGAGGAGAAACCGGCGTTGGGGCCGTCGTCCCACTGCATCGGCGTACGGGAGCCGGCGCGGTTGTAGCGCGGGCCGAGCACGCTGCCCTCCTTCTCCGGCAGTCCCGGCACGAAGCGCATGCCGATCTCGTCGCCGTAGTAGATCGCCGGAAGGGTCGGCCAGGTCAGCTGGAAGACGAAGGCGGCGGGCAGCTGATCGGCCGTGCGGGGGCCGCAGTTGAGCCGGGAGAAGTCGTGGTTGGCGGTCGGGAGCGCGATGAAGCCGCTCGGGCCGAGCGCGGTGGTGGCGGCGCGCCAGGCCGCCACGAACGGTTCCGGTGAGCCCCGGCCCTCGGCGTCGAAGAAGCAGTCGAGCGGGTCCCAGGCCTCGTTGACCGTGCCCTCGCCGTTGCTCCACAGCGAGCGCAGGGCGAGCCCGTCGGTGGGGCCGCCGAACTGGAGGAAGAAGTCCGCGTGGAACCCGGCCGGGACGGACACCTCGGGTTCGCCCCACTCCGAGAGCAGCACGGCCTCCGGGTGCGCACCGTCCAGCCAGTGCCTCAACTCGGTCCAGATCGCCGCTGTTTCCCTCTTGCCCGGGTCGTCCTTCACCAGGGAGGCGGCCATGTCCACACGGAAGCCCGCCAGTCCGAGACCCAGCCAGTGGTCCATGACCGTGCGCAGCGCGGCACGGTTGGCACGCGGACCCGGCGCGTCGACCGGCAGACGCCAGGGCTCGTCCTGACGGGCGCTCCCGTAGCCGAAGTTGAGGGCGGGCTGGAACGCGAAGAAGTTCGGCAGGTACGCCCCCGGACGTGTTCCGGGGGAGGGGACGAAGCCGTCCGGGACGTGCCCCTCGGGAGCCCAGATGTACCGGTCGTCGTCCGGATCCTCCACCGCGGCCCGGAACCAGGGGTGTTGGTCGGAGGTGTGGCCCGCGACGAGGTCGAGGAGCACGCGGATGCCCCGGCGGCGGGCCTCCACGACGAGCCGGGCGAGGTCGTCGGAGGAGCCGTAGCGGGGTGCGAGGCGCAGATAGTCGGCGACGTCGTATCCGGCGTCGCCGAACGGGGACACGAAGCACGGGTTGAGCCAGACGGTGTTGACGCCCAGCCACGCGAGGTGGTCCAGACGCTCGGTGATGCCGGCGAAGTCGCCGATGCCGTCGCCGTTCGAGTCGGCGAACGACTGCGGGTAGATCTGGTAGAAGACGGCGTCGGCCAGCCAGGAGGGGGCGGGGCGGAACGAGGTCATGCCCGCGACGATAGATCAGCGCACCACGCGACCGCTGCCCCACAGGCCGCTGTTCGGGCCCCGTTCGACCTGTCCCGGGCGCATCCCCCCGATCGGGGGCCGAGCCCCTAAGCTCGGCGGGATGTTCACCCCGCAAGGTCCCACCCTCCGCGAACTGGCCGTGCAGGCCCTCTCGTCGATCGAACACGGTTACGACCTGCTCGCGCCCAAGTTCGACCACACGCCGTTCCGGACCCCGGACGCCATCCTCGAAGCCGTGGGCAAGGCTCTCGCGCCGATGGGGCCCTTCGACGCGGGGCTCGACCTCTGCTGCGGCACCGGGGCGGGCATGGAGGTCCTGCGGGGCCTGTGCCGCGAGAGCGTCACCGGCGTCGACATCAGCACGGGCATGCTGGCGGTGGGGCGCTCACGACTCGGGGAGCCGGCGTCCCCGGCGGGCGCGGGCGGGGCGCCGACGGTCGCCTTCGTCCGGGCGGACGCCCGCGCCCTGCCCTTCGGGCCGGAGTTCGATCTCGTCGTGAGCTTCGGCGCCTTCGGGCACTTCCTGCCGCGGGAGCTGCCCGGCCTGTTCTCCGGAGTCCACGCCGTGCTGCGCCCCGGCGGACGCTTCGCCTTCCCCGTCACGGCCCCGCCACGGGCCGGCTCGCCCTGGTACTGGGCCCTGCTCGGCTTCGACACGGTGATGCGCGTGCGCAACGCCGTCCGGCGCCCGACCTTCGTCATGTACTACCGCACGTTCCGGCTGGGCGACGTACGGCGGGAGCTGGCGCGGGCCGGATTCCGGACGGAGCTTCATCCGCTGAACGAGTTCGGCCGCCGACGGGACGGCAGCCCGCGGGCACGGATGATCGTGGCCGTACGGGAGGACGCCCCGGCCGTCATCTGACGGCGGGCCCTGCCCTCACCTGGCCGCGGGCAGCGTGAACTCGTAGACGAGGGCGTTCTGCCGGGCGTCCACCGTCAGGTCGGTGATCTCCAGCGGGCGGTCGTACTGGTCGTGGACGCGCCGGGTGACCCGTACCGACTGCGGGAGTCTGGTGATCGCGTCCCGGTGGTGCAGGGTCAGACCCGCCTTGCGCATCCAGTCGTAGGCGCGGGACAACTGTGCCGAGGAGTGGTTGTTCGCACGGTCGCGGTAGCGGGCGAGCTCCTCCACCTCGGTCACGGCGATGGCGGAGAACGATGTCACGGCCGTACGCAGTCCACTGCCGTCGGCCGCGGCGGACTCGTAGCGATGGACCAGCGTCGCCCGCAGCGGGGCGAGTCCGAGCGCCTTCGCGTGTTCGGGCGAGGGCGTCTCCCAGGTGACCGTGGCCCGGCGGCACCCGTCGGGCTCGCCCGTGTGCGCGCCGACGGGGAAGTCGAGGGACGGGACGTGCTCGGCGCCGGTGCCGGACAGCGTCGCGTGACTGCCGCGCCGGTCCGTGGAGACCTGGCCGTCGCGCCGCAGCATGGTGAGCGCCTGCCGCACGGTCTCGCGGCTGACGCCGAACCGGGCGGCCAACTCGCGTTCCCCGGGCAGGCGTTCGCCGGGAGGTATGGATCCGGTGCGCAGCTCGCCGACCAGTTGTGCGGCGATCCGCGCGTAGAGCGGTTCGTGTTCGGACGGATGGGTGGTGCGGGCCATGACCGCGCCTCCTGGTGGTGACAAAACGTAGCCGTGTGAGCTCGGTGTGCCACCACATCTAGCATTGGTCTAAACCACTGGGGAAGGGCGTCCGGCGACTTCGGCCGATTCCGGTTCGCGTTCCCGGTCGGGGCGCACCGCCCTCCGGGCGCCTCGGCCCGAGTGGCGCCGTGCGCCAGATCCCTTGGGCCCACTGTGATGCGCGTCCCGGGCGCCTCGCCGCCGACGTCGGCGAGACGCCGCCCGGGGGCTCCCAGGGCCGCGGGAACCGCCGGAACCGCCGTGTCCGAAAGTGCCCGCCAGTGATCCTTCGGCCGACCCGGCCCCTCTCGCAGGGGGCGTCGCGGCCCGCGCCCCAACAGGCCCACGCCGGGAGGGCGTTGTCAGGGGTCGGCCGTAGGCTCGCGCGTCAGGGTTCGGTGGATGGAGGCGACGTGAGTTTTGACCTTGCGGTGTGGTTCGAGTCCGGGCGCGTCCCGGTCGCCGACGCGACGCGCACGTACGAGCGGCTGTGTGACGGCGACCCGACCGGTGCCGGAGTCGTGGCGAACGAGGCCGTGGCCGCCTTTCGCCGGGAGCTGACCGACCGGTTCCCCGTGCTTTCGGCGACGGATGGCGACGACGCGCGGGCGGAGGCGTCACCCTGGGCCGCCGGCCTCGGCGTCTCCGCCGCGTATGTGATCATGCCGATGTCCTGGAGCCGGGCCGACGGCACGGCACCCGAGGTGGTGGCCCTCGCCGGCCGGCACGGTCTGGTCTGCTTCGACCCGCAGGCCCAGGTGCTGCACCGGCCGCCCGCGCAGCGCGGGGCCGACGGGCTGAGCCTTCGGCCGTGCGTCGGGCTGACGGTGGAGGACGCGGACCCCGAGGTGATCGACCGTGCCGTGCACCGGCTGTCCGCGGAGAACTGGTTCCTGATCCTGGAGCGGCGCAGCGGTCACTTCCTCCAGGTCGGCCACGGCCCCAACGCGGGCCTCACCACGGACGGCTTCGCCGTCGAACACCGGGAAGGCTCGATGGAACACCACTACCGCTGTGTGCTGAGCGGGCGGGACGAGGTGGCCGCGCTGTTCGCCGACTACGCGGCGGGAGCGAGCAACTGGAGCGTCGAGGCGGAGTGGTCCGGCCTTTTCTGACGCGACCGTGTCCTTGCGGGAGCAGGCCGATACAGGCCGCGCGAGAATCGCGCGACCTGTATCGATAATCAGGAGGGAATTCGATTCATCACCGTGTGGAATTCAGGTCACGCGGGAATGAATGCGTGTCCGGGAAGGGTCGCGCGGCGGCATGAAAAGGTCGAGCGTCGGTACGACCGGTTCCGGTGAGTTTCCTGATCGTGCACTAGAGGATTTCGATGTCCTTGACCAGCGGAGGACGGCTCGGGAAAGTGATGTCGGTCCACCGGTTGATGCGCACCGAGTCGCCGTTCGCGTCGTAGTAGATGAGATCGTTGTTGCCCGTCGAAATGCGGTCGACCCACCATGAGCCGAAGTTGGTCCGGCCCTTGTTGGCGTAGCAGTCCACACTGGACCTCCCGTCCAGGTGCGACCAGATCTTCAGGTAGTCGGCCCCGCCACGGCACTCTATGTGGTCGATCGCGAACGCGTTGCCGGTGGGCATGGCCATCGTGACGCCCACGGTGGCGACTGCCGCCACCGTCACGGAGCGGGCCAGCCTCATCGTCCTTGAGATCACAACTTCTCCTTCATTCAACATGTGAACGGGGAGAGCACGACACGGCGGGAAGCATGAAAGGTTTGCCAAAAGGGCGTCTTCCTGCTTTCGTGCGACCCTTCCGTCGCCTTGTCTCTCGGGCTTTCCCCTTGAAGATCCTGCAAGGCGGCTGCATGCGGCAAGGATCTATGGCTCCGTGGACTGGAATGTGCCCCTGAATGTCCAGATCGGGACCGGTTGGAGCGGGGTTGAAGCCCGATTTCGGCCGCCGGTAAGTCCTTTTGGCCAGGCGGAAGAAAAGTGTCTCTGGTCGACGGGAATGCGGATTGCCGACGTCCCTTTTCCTGTCGCCCTCGGAGGTACTTCCCAGGAGAAGAGGCGTATCGGGTACTAGGGCGTCCGCCACGGAAGAGCGGGCACGGACCCTTGGGTGCTGTGCCAGTAGTCCCGGGTCTCCACCGCGAGTCCCGCGGCGTCGAAACGGACGAGGACACAGCCCGCGAGCGTCGTGGGGCGGCCTTCCTCCAGCGCGAGGACGCGGAACTCGGCGACCGCCCGCCCGTCCCGCCCGACCGACGGGTCCGAGAAGCGGACGTCGGTCGTGTGCTCGGACTCGAAGGACCAGCGGAGGTACGCGGCGAGCTCGTCCCTGCCGTGGTGGGGCTCCCGGAACGGCATGGACCGGTGGACGCAGTCGTCCGCGTACAGCTCCAGGATCGCCTCGACGTCGTGGGCCGCCCAGGCCCGCTCCCACACCCGGACGAAGCGCCGGGCCGCGGTGGTCGTGTCCATCGCCGGCCTCAGACGCGCCCGGGCAGCCAGCGCAGCTGCGCCGCCTGCTGGTAAGGGCCGCCGCCCTCATGGTCGTTGAAGTCGTACACCTCGATCTCCTTGTCCCCGTTCCCCCAGGCGTTGAAGGCCGCGAAGACCGTCGACGGCGGGCAGGTCTGGTCCTCGAGTGCCGCCGAGAACAGGGCGGGTGCCCGTCCGCGCGCGGCGAAGTGCACTCCGTCGAAGTAGGAGAGGGTGCGCTGCACCTGTGCCGTGCGGCCACGGTGCGTCTTGAGGTAGTTGCCGATCTCCCGGTAGGGGGCGCGGTCCGTGAGGGTCGTGGCGCGCGGGAAGTCGCACAGGAACGGGACGTCGGGGGCGACCGCCACCAGGTCGGGCACCAGACCGCCGACCGCGATGGTGATACCGCCGCCCTGGCTCCCGCCGAGCGCCGCGACGCGCGCCGCGTCGACCAGGGGGTGCGAGCGGGCCGCCTCCACGGCGCGCACCGCGTCCGTGAACAGCCGCCGGTAGTAGTAGGTTTCGGGGTCCTCGATCCCCCGCGTCATGTACCCGGGGAAGGCGGGCGCGCTGCCCACGGGGTCCGGGGTCTCGCCGCCGCCCCACACGCTGGCCTGACCGCGCGTGTCCATCACGAAGTGCGCGAAGCCGGCCGACGCCCACAGCAGATGCGTGTGCGGGAGCCCGCGTCCGCCGCCGTACCCGATGAACTCGACGACCGTGGGCAGCGGGGAGTCGGCCCACGCCGGCACGGTCAGCCAGCCCTTGATCGGATGTCCGCCGAAGCCGGCGAACGTGACGTCGTGGACCGTGACCGTCTTCAGCGGGATCCCGACCGGCTCGAAGCGGGCGGCGAGGTCGTGTTCCCGGGCTTCCTTGAGTGTCCTGGCCCAGAAGGAGTCGAAGTCCTCGGGCTCGGTGGACGCGCTGCGACAGGAGCGGAGTTCGTCGAGCGGGAGGTCGAACAGGGCCATCAGGGACCACCTTTCGGCACGCGAACGCGGATGATCACACCGTACGTCCGCCCTCGTGGCCCCGCCACGGCCATGCGGGCAGCGACGCGTCCCGGCCGTCGGGAGGCGTTCCGATTCTCAGGCCGTCCGGGGGGTTCCGTTTCTCGGGCCGTGTGGAGGTATCCGGCTTGTCAGGCCGTCCGCCGGGTCCAGTCGGGTTCCGTCCGCGCCCAGTCGCTCGCCCACTGGTCCAGTCGGCGACGCACCAGGCTCCGGCTCACGCAGACATGCGCGACCGAGACGGCGAAGATGGCGCCCGCGCCGGTGAAGACGCCGATGGCCAGGGCCTGTTGCAGGATCATCGCGGAACTCGGCGCGGCAGGCACGATCACCCCTCGCCCGTCGGTCCACACGTCGACGCGTGTACCGCGCCGCAGACCCGCGGGCACATGCACGAGAGCGGTCCGCGCGGTCCCGTCGGACCCCGTCCAGCGAACAGGCGTGGAGAGCGGGCGCATTCCGTGGCCCGAGGCCGAGGGCACCACCCTGGGCGAGTCCTTCACCAGCACGGCACGGACGTGGTGCTCGGTGGCGCGGGTCGCCTCGGCGTGCGCCCGCGCGTGCTCGTACGTCCAGCGCGCGACCCCCGCTCCCACGAGCGGCGCGCCGACCAGCAGCAGCACCCCGACGGCCACGGCCCACCACGCCTCGACGACGTCGGAGCGCCGCCGTAACGGATTCCGACGCCAACGCCAGCCCCGCACCCGGCTTCGCATGCCCCTCCTCACGCCACCCGCCGCGCCGACCCCCGTCCGCGACACCCGGGCGCACACCGAATGCCCCGCCCACGACCGGATACACCGGCGGGCCCGGATCGAAACCCGTGGGCCGTTCACAGGGCGATTGAGGCGGGGCCGATCGTCGCGCGGCGCCCACTGCTCGGCGAATTCCTCGCGTACCGAGAGAACAGAGAGTGAAGGAGGACTGAGCCGCCGCTCCGTCCCGAGTACGTGGACAGGCCCAGGAACCTGGGCAGTTGCGGCCCCGTCCGCCGCGATCGCGCAGACGCGGGCGAACCCGCCGCCACTGCCGGCCGGCGTCCGCCCCGTGGATAGGATCCACCGCATGCCCTGGATACGCCGCCGCGCCCGCGAAGCCCAGCCGTCCGAAGAACGCCTGCCCGACCTGGAGTTCCTCGCCCTCGTGAAGGCGAGCCTGGAGGAGTACGCGCCCGGTGTCACCCAGGGCGCCGAAGTCAAGGGCAATTCGCTGAGCAGCCCGAGTGGATGGGCGGTGGGCGTCGCGCCGCCGTACCACGGGGGCGGCCGCCACTACGACCTCGTGGCCCTGCCCGACGTGAGCCTCCAGCCGGATGTCCCGTGCTTCACGGACTGTGTCGTGGCGATGTCCGGCGATCCCCGCAGGGCGGCCGACCTCTGGGTGCAGACGGCGGGCGCCTGCATGCTCGAACTCCTCGACCCACGTTCACGCTTCGCGGACCACCTGGGACCCGACCACGGGCGCGGAGTCGCAGGCTGGCACTCGATCGTCTCCGGAGCGGTCGCCTTCGGTCTCGACGGCGACGAGAACCGGCGCTTGCAGGCCGCCCTGCTCGACGCGAACGTGCTGCACCGCGTCGCGCACACCTTCACCGCGGACCTGGAATCACCGCACTTCAACGGGGTCAAGGTCTTCTACGGCGGCCGGCCCGGCGCGATGCAGAGCGAGATCCGGGTCAACGGCGAGCGCCACGAAACCGCCTCGGCGGCCATGGCTGCGCTGAACCTCCCCGAACCGAAGGTGTTCACAGCCGTTCGCCACTACGCGCTGCTCTCGCCCCTCGCAACGTAGGCTCCGAGCCCCCTCGGCACGGCCGGGGCACGATCGAGGTCTAGGCTCGACTCAGCAGGGCGACGGCCGCGATGCTTCCGATCAGGCCCGCAAGGGCGAGCACGGCGGCCATCACGCGCAGAGAGCCGAAGCTCTGCGCACGGGCCTGTCGTACGGGATGTCCCTGGAGTCCGGACGCGATCACCGCGCGAAACCGGGCGGACCCCTTCTTCGAGGCCAACGCCGCCCCCATGACCAGCGCGCCCACTCCCCAGATCAACAGGAACACCTGGCCGCCGTGGGAGGCTCGCGCGCTGAGCTGCAACATGACGCGCATCCTTTCGGGATGCTCCGAGCGCGTCAACCGGTGCCGCCTGCGACAATGCCGCGGCAGTGATGTTCGTCGTGAGGGAGGGGGCGGCGTGATTCTTCGTGGGGTGCTCGCACTGATCGCGGGCTGCGCGTTCACCGTGGTGGCTTGCGGATACCGCGGCGTGGACGTCTGGGTGTGGGACTGGGCGGACGTGACGTTCTCGTCGCGCTACAGGACGCGCTGGGGCACACCCTGGACGAGCCTCGGACGCATGAGGCTCCAGTTCGGATTCCTGGGAGCCGGGTTGCTGATGGCGGGGCTGGTGGCGGTCACCCGCTGACGACGCCCTGGCGAGAACTCCGCGCGTCGGCCTGAGCATCAGGCTTGATGCCACCCCGCGCGCGTCTCTTCCTGGCTGGTCGGAGCCCCGCCGCTCACGGCGCCCCGACCCGACACCACACACCAGACCTCAACCGGACGCCAGACCTCAGCCGAACCGTTCGATCCGGATTCGGTCCACCGGCTGGCCCGCTGTCACCAGCAGGCGTGAAGCGTGTTCCGCGAAGGCGTTGGAACCGCAGATGTAGGCCTCCCAGCCACCGGGAGGTGCTTCGGCCATGAGGGGTTCCACATGTGCGGCGGTCATACGGCCCACGGGCACACCGTCCGGGGCCGCGCGCGTGAACACGGTGGTGGTTTCGGCACCGTACTCCCGGGCGTATATCAGCTCCTCGGGACTCCGCGCCGACACCAGAAGCCGCAGCGGGACGTCCAGGGACCGCGCGCGGTGGTGGCGCAGCATCGACATCAGCGGCACGACACCGGAACCGGCGCCGACCAGCAGCGCCGCCCGGTCCCCCGGCCAGGCGAAGAAGCCGCTCAGCGGACCGCGGACCTCGACGGAGTCGCCGGGCCGGGCCACGGTGTGGAACCAGCCGGAGACCTCACCGCCGTCGACATGGTCCAGGGTCAGCTCGATGTGGCCGCTGTCGTCGGGGGAGGACGCGATGGAGTAGTGGCGCTGCGCCACATATCCGTCCCCGGCGGTGAGCCGCAGCATCAGATGCTGGCCGGGCAGATGCCCCGCCCACGCGGGCACGGCGAACCGGAAGGTCGCCGCGTTCGGGGTCTCGCGACGGATCTCGGTGAGCGTGGCCGTCTGCCAGGTGGTGGCCGTCTGCGTGTCCACCGCGATGCGTCCGGGCACCGCGAACCGAGACGGGGGTACGAAGGTCGTGGTCTCAGTCACCGGAGTAACGCTGCTCTTCCCAGGGGTTGCCGCGGGCGTGGTAGCCGTTCCGCTCCCAGAATCCCGGCTCGTCGTGGTCGAGGACGCGGATGCCCGCGATCCACTTGGTGCTCTTCCAGAAGTACAGATGCGGCACGATCAGCCGCGCCGGGCCGCCGTGCTCGGCCGGCAACGGCAGGCCGTCGTAGTCCCACACGATCCAGGCGCGACCACCCGTGAGGTCGGCCAGCGGGAGGTTCGCGCTGTACCCCGTGTGCGCGTACGCGACCGCGTGGGTGGCGCTCGGGTCCGGCCGTACGGCGTCCAGGAAGGTGTCCAGGGACACGCCCCCGAACCGCACCCCGAACTTCGACCAGCTCGTCACACAGTGGATGTCGCCCTCGTACGCCGAGGCGGGCAGCGCGTGCGCCTGCTCCCAGTCCCAGGTCCGCGGCTCGGCGACCAGGCCGTCGATCCGCAGGTTCCAGTCGGCGGGCGTCAGGTCCGGGGTCACCTCGGCGGACAGGACGGGCCAGTCGTCGCCGGCGTCGTACTGGCCCGGCGGCAGTCCTGCGTTGTGGACCCGCGGGCGGCCGGTGAAGCCTCGCGTGACGTTCATACGGGTGGTGCCTCCAGGACCGAGAGAGCCGGCGGTCCGCGGACGGGGCGTGGTCGCCGGGGACGGCGGCCCGCGGATCGAGGGTGACCGGCGCGCGCAGGGATCGGGGTCCCGGGCACGTACCGCTCATTGACCATTCAACGGTACGCGCCCGCGGATCGTGCTCCGTGCCGGTGCCCGCAAGGGTGCCCGTGCCCGTGCGGTGCCGAGCGGCCGCGGCCCCGTGCGGGCCGGCGATCATTGCGTACGCGTGAACTCTCCCGTCGTACGGGAATAGCCGCGCCCCGATCGTCCTTGCCCTTGGAGTCGACTCCGGTGGCCTGTACACGCACAACCGGTGAGCGGTGCCACGCGCACGGCGACACGACGACGAAGCGACACGGCGGCGACACACCGACTCAGCCAAGGAGAGTGAGGGAGCAGATGACCGAGGCGTACGTCTCCACACGGTTCGAGGGCCCGGAGACGCAGGGGACCCCCTCCGGCCGTCACCCTCTCGACAACCCGGCCCTCGGCTCCCTCACCGGGCCCCACGCGCACTTCGCCGAACGCCGGGGGCGCGTGCTGCGCTACCCCCTGGACGTGTCCCCCTGGCTGGCGCTGCCCGACGATCCCGGCGCCGAGGACTGGGCGGACCTGGCCGAACTGGTGGGCCCCGGGGGAGCGGCCCCGCTGGCCGGTTTCGACGGGCGGACCCCGGACGGCTGGGAGGTCGTCTTCAGCCTCGACGGAGTCCAGCTCGTGGACGACGGACTGGCCGCGGCGCCCGACGCCGAGGCGGTACGGCTCGGCCCCGCCGACGTGCCGGACATGCTGGACCTGGTGGAACGCACCCAGCCTGGCCCCTTCGAGCCGCGGACCGTCGAGCTCGGCACGTATCTCGGGATCCGCCGGAACGGCGCCCTGGTCGCGATGGCCGGCGAGCGGCTCCACCCGCCGGGCTGGACCGAGATCAGCGCGGTCTGCACGGACCCGGGCCACCGCGGCGAGGGCCTGGCCACACGGCTGATCCTGGCCGTCGCCCACGGCATCCGTGAACGCGGCGAGACCCCGTTCCTGCACACGGCGGCGAGCAACACGGGCGCCATCCGCCTCTACGAGTCGCTGGGATTCCGCCTGCGCCGCAAGGTCCGCTTCATGGCGGCCAGGGTGCCGGAATAGCCGCCGCCGGGAAGCGCACCGCTGACGTCGGGGGACGCCGGGCGGCCCGCGGTCCGGCGGGCCGTGCCGGTGGGGAGCCGGGTCAGTCTCCCCGCGGCCCGGCCGCCGGCCTCTCCGCGCCGAGGCCCGGCGCCGTCGCGTTGTAGCGCAGCAGGTACGAGGCGAAGCGGGTGAGGTCCTCCTCGGGCCAGCCCGCGAGCCGTTCGCGGAACGCCACCCGGCGGCTGCGGGTCACCTGGGCGAGGATCTCCGCGCCCGCCGGCGTCGGATACAGCACCTGCACGCGGTGGTCCTCGGGGTCCATGCGCCGCCCGATCAGCCCGGCCCGCTCCAGCGCCGCCACCTGACGGCTCACCGTCGACTTGTCCAGCGCGTAGTGCAGGGCGAGGTCGGTGGCCCGGCAGCCGCCGACCTCCTCCAGGTGCCCGAGCAGGGTGTACGAGACCAGGGAAAGCTCGGGATGCATGCGTCCCGCGGAGGCCCGGGCCCGCCGGGCGAACACCGTCATCTCACGCTGGATGATCTCCACGGCCGCGTCGGCCGCCCCATCGCCGGTCATCGCGCTCTCGTCCGGCGCCCCGTCGGCGACGGCGTGCTCACCGGACCCTTCGGATGCCATGACGGGACCTCCCTGACGTGCTCTGGTTGCATAGTACAACTCGGGGCGGGAGGAGCGGCTGGGGGCGGGAGTCGCCCAGGCGGGCGGCCGAGCGTCCGCCGGTACGCGTCCGCCGTGTGCGCCCGCCCGTACGCGTCGTCCGCCCGTGCCTGTCCGCCCGTGCGCGGCCGTCACGCGTCCGCCGCTTCTCCGGCCGGCCACCTGATCGTTCCTGTAAGGTGGCCTTCCCGGCCCAGGACCGTCTCGGCCGATGAGTCGCCGAGGAGGTGAGACCCATTACCGCTGTGTCAGGTCGGGTGCTCTCCTCTCCACGCGACGCGGTCGCCGTCCGACGGTGACCCTGGGAGCGCCCTTCGGTACGTCGAAAGGCCCTCGGCTTCATGTCTCCCCTGTCTCCTGATGTTCCCGGCGCGACCGATCCCATGGTCGCCGCCCTCCGCTCGGCCGGCTGCGTCTTCGCCGAGGACGAGGCGGAGCTGATCCGCTCCGCCGCCCGCACCCCGGACGAGGCCGCCGCCATGGTGGACCGCCGTGTCGCCGGACTTCCCCTCGAACACGTCGTCGGCTGGGCCGAGTTCCACGGCCTGCGCATCACCCTCGACCCGGGCGTCTTCGTGCCGCGCCGCCGTACGGAGTTCCTCGTCGGGCAGGCCGTCTCGCTCGCGCCCGACGCGTCCGTCGTGGTGGACCTGTGCTGCGGCTCGGGCGCCGTCGGCGCCGCGCTGGCTTCCTCCCTCGGCGGGCCCGAACTGCACGCCGCCGACATCGACCCCGCCGCCGTGGCCTGCGCCCGCCGCAATGTGGCGCCCTACGCGGGCCAGGTCCACGAGGGGGACCTCTTCGCGGCGCTGCCCGCCACGCTGCGCGGCCGGGTCGACATCCTGGCCGCCAACGTGCCGTACGTACCGACCGACGAGGTCGGGCTGCTGCCGTCCGAGGCCCGGGACCACGAACCCCTGGTCGCCCTCGACGGGGGCGCGGACGGACTCGACCTCGCCCGCCGGGTCGCCGCCGAGGCGCCGCGCTGGCTGGCCCGCGGCGGCTGCCTGCTCATCGAGACGAGCGAGCGCCAGGCCCCCACGGCCGTCGAGGTCTTCACCCGCGCAGGACTGATCGCGCGGCTGGCGGTCTCGGAGGAGATGTACGCCGACGTGGTGATCGGCGTGAAGCCCTGACGGGCCGGGGCGGACCGGGCGACATGCCGCGTTCGGCCCCGGGTCGGCCGATCTCCCCGCCTCGCGCGCCACACTCCGGCTGAGCGAAGACGCCAGAGAGAGGCCCGGACATGAGCAGCACCCCCGAGACGTTCGACGCGTGGGACATCAAGGAGTCGGGACCCGCCGACGCGGACACCCGGGTGCTGCTGCTGCCCGGCGGGATGTGCAGCACCGCGTTCTACGACGACCTCATGGCTGCACCGGCGCTCGCCACCGCGCCGGTGCGGCTCGTGGCCGCGACCCTGCCCGGGCACGCGGGCACCACACCGCCCCACGACCTGTCCATGGAGAACTACGCGGCGCTGGCGGGCGCCCTGGCCGCCGAGCGCGGCTGCACCGTCGTGGTCGGCCACAGCATGGGTGCCAACGTCGCTCTGGAGATGGTGGCCGGCGGGCACTTCGCCGGCCCCGTCGTCCTGCTCTCCCCGACCTTCTCGGCATCCGACGAGGACAAGGCGCTCGCGATCGCCAACAGCCTCGGACGGGTGCCGGGCGTCGGGACGCTGGCCTGGGCGGGCCTGGTCAAGCTGGCGCCCCGGGCCATGGCGAACGAGTTGCCGCCGGACCGGCGCGAGGCGCTGACCGCCGAGTTCGAGAAGAACGATCCGGCGTTCTGCCGCCAGGTGATCCGGCACCACTTCGACTACCTCGACCGGTACCCGGACCTGGTCGCCCGGCTTCGCGACTCGGGTGCGGCCGCCTGGGTCGTGCGCGGCGACCACGACGACATCGGCCTGTCCGACGAGGAGCGCGCCGGACTGGAGGCCGCCCCCGGCGTGACGATGGTCTCCGTCCCCGACGCCGGCCACCTGGCGCTGGTCCAACAGCCCGACGTGATCGCCGAGCTGGTGGCGAGCGTGGTCCTCGGCTGACCGGCCGCCGGCTCGGGCCCCATACCGCGTGCGCCCGGTCGGCGCCCGGTCTTCCTCCGGTGGTCGGGAGAGGGCCCGGCGAGTGATCCTCCTCATTGTGCAACTAGTTGCATAACGGGGGGTGCGTCGTCTACAACAGACGTACGACACCGCGCACGGAGGGGCCCGATGAGCCGTTACCCGCATCTGCTGAACCCGCTCGACCTGGGCTTCACCACGCTGCCCAACCGCGTCCTCATGGGCTCCATGCACGTGGGCCTGGAAGAGGCCGAGCGCGGGTTCGAGCGCATGGCCGAGTTCTACGCCGCCCGCGCGCGGGGTGGTGTGGGCCTGATCGTCACCGGTGGCATCGCGCCCAACGACGCGGGACGCCCGTACGAGGGCGGCGCGAAGCTGACCACCGAGGCCGAGGCCGCGCAGCATGCCGGGATCACCGCCGCGGTGCACCGCGAGGGCGGAAAGATCGCCATGCAGATCCTGCACTTCGGCCGGTACGCCTACCACCAGGACCTCGTCGCGCCCTCCGCGCTCCAGGCCCCGATCAGCCCCTTCGTGCCGAACGAGCTGAGCGACGCCGACATCGAGCGGACCATCGACGACTACGCCCGCGCCGCCCGGCTCGCCCGGCAGGCCGGCTACGACGGCGTCGAGATCATGGGCTCCGAGGGCTACCTCATCAACGAGTTCATCGCCCTCCAGACCAACCGGCGCGAGGACCGCTGGGGCGGCTCGTACGAGAACCGGACGCGCTTCCCCGTCGAGATCGTCCGCCGCGTCCGCGAGGCCGTCGGCGACGACTTCATCATCATCTACCGTCTGTCGATGCTCGACCTCGTGCCCGGCGGCTCCTCGCTCGACGAGGTCATCACCCTCGCGCGGGCCGTCGAGGCCGCCGGAGCGACGATCATCAACACGGGCATCGGCTGGCACGAGGCCCGTATCCCCACCATCGCGACCTCGGTGCCGCGCGGCGCGTACGCCTGGGTGACCAAGAAGGTCATGGGGTCCGTCTCGATCCCGCTCGTGACGACCAACCGCATCAACACCCCGGAGATCGCCGAGCAGTTGCTCGCCGACGGCCACGCCGACATGGTGTCCCTGGCCCGGCCGATGCTCGCCGACCCCGACTTCGTCGCCAAGGCCGAGGCCGGACGCCCGGAGGCCATCAACACCTGCATCGGGTGCAACCAGGCCTGCCTCGACCACACCTTCAGCGGCAAGATCACCTCCTGCCTGGTCAACCCCCGCGCCTGCCACGAGACGGAGCTCGTGCTCGCGCCGACCCGGCTGCGCAAGACCGTCGCGGTCGTCGGTGCCGGGCCCGCCGGCCTCGCCTGCGCCGTCAGCGCCGCCGAACGCGGCCACGACGTCACCCTGTTCGACGCCGCGGACGACATCGGCGGTCAACTCAACGTCGCCCGCCGGGTTCCCGGCAAGCAGGAGTTCGACGAGACGATCCGCTACTTCCGCACCCAGCTCGAACTGCACGGCGTGGACGTCCGGTTGAACACCCCGGCCACCGTCGCGAACCTGGAGACGTACGACGAGGTCGTCGTCGCCACGGGCGTCAGCCCGCGCACCCCGGAGATCCCGGGCGTCGACCACCCGAGCGTCGTCGGCTACCTCGACGTCCTGCGCGACGGAGCCCCCGTCGGCGACCGCGTCGCCATCCTCGGCGCCGGCGGCATCGGATTCGACGTCGCCGAGTTCCTGACCGACAGCGGCGACAAGGCGAGCGAGGACCCGGCGACGTACTTCCGCAGCTGGGGAGTCGACATGGACTACCGGGCCCCCGGCGGTCTCGGCGCCCCCGAACGGCCCGCCCCGCCGCGCACCGTGCACCTCCTCCAGCGCAAGGCGTCCAAGGTCGGCGCCGGACTGGGCAAGACCACCGGCTGGATCCACCGCACCGAGCTCAAGCACCGGGGCGTCACCATGGTCCCGGGCGTCCAGTACGACCGGATCGACGACGCCGGACTGCACGTCACCGTCGACGGCCACAGCCAGGTCCTGGAGGTCGACACGATCGTGCTGTGCACCGGACAGGAACCGCGCCGCGACCTGTACGAGGCGCTGCGCGCGACCGGCCGTGGCGTGCACCTGATCGGCGGCGCCGACGTGGCCGCCGAACTGGACGCCAAGCGGGCCATCAAGCAGGGAACGGAACTGGCCGCGGCGCTCTGAGCCGGGGCCGCACGACCCACCGCGGGAGGGCCGTCGTGGTGTCCGGCGCTGTACGGCCGGACACCGGGCGGCTCCCGCGGTCCTCCCTAGGATGACCTCATGTCACTCCCGCACGCGATCCTCACCGCCCTGCTCGAGAAGCCCTCCTCCGGCCTCGAACTGACCCGGCGGTTCGACAAGTCGATCGGCTACTTCTGGTCGGCGACGCACCAGCAGATCTATCGCGAGCTGGGAAAACTGGAGGCCGAGGGGTTCATCAGGGCGCTGCCCCCCGAGCAGCGCGCCCGGGGCCAGAAGAAGAGCTACGAAGTCCTGCCCGCCGGCCGCGCCGAACTCGCCCGCTGGACCGCCGCCGCGCAGGATCCGAAGCCGATGCGCGACACGATGCTGCTGCGCCTGCGTGCCGCGGCAGTCGTCGGCACCGAGGGTGTCGAGGCCGACCTGCGCCGCCATCTCGACCTGCACCGACGTCAGTTGGCCGAGTACGAGGGGATCCAGGAGCGGGACTTCCCGCCGGGGGAGAGCACGCCGGAGAACCGGCTGCGCCATCTCGTGCTGCGGGCGGGCATCGACCTGGAGACCTTCTGGACCCAGTGGCTGACCCACGCCCTGGCCGAACTCGCCGGCATGCGCGCGGACGGCTGACATCCGCCCCGGGCCGGGGCCCTGGCAGCGGCCGCGCGGGCGGGCGTCCGCCGCGTACGGATTCCGGTACCGGAGCCCGGACACGGCACCGGGCGGCCGTCCGTGGCCGGAGCCCGCGGAAGACCGCCCGTCGCGACGGACGCCGGATCAGAGCCTGTGGGGCTTGGACCTGCGGCGCAGGAACCAGGCCGCCGCCACGGTGCCGGTCACGACCAGCGCCGCGCCGCCCACGACCGTGAGCGTGCCGTAGTCCTTCACGGCCCCGCCGAGTCCGCCCATGACCCCGCGCGACGGCGAAGGTGAGACCGTCGTCGAGATCGTGGGAGTCGCGGGGGCCGAGCTGGCCGCGACGATGATCGCCTGGGTACCCGCGGTCGTACCGTCCTGGCACACGACGATGACCGTGAACGTTCCAGGGCTCACGCCCGTCCAGGCCGCCGACTGGTTGCTGCTCGTGCCGGTGAGCGGCATCTGGCGGCCCTGGGCGAAATTGGTCTGCCCGCTGGAGAGCAGCGAGGCATTGCCGAAGCTGCTTCCGTTGCTCGGGCAGGCGCTGGTGGTGACCGAGACCGCGGTGCCGCTGGTGCTCACGGAGATCCCGGAACCCCATGCGACGGCCGCCGGGGCGGCCAGGGTGAGCGGAAGCGCAGCGGTGGCGGCCACGGTCAGGCCGGAGCGGAGAAGTCTCTGAGTGGTACGCATAGGAACTGCCCTCCAGCGGCACGGTTGGCGGTACATCCCATGCGCCGCCGAGGATCGGAAGGCCCGTGCTGCCTCACTGCGAGCCAATGCGCCCCGGCCGTGACCCGCATGCGGACGGGGACCGGGCAGGTGACGGATTCCATCGTCCGGCCGAGAGCGGACGCGGCCGGCGGCCGGTCCGGTCCCGCCGGTTCACCCCGTCGTCACGGAGCGCTCCGCGGAGAGCGCGCCCCAGGTGCCGTCGGGCAGCTTCGCCCGGATCCGCACCCGATGGGTCACGTCCGCTTCCCGGCCGATGTAGAAGCTGTAGGTACAGGTGCCGGTGGGCGGGCTGCCGCCCCAGACGAGCGAGGTGACGGCACGCCCGTCGAGCTGGATCCCGTACTCCGTGATCACCCCGTCGACCTCGGGCGCCGTCCACGCCAGGTCGATGTAGTACGCCCCGTCGCTCCGGTGGGTCCGCGCCCGGAAGGCGGCCGGTGCCGTGCTCCGGTCGTCCTCCTGGCCCGGCGCGGTGGTGATCCGGACGGAGTCGCTCGGCGCCGAGACGTTGTCCGCGGCGTCACGGGCCCGCACGGTGAAGACGTACGCCGTGTTCGGCCGCAGCCCGGTGACGACGGCGGCAGTCTGGGCGCCGCCCACACTGTGGATCTTCGATGTGCCCTGGTAGATGTCGTACGACACCACACCCCGGGCGTCGGACGACCCCGCCCAGGACAGCTGGACCGCCCGGCCGCCGAGGGCTCTCCCCTGCGGGGCGCCGGGGCGGGTCGGCGCGGTGTCGTCGGCCGCGACCGCCGCCGGGGTGGTGGCCCGCACCGGCCGGCTCAGCGGCCCGGGGACCCCGTCGGCGTTCCGGGCCCGGACCCTGAAGACGTACGCGGTGGACGGTTCGAGCCGGGTGATGTCCACCATGTGCTCGGAACCCGGTACTTCCTTGACCTTGGTGGTGCCGCTGTACACCTCGTAGCGGGTGATCCGCGGGTTCTCGTCGGCCAGGTTCCACATGACGTGCACGCTGGTCGAGCTCCCCGCGGCGGCGGTCACGCCCGTGGCCGCCGCGGGCAGCCGTTCCGCCGGTCCCGACGCCCGGGCGCCCCATCCGCAGGCGGCGAGCGCGAGCAGCGCTGCGCAGGCCGGCGCGTATCGGGCGGTGAGAAGAACGCGTCGCACGGGTCCGCCCTCCCTCGACGGGATTGGTCTGTACCTATAAGACACGGGTGACGCGGCCACATCAAGAGGGCGGACGTCGTTGGCCCGGCCGTCGCGGGGATACGTATGCTGATCCTCGACGCGGTGTGAACTCGCCCCGAACGCGGGGGAGTTCCTGCCCGCGGCGCGGAACGCTGTCGTCGCTGATCCCGCGCCGACGCGTGCGGCCGAGCGGCCGGAGCCGGGTCCGGCTCGGGCTCTCGGCCGTGCGGCGCCCGCGGAAGCGGCCGTGCACCGTCCGGCCCCCTCCCGGTGGACGCGCTGTCACCGGCCCACCAGATTTGGGCAGATGAGCGTCCATGTCCCCCAGGAGAGGGTCCTTCATCGTGCGTGTCCAGTCACTGACGCTGGCCGCGGCCGCGGCGGCCGCCCTGATCGCCTCGGCCCCGGCGATGCTGTCCACGACCTCCACCACGGGCCGTCCCGGGAGTCCCGCCGCACCCGCGCGGGAGGGATCGGTCCGGGCCGCCGACCTGATGGTGAAGCTCGGCGGCTGCACGCCCCTCTCGCACGGGCGATACCGCAGCGACGACGGCACCTCCGCCGACATCCCGGTCTGCGGCGTCCCGGGCGCGGTCTTCTGGACGGCCGACATGGACATCGACTGCGACGGGAGAGCGGGCCCGTCGTGCAACAGCCGCACCGACCCGCTCTTCTCCGAGTCCACGGCCTTCCAGCAGTCCGACGGCCGCTATCTGAGCGCCGAGACCCTGCCCTACGTCGTCGTGCCGGCCCCGAGCGACATCTGGGACTACCGGGACCACGGCATCGGCCCCGGCTCGGTGGCGGCCGTGATCTACGGGGGCCGCGTCCAGTACGCCGTCGTCGGTGACACCGGCCCCGAGGACATCATCGGCGAGGCCTCGTACGCGACGGCCGCGGGGCTCGGGATCCGGCCCGACCCCCGCGGCGGCGGCACCCCTTCAGGGGTCACCTACCTCGTGTTCAAGAACGCCCGGGTCTCACCCCTCCAGGACCACGCGGCCGCCGTGGCGGCGGGGGAGCGGCTGGCCAGGAAACTCCTGGCTGAGGGCTGAGGGCTGAGGGCTGAGGGCTGACGGCTGACGGCTGAGGGTCTGACGGCCGGCGGCCCTGCGGCCGTCAGACGGCCGCCCAGCCGTTGTCGACGGGCAGGATCACGCCGTTGACGTTGCTCGCCGCGTCCGAGGCGAGGAACACGATCGCCGCGGCCTGCTCCTCGGCCTCGGCGAGCCGGCCGACGTTGCCCATGTAGGCGCCGAGGGCGGCCGGGCCGTGGGCGCCGGGGTCGATGTCCACCGTGATCCCGGTGCTGGTGCCGCCCGGCGCGATGGCGTTGGCGCGGATGCCCTTGTCCCGGTACATCACGGCGAGGGACTTCGTGAGCCCGACGACACCGTGCTTCGAGGCGGTGTACGCGGCCCCGGCGGCACTGCCGCGCAGGCCCGCCTCCGAGGCGGTGTTCACCACGACCCCCCCTTGCCGACGGCGAGCATGTGCGGCAGCACCGCCCGGGTGAGCAGGAACGGGGCCGTGAGGTTGACCCGGACGACCCGCTCCCACTCCGCGTCGCCGACGTCGGCCAGCGCCGACATACGGTCCATGATTCCGGCGTTGTTGACCAGCACGTCCACGCCGCCGAACCGCTCCACCGCCGTCGCGGTCACCCGGTCCACGACCTCCTGCTCGCTCAGGTCGCCCGTCACGGCCACGGCAGTGCCGCCGGCCGCCTCGATCTCCCCGACGACGGCCGCCGCGCCCTCGGCGTTGAGATCGGCCACGACCACCCGGGCGCCCCGGGCCGCGAAGGCAAGCGCGGTGGCACGGCCGATGCCCGACCCCGCCCCGGTGACGATGACGCTGCGGCCGTCCGGTCCGGTGGTGTTCATGACGTTCTCCCAGAGGTTCGTACGCGTGCGGCCGAGGTGCCGCGCCGCCACAGTACGACTTATTGTCGCTGAATGACAGAAAGTCTCTGGGCGGACTGAGATCGCTAGACTCGGCGCAGCCGCAGTCCCGGGCGGCATATGCGGACGCAACCGAGAACCGAGGAGTCATCAGTGCCGGACGGCGCGATCGACGAACACCCCGGACGGCGTCGAGGCCGGACAGGGCGGCCGCCCCTCACCGACGAACGCAAGGCCGAGATCCGGCTGGAGATCGCCCGCGCCGCAGTGGAACTGTTCGTGGACCAGGGCGTGGCCGCCACCACCGGGGACCAGATCGCCCAGGCCGTCGGCCTGTCCACCCGGACCCTGTGGCGCTACTTCCCCGGCAAGGAGAGCTGCGTCAGCCCGCTGTTCGCGGCCGGGATCGACGCGATCGCCGCGGCACTGCGGGCCTGGCCCGCCGGCGCTCCCCTGGAGGACGCCCTGGAGCAGGCGTCCACGAACGGCGAGGGCCCGATGGCGATGCCGCAACCGCCCAGGGTCCGTACGCTGCTGCGGCTCACCCGTACCGAGCCGGGCCTGCGTGCCGTCTGGCTCCAGGCCCATGACGAGGCCGAGCCGGTGTTCGCCCGCGCGCTCGCCGACCGCGCCGGTCTCGGCACCGTCGACCTGCGCTCGGAGATCCAGGCCGCCATGCTCAACGCGGCCCTGCGCTCGGCGGTCGAGCACTACGCGTGGCGCACCGACGAGGCCGAGCCCGATCCCGTGACGGCCCGCGCGGAGCTGGCCGGGACCATCCGCTCGGCCCTGATCGTCGCGGCGAAGGGCATCACCTGACCCCGGGCCGCACACCGTTCGGGCCCGCGCACGTCCCTGGGGCCACACCATCCAGCAGGCAGCCCGGGCACCTCCCGGCGGTCGCACCACCTTCCGGTGGCCGGCCCGCCCCGGCCGGCCGACCCGTCTACGGCTCGGCGGTCACACCTTCCGGTAGGTGTACGCCTCCGCTGCCGCCGCCTCCACCGCCGTGAGGTCGGCGCCCGCCGAGGCCGTGACGACCGCGGCCACCGCGCCCTCGACGAAGGGGGCGTCCACCAGCCGGGTGCCGTCCGGGAGTTCGTCGCCCTCGGCGAGCAGCGCCTTGACGGTGAGCACGGCACTGCCCAGATCGGTGAGCACGGCGACCCCGGCGCCGCGGTCCACGGAGGCCGCGGCGGCGGCTATCACGTCCGCGCTGGTGCCGAGCCCGCCGTCCAGGGTCCCGCCCGCCGGTGCGACGGGAGCGACCGTGCCGCCGCCGGCCAGACCCGTGGCCAGTTCGGCGACGGACGCGGCGACGGCGGCGCTGTGCGAGACCAGCACGACCCCGACAAGCCCCTGGTCGGCATCACTCACCGGACGCCTCCACGAGTGCCGCGATCAGCAGGGCCGAGGACGTGGCACCCGGGTCCTGGTGCCCGATGCTGCGCTCGCCCAGATAGCTCGCCCGGCCCTTGCGGGCCTGGAGCGGGGTGGTCGCCACGGCGCCCTCCTCGGCGGCGGACTTCGCCGCCGCGAACGATTCGGCGAGCGCGTCGACCGCGGGCACCAGGGCGTCGATCATGGTCTTGTCGCCGGGCGCGGCCCCGCCCAGTGCCATGACGGCGTCGACGCCCGTGCGCAGCGCGTCCGCGAACTGCTCGTCGCTGACCTCTGCGGCGTCACCGAGCGCCTTGCCGGTCCGCCGCAGCAGCGTGCCGTACAGCGGTCCGGACGCGCCGCCGACCGTCGAGATCAACTGCCTTCCGGCGAGGGTGAGGACGGCGCCGGGGGTGTCCGGGGGGTCCTTCTCCAGGGCGGCGGTCACGGCGGCGAACCCGCGGTGGAGGTTGCTGCCGTGGTCGGCGTCACCGATGGGGGAGTCCAGGTCGGTGAGCCGCTCCGCCTCACGGTCCACCGAGGCGGCGGTCACCGTCATCCAGCGGCGGAAGAAATCGGCGTCGAGCACGGAATTCTCCTTGCGTGGTACGAGAGTTGACCTCATGGACGTTCGGCGGCCCGGGGGCCGGGGTGCCGTTCCCGGCCCGTCGGCCGGGTTCACACGCCCCAGCGAAGCCCCGGTGTCCTGACCGGCGCGTCCCACAGGCGCAGCAGGTCCTCGTCCACCTCGCACAGGGTCACCGAGGCGCCCGCCATGTCGAGGGAGGTGACGTAGTTGCCGACCAGGGTGCGGGCCACGGGGACGCCACGCTCGGTCAGCACCCGCTGGACCTCCGCGTTGAAGCCGTACAGCTCCAGCAGGGGGGTGGCGCCCATGCCGTTGACCAGCAGCAGCACGGGATTGCGCGGTGCGAGATCGTCCAGGACGGCGTGCACCGAGAAGTCGGCGATCTCGCGTGAGGTCATCATCGCGCGCCGCTCCCGGCCCGGTTCACCGTGGATGCCGACACCGAGTTCGAGCTCGCCCGCGGGCAGATCGAACGTCGGGCTGCCCTTGGCCGGTGTCGTACAGGCGCTGAGCGCGACGCCGAAACTGCGGGAGTTCTCGTTGACCTTGCGGGCCAGTGCCTCGACGGCCTCCAGAGGCGCACCCTCCTCGGCGGCGGCGCCGGCGATCTTCTCCACGAACAGCGTCGCGCCCGTTCCGCGCCGCCCGGCCGTGTACAGACTGTCGGTCACGGCCACGTCGTCGTTGACGAGGACCTTGGCGATCCGGATGCCCTCGTCCTCGGCCAGCTCCGCGGCCATGTCGAAGTTGAGGACGTCGCCGGTGTAGTTCTTCACGATGAACAGCACACCCGCGCCGCTGTCCACGGCCGCAGCCGCTCGCAGCATCTGGTCCGGCACCGGGGAGGTGAAGACCTCACCGGGGCAGGCCGCCGACAGCATCCCGGGGCCCACGAACCCGCCGTGCAGCGGCTCATGCCCGGACCCACCGCCGGATACGAGGCCGACCCGTCCGGCGACCGGCGCGTCCCTGCGGACGATCACACGGTTGTCGACGTCCACCGTCAGCTCCGGATGGGCCGCCGCCATGCCCCGCAGCGCGTCCGCCACCACCGTCTCCGCCACGTTGATGAGCATCTTCATGGGAACCTCCTGGTGAGAAGAGCCGCCGGGCCGCTGTCCGGTGGTGCCCACGCCACCGCCGGGCCGCGGTCCGGTGCCGCCCACGCCGGGAGCGGGCCCGAACCCGTCCGTCGCGGACGTGGCCGAAGGGCCGGCCCGTCCGGCCGGCGAGCGGATCGGCGGTGCGAGGAGCTCACACTGGGAAGTATCGGCGTTCCGACGGCGATAATCACGTGCGCGGACGTTCTCCGCCGAACGCGGGCGCCGAAGGGGCCGGTTCCGGAGCCCACCGTACGGCCGCCGACACGGAAGGACGCCGTACGGCTCCCGTGGCGCGAGGGCTGCGTATCCCCCCGGTGGCGCGAGGGCGCCGTACCGCCTCCGTCAGTTCCCCGCGCTGCGCACCCGCAGGCTGCCGCGGTCGCTCTCCTTGAGGCCGCGGCCGATGATCAGGCGCTGGATCTGGTTGGTGCCCTCGAAGATCTGCATGACCTTGGCCTCGCGCATGTAGCGCTCGACCGGGAAGTCACGGGTGTAGCCGGCGCCGCCCAGCACCTGGACCGCGTCCGTGGTGACCTTCATGGCGTTGTCGGTGGAGATCAGCTTGGCGATCGACGCCTCGGACTGGAACGGCAGCCCCTCGTCCTTGAGCCGGGCGGCGGCGAGCGTCGTGGCCCGGGACACCTGCACCGCCGCGGCCATGTCGGCGAGGACGAAGGCCAGACCCTGGTGCTCGATGATGGGCCGGCCGAAGGTCTCGCGCTCGCGCGAGTAGCGCAGCGCGTGGTCAAGGGAGCCCTGGGCGAGACCCGTGGCCACCGCGGCGATGCCGAGGCGTCCGCAGTCCAGCCCGGCGAAGGCGATCCGCAGCCCCTCGCCCTCCTCGCCCAGCCGGCGGCTCGCGGGCACGCGCACGTTCTCCAGGCGCACGGTGGCGGTGGCGGACCCGGTCAGGCCCATCTTCTGCTCGGGGGGGTCGGCCACCACGCCGGGTGTGTCGGCCGGGACGAGGAAGCAGGAGATGGCGTGCGAGCCCTCGTCGGACGTACGGGCCATGACGGTGTAGAAGTCCGCGTACCCGCCGTGCGTGGTCCAGGCCTTGGCGCCGTTGAGGACGTAGTCGTCGCCGTCCCGTACGGCCCGGGTGCGCATCGCGCCCGGGTCGGAGCCCGCGTGGGCCTCGGACAGGCAGTAGGCGCCGAGCAGCTCGCCGCCGAGCATGTCCGGGAGCCACTCCTTCTTCTGGTCCTCGGTGCCGAACGAGGCGAGGGCGAAACAGGACAGCGCGTGCACCGAGACGCCCACGGCGACGCTGGCCCAGACGGCGGCGATCTCCTCCAGGGCCTGGAGGTAGACCTCGTAGGGCTGGTCGCCGCCGCCGAACTCCTCGGGGTAGGGCAGGCTCAGCAGACCGGCCCGGCCGAGGGTCCGGAAGACCTCGCGGGGGAAGCGTCCCTCGGCCTCGGCCTCGGCGACGCGCGGAGCGAGTTCCTTCTCGGCGAGCTCGCGGGTCAGGGCGATCAGGTCGACGGCTTCCGGCGTGGGAAGGGTGCGGGTCGCGGGCATGGCAGGTCCTCGGTGGTGGCGGTTCACTGGACGCTTTTGATACGCCAGGCGATACAACAGTATCGTTTTTGGTACCGCCAGGCCATGCCGGCAAGCGACGGATCCGCCGGTCGGCGACCGGTGGGCGGGTTCTGTACGTGATGAGCCGGGCCCGCACGCGCGGATGCGCGGGCTCACCCGGGGGTGATACGGGAGGGTGGTACGGGTGGGTCTCGCCGCGCCACGCGGCCGGGCGGCCGGGGCGCCGGGGCGGCGGTGATCAGGGGGAGACGGCGTGCACGATGAGCGACGCCAGCTCGGCGTAGGCCTCGGCGTCGTTCAGTCCCGTGCGCGCGGCGACCTCGCCGCGCTGGATCTCCTGCATCGTCGCGGCCACGACCTCGCCCACGAACGCCGCGTGGACGTCACGGAACGCCCCGGCGGCCACGCCGTCGGCGATCAGCTGCCGGATCCGGCCCGCGGCGAGGCGCGTGTTGGCCTCGTACACCTCGCGGGCCGGTTCGAACTCGGCCATGTCGTCGAGGAACCGCCGGGAGAGCGGCCGCAGCTGTCCGGCGACTGCGTTCAGGTAGACGACCACGCGCTCGGAGGGCGCGGAGGTGTCGGCCACCTGCTTCTCGACGGCCTGGGCGGCCTCCCGGAAGTAGTGCTTCACCGCCTCCCGTACCAACTCCTGCTTGCTTCCCGCCAGTTGGTACAGGGTCGTCTTCGAGCAGTGCAGTCGCTCGGTCAGCTCGTCGAGGGTGAACGCCGCGAAGCCCTCCGCCACCAGCAACGCGACCAGCCGCTTGAGCAGGTCGGTCTGGCGCGCGGTACGACGTGTGGACGGCATGATCTCAGCGTAACCGTTCCTCCATCACCGTGACCGTCGCCCCTCCAGGGGTGTGATCCGGGGCCGCATGCACCCTGTTCCGGGCGGACGGCCCCGGGTGAGTGGGGCGCGGGCCCCGGTCATTCCCGCCGGTCACCCCCCGTCCCTCCGCCCGCGAGGTCCCCCGCCTCCGGAAGCCGCTCCACGTCGACCCCGCGCACCTGCGCCAACTCGTGCTTGAGCTGGGCCAGTTCGGTTCCTCCCGCCATGTGGTCGGTGAGTTCCTCCAGGCCGACCTCGCCCCGGTCGGCGCTGAGTTCCAGGGTGCCGAGCCGCAGCACGGCGAAGTGGTCGCCGACCATGTAGGCGTGGTGCGGGTTGTGGGTGATGAAGATGACGCCGAGGCCGCGGTCCCGGGCGGCGGCCATGTATCTGAGGACGACCCCGGACTGCTTGACGCCCAGCGCGGCGGTCGGCTCGTCGAGGATCAGCACCCGGGCGCCGAGGTACACGGCGCGGGCGATGGCCACGGACTGGCGCTGCCCGCCGGACAGCGTGCCGATCGGCCGGTCGAGATCGTCGAGGACGATGCCCATGCTGCGCAGTTCCGCATCGGCGGTCCGCTTCATCCGGGCGATGTCGAGCCGCTGCACGGGCCAGGGGCCCCGGGTCGGCTCGGAGCCGAGGAAGAAGTTGCGCCAGACCGGCATCAGCGGCACCGTCGCGAGGTCCTGGTACACGGTCGCGATGCCCTGGGCGAGGGCCTCGCGCGGGGAGCCGAAGCGCACCGCCGTGCCGTCCACGAGCAACTCGCCCTCGCTGTGCCGGTGCAGCCCCGAGATGATTTTGATGAGGGTCGACTTCCCGGCGCCGTTGTCGCCGAGGACGCAGGTCACGCGGCCCGGACGGACTTCGAGCGACACGTCGTGCAGGGCGCGGACGGTGCCGTAGGACTTGCCCACGCCCCGCAGTTCCACGATCGGGGGGCCGTCGTGCCCGATCGCGGCGCTGTCGTGCCCGGGCGGGGCGCTGTCATGCCCGGGCGGGGGGCCGTCGTGCCCGGGTGGGGCGCCCGGGGCGGATACGTCCGAGTGACCGGATCCGTTGTCTGCCATGGGTCGGTTCACCTCCGGGTCGCCGTGCGGCGGACCCACAGATTGACGAGCGTGGCGCCGAGCAGCATCACGCCGAGGAAGGCCTTGAACCAGTCGGGGTTCCAGCCCGCGTAGACGATGCCCTGGTTCACCATGCCGAACATGAAGGCGCCGAAGACGGGGCCGATCGCGGAGCCCTGGCCGCCGGTGAGCAGACAGCCGCCGATCACCGACGCGGCGATGTAGATGAGCTCCTGGCCGACGCCCTCGCCCGACTGCACCGTGTTGAACGAGAACAGCTCGTGCATCCCGACGAACCAGGCGCCGAAGCCGACCGTCATGAACAGCGTGATCTTGGTGAAGGTCACGGGTACGCCGACCGCGCGGGCGCTCTCCTGGTCGCCGCCGACCGCGAAGACCCAGTTGCCGTACCGAGTGCGCAGCAGCACCCAGGTGGCGAGCGCCGCGAAGACGAGCCACCACACGACCGTGATCTTCACTTGGACGCCGCCGAGGTCGAACGACGAGGCGAAGACCCTTCTCGC
Source organism: Streptomyces sp. f51 (assembly GCF_037940415.1). Lineage (NCBI taxonomy): Bacteria > Bacillati > Actinomycetota > Actinomycetes > Kitasatosporales > Streptomycetaceae > Streptomyces > Streptomyces sp. f51. The sequence goes on along the minus strand of NZ_CP149798.1, from coordinate 442,321 downwards.
CTGGCCGAAGCCGTCCATGTCGCTGATGTCGTCGGTGGCGACGTTGTCGGTGACCAGCTTGGTGACCGCGAGGTTCACGCCTTGCAGGATCAGAAAGGTCCCGAGCGTCACCAGGAAGCTCGGCAGTCCGGTGCGGACCATCATCCAGCCGTTGAACGCCCCGATCGCGAGCGAGAGGACGAGCGCGACCACGACTCCCGCCCAGACGTTCACCGTGAGCTGGTAGCTGAGCATGCTCGCCGTCAGCGCCGAGCTGACGACCGCGACGCCGGCGGACAGGTCGAACTCGCCGCCGATCATCAGCAGGGCCACGGGCAGCGCCATGAGACCGATCGTCGACGACTGGTAGAGCACCGTGGCCATCGAACCGCCGGAGCGCAGGGACGGCGCCGCGATCAGGAAGAACACGAACACGGCGGCGGCCCCGAGGAACACGCCGACCTCGGGCCGCGCGAGCAGCCGCAGCACCAGGGGGCGCCGTGCGCTCGGCCCGTCGGCGGCCGGGGGGCCGGGGGCCGGCGGCACGGTCGCCGTCGGCCCGGTCTGTCCGGCCGTACTCATCACCGGGTGCCCTTGGCGGCGAACCGGGCGACGGTGTCGACGTTGCCCTTGTCCACGAACGCCGGACCGGTGAGCACCGGCTGCTCGCCGCCGCCGCTGTAGTTGCCGTTGTTCTTGTAGAGCCACAGGGAGTCGATCGCCAAGTAGCCCTGGAGGTATGGCTGTTGATCGACGGCGAACTGGATGGTGCCCTTGCTGATGGCGCCGGTGAGGTCCTTGTTGAGGTCGAACGTGGCGATCTTCGCCTTGCTCCCGGCGTCACTCACGGCCTGCACCGAGGTCAGGGCGTACGGAGCTCCGAGGGCGACGACGTAGTCGATCGCCGGGTCCTGCTTGAGCTTGGCCGTGATGGTGGACTTCACGGACGGCATGTCGGTGCCGTTGACGTACAGGTTCTCCGTCGTCCCGCCGAACGTCTTCCTCACGCCGTCGCAGCGCTGGGTGAGGCCGATGTTGCCCTGCTCCTGGACGACGCAGACGGCCTTCTTGGCCCCTTCCGCGTTCAGCCTCTTGCCCAGCGCCTCGCCCGCGACGGTCTCGTCCTGGCCGAAGAACTCCATCAGGCCGAGCTTCTTCCAGTCGCTGAGCCCGGAGTTGAGGCCCACGACGGGGATGCCGGCCGAAGTCGCCTTGCCCACCACGTCCTTCATGGCGTCCGGCTTGGCGAGGGTGATCGCGATGCCGTCCACCTTCTGGTCGATCGCGTTCTGCACCAGGTTGGCCTGGTCGCCCGCGTTCGGGTTGTGGGCGTAGACGAGACGGATGTTGTCCTTGGCGGCCGCCGCCTCGGCGCCCTTGCGGACGATGTCCCAGAACGTGTCGCCCGGCGCCTGGTGGGTGACGAGGGCGACCGTCATCGGCGGTGTGTCCGCCTTGCCCACGGTGCCGCCGGCCCCGCTCTCCTCGGCCTTCTTGCCGCCGGAACCGCTGGAGCAGCCCGCGGCGAGCAGTAAGGACGCGGCGGTCAGGGCCACGAGGGGGGCGAGTCTCCGGGAACGGGTTCGGAACATGCGATCCATCAGTCCAGCACCTCACTGTGCGACCGGGGCCTGTGTGTTCCTCCTGTACATCCCCAGCAACAGGCGCATCACGCATGGGAACGGGACCGGACCGATGGACAACACCCTTGCCGCATCGCTGATGTGACAGGCCATCAGGTGACCTGGTGGACGGGCTTCCGAGGCGGGAGGACGCCCGGCCGTCCGGACGGTGCGTCAGAGCGCGGCGAGCCGGTCCACCAGGATCGTCACCCGCTGCTCGGCGTACTCCGGCGGAAGCCGTCCCGCCCGGGTCAGGGTGGCCACCCCGTGCAGAGCCGCCCAGAACACCTCGGTGAACAGGCCCGGATGAACGCCGTCCCCGGCAACGTCGCCGAGACTCTCCAGCAGAGCGGCGAAGGCGTCCTTCAACGGCTCCGGGGTGTCCTCCTGCGCGAACGCCAGGCCCCCGTCGAGCTGGAACATGGCGTCGTAGACCGCCGGGTTGCGCTCGGCGAAGTCCAGGTAGGCGCGAGCCAGGGCGGTGACCCGGGCGCGGGGGCCGTCCGCGGTGGAGGTCGCGGCCCGCAGTGCCGCGGCCATCTCGGCGGCGCCTTCGAGGGCGACGGCGCCGATGATCTCGCGCTTGCCGCGGAAATGGCTGTAGAGGACGGGCTGGCTGTACTCGATGCGCTCGGCGAGCCGGCGCGTGGTGACCGCGTCCCAGCCCTGCTGCTCGGCGAGTTCGCGGGCCGTCGCCACGATGAGGCGTTCGCGGCCCGCCCGCTCACGCTCCTTGCGTTCCTGTACCGACATACCTCGATTCTAGCACTGCTAGACAATCGAGCGCAGTTAGGTCTAGCGTTGCCTCATCAGCTAGCAACGCTAGATCCTGGGAGGGTCATCATGCTCACCGCACTCGAGGTCTTCACCACCGTGGTCGTCGGCGTGTTGGTGGGGGTGGAGTTCTCCGTCGCCTTCATCATGAACCGGATCCTGGACGCGCTTCCGGAGGACAGCGGTCAACTCGGCCACGCCCACGGCGGCCGCATGCTGGGCGCCCTGATGCCGTTCTGGTACATCGGCTCGGTCGTCCTCGCCGCGATCTGGGCCGTCGCCGGGTGGCACGGTCACGGCGCCGGACTCGTCGTGACCGCCGCCGGTCTGCTGATCGTCAGCGTGATCATGTCGATACTGCTGCTCGTCCCGATCAACAACCGGAACAAGACCTGGACCCCGGACAACCGGCCCGCCGACTGGAAGCAGCAGCTGGACCGCTGGAACCGCTACCACTACGTCCGCGTCGCCGTCCTCATCGCCGCCTTCGCCCTGCTGGCCGCCGCCCTCGCCTGAGACGTCCGGGCTCCGGTGGACGCCCGGAAGCCGACTGGACCGCGCCCGCCCGTCCACTCCGGTGTGACGGCGCGGCGGCGCGGTTCAGGCGCCGAACGGGGTGAGGGTCACCGTCGCGTGCACGGTCTTGCCGCCGAGCGCGGGGACCGTCTCGATCCGTCCTCCGAGGCCCTCGATGAGAGGGAGCCCGAAGCCGCCGTGCTCGCCCGGTGCGCCGGACGTCTCCGGCGGCTTCTCGCCGTGGTCCGCGACGGCGATGTCCAGCCGGCTTCCGCGCCAGGTGAGTTGGAGCGTGCAGGGCTCGTGCGTGTGCCGGACGGCGTTGGTGACCAGTTCCGAGACGATGAGCACCGCATTGCACAGGCGCGAGGCCGGAGCCCCGTGCGCGGCCAGCCATCGGGCGGCGATGTGCCGGGCCAGCCGTGGGGAGTGCGGTCCGCAGGGCAGGGCGACGGCCAGCCGATGGTCGGCAACGGGGCTGTGGGGCCGACCGGTCGGGGGTGCCGGGGTCGGGGTGGTGACGGTCATGGCCGGTGCCTCCTCTCAGGAGGGGCGTGGTGCGGCTCTGTCAGTGATCCGGAACCGTGGTCGTTCCGGATGACCGGAGGACGCGGGAAACGTGGATCCCCCCGTACGACGTGTCCTTCGCCCGCCGAGATCCCTTCCGGCGGGCGAAGGGCTGTCGCCGGCGCAAGCCTCTGATCCGTGACGGAACGCGGAGCGGATGGGTACGGGACCTCTTTTCACCCGATCAGGTGCCTGGGCCAATCCGCCCGGTGCGCAGGACCGGATTCCCGGTGTGAGGGACGAAGAGAGGGTTCAGCGAGCGCGGCCGGCCGGGCGCATGGAGCGGCTCGGCGTCCGTGGCCGGCGCGCCGCGCTCGCGACCCTCGACCGGGCCTCTGGTTCGTCCGCCCGCCCGCGAGCGGCGAGCACCTTTACGAAACGCCCTTCCGTGACATCCCCGAGCGTGGCCGCATCGTGCCGCGCCGTTCCCCAGGAGAACATGATGAACACCCGTATCCGCCGTACCTCCGGTCTTCTGGCCGCCGCCGCCGTGCTTCCGCTGGTCATGACCGCGTGCTCCAGTGGCAGCAGTGCTTCGGGCACGTCCGATTCCGCCTCGACGACGGCGGCTGCGGCGACCAAGAGCGCCGACATGGGCGGTTCCAGCGCGAGCGGCATGGACCAGCCGTTCGGGCCCGGCTGTGCCTCGGTTCCGAAGAACGGTGCCGGTTCGTTCGACGGCATGTCCAAGGACCCGGTGGCGACCGCGGCTTCCAACAACCCCGCGCTTTCGACCCTGGTGACGGCGGTGAAGAAGGCGGGTCTGGTCGACACCCTCAACAACGCGCAGAACATCACCGTGTTCGCGCCGACCAACGACGCCTTCGCGAAGATCCCGAAGGCGACGCTGGACAAGGTCCTCAACGACAAGGCGCAGCTGACGAAGATCCTGACCTATCACGTGGTGGGCCAGAAGCTGACGCCGAAGGACCTGGAGAACGGCTCCTTCACGACGCTGGAGAAGTCGAAGCTCACGACCTCCGGTTCGGGTGAGTCGTACACGGTCAACGACTCCGCGAAGGTCGTCTGCGGCAACGTGAAGACCGCCAACGCCAACGTCTACATCATCGACACGGTCCTCATGCCCAAGAGCTGACACGAGGTCCGGCTCGGCCCTCGTATCCAGGCGTACGTCCCGACCTTCGGCTGATCGCATCGCCTCGGTCGGCTCGCCGAACGCCCTAGGGTCGTGCGGTGCGGGCGTCCCTCGCATCCGGGGGTGACGCGCGCCACAGGAACCCCGGGCGGGCCACGGAGAGTACCGGGTGTGAGTCAAAAAGAACCAGCGGAGTCCATGCGCGCGCGCATACGGGCGGGAGACCGGACGGCGTTCGCCGAGCTCTACGACCAGTACGCGCGGGCGGTCTACAACCACGCCCTGCGGCTGACCGGCAACTGGTCGCAGGCCGAGGAGGTCATGTCCGAGACGTTCCTCGCCGCCTGGCGCGGCCGGGAACGGGTCGAGCCGGAGGGCGGCACGCTGGGGCCCTGGCTGTTCGGCATCGCCACGCACAAGGCGCGCAACGCCAACCGGAGTCTGCGCCGGCGGCTCGCCTTCCTGGCGCGCAGCCCGTTGCCGCGTCCCGTGGAGGACTTCGCCGAGGAGACGGCCGGGCGGATCGACGACGCCCGCCGGCTCGCGCTCGTCCACGAGGCGCTGGGCCGGCTGCGCCGCCAGGAGCGTGAGGTGTTCGCGCTGTGCGTGTCGGCCGGGCTCGACTACCGGCAGGCCGCGGAGACGCTCGGCATCCCCGTCGGCACCGTACGGTCGAGGCTCTCGCGCGCCCGGGCCCGGCTCGACCGGCTCAGCTCCGGGCAGGGCGGTGCGAGGACGGAACCTCCCGGCCCCCGTGGAGAGGTGGAGAGTGAGGCCGCGTTCGCGGCCCTGTTCCTGAAGGAGGGGACCCGATGAACGCCGACGGTCGACGGACCGAGGACGCGCTGGAGCTGCTGTCCGCCCCGGCCGAATGGGACCTCCCGCCGGAGCGACACCTCCACCACAAGGACGTCCTGATGCAGCAGATCGACCAAGACCTCGGGAACGCCGCCGCCGAGGCTCCGGCACCGACCCCGGCCCGGGCACCGCGCCGCCGGCTGACACGTCCGGCGCTCCTGGTGCCCCTCGCCTCGACCGTGCTGGCCGGAGCGCTGGCCCTCACTCTCACCGGCCCGGGCGCCGGCAGCGGCCCCACCCCGGCGGACCGGGCGGCGACCGGCGGCGCCCACGCGCGGAACGCCGCCGTCACCCTCCACCGGATCGCCGTCGTCGCGATGGCAGCCGATGCCACCCCGGTCAGGGACGACCAGTTCGTGTACGTCAGGAGCCTGACCGTCTCGAACAAGGGGACGTTCGAGGGGCCCATACGACTCGGCGCCCCGCACACGCTGGAGACGTGGACCTCGCAGGACCCCAGGCCCCTGACGACCACCGGCTGGATGCGCGAGTCGGGCAAGGACGCCGTGATGCCCGACGAGACGATCCCCATCGAGTCGACCGCCGCGGTCCCGGCGGGGATCGACCACCCCACGTACACCTGGCTGTCCTCGCTGCCGACGGATCCCGACGCGCTGCTCACCGTGCTGCGCCGCGAAGTCCGCGTGTCGGACGGCGAGTCCAGGGAGCAGGCCGTCTTCTCGCTGATCGGCGACCTGCTGAGCCAGACGCTCATGCCGCCGCGGAACACCGCCGCGCTGTACAAGGCGGCCGCGAGGATACCGGGCGTCAAGGAGATCCCGGACGCCGTGGACGTGGCCGGGCGCCACGGCATCGGCATCACCCGTGAGGACGCCTCCTCCGCCACGCGTGACGAATGGATCTTCGACAAGCACAGTCTCGCGTTCCTCGGCGCGCGCGGCTTCATCACCCACGACAAGCAGAAGGGCATCACGTCCGACACGCTGACGGGCAGCATCGCCGTGCTCCAGCGCGCCGTGGTCGACCGGCACGGCGAGAGGGCCGCGGGGGCCGACAGCTGAGCTGAGCGGGGGCGCGCGAGGCGCACGGGCGGGACCGGAGCCGGGGATGGGATGATCGTCTCCTCTCCGGTACGCCTGGCGGCGCCTCGCGCACCGGATCGCCGCCGACCGACGAGGAGGACGAAGGACCGATGACGCTGAACGTGGGCCAACGGGTGCGGCTGGCGGCGGAACTCCGGTTGGCCGGGTCGGTGACCCCGGCCGGGGAGGCCCCGGAGGAGACGGGCGCCTTCGCCGCCTCCCTGGCCCTGGCGGCAGGCGTCGAGGGCACCGTCGAGCGCGTGGACGAGCACGACCGGCAGCAGAGCCACGAGGTCGGTGAGTACCAGCGCCTCAAGTCGCTCCTGGACGACTTCGGCCACCAGATGCCGTCCGCGAGCAGGAAGCAACTGGAGGAGCAGGTGGGGGTCTTGGAGGAACACTGGGTCGCCTTCCAGCGACAGATGCTCCGTGTCACCGTCCGCGTCCGGCTCGACAACGGATTCGTCCTCGACGACGCCCCCGAGGACGTCTTCGCCTCCGCCTGACCAGGCGTCCGGGCGCTCGCTCTCCCCGTGCCTGAGGGGGTGTCCGCGCGCTCGCTCGCCGCGATTCCGGCCAGCCGTCCGGGCGCCCGCTCACCGCGCGCGGGCCGGGCGGCTACGCCTCCAGCGTCACCCACGTACCCGAAGCCGCCGACCGCACCATCGCGTCCAGTGCCACCGCGCTGCGCACCGCGTCGGCCGGCGTGGCCCCGTACGGCCTGTCGTCCGCGATCGACCGCAGAAACGCGTGCGCCTCGACGACCTTGAGATCGTCGTAGCCCATGGCGTTCGCCGCGCCCGGCTGGAAGGCGGCGTAGTCCCCGTCTCCCGGGCCGACGTACACGGTGCTGACCGGCTGGTCCTGGTACGTGGATCCTCGGCTCACCCCGAGCTCGCCCATCCGGCGGAAGTCCCAGGACACCGAGCCCTTGGTGCCATGGACGTCGAACCCGTAGTCGTTCTGCTCGCCCACCGAGACCCGGCACGCCTCCAGAACGCCCCGCGCGCCGGAGGCGAAGCGCAGCAGGCAGTTGACGTAGTCCTCGTTCTCCACGGGCGCCGGTTCCCCGCCCGCCGCGCGCGCGTGACCGGAGGTCGCTCCGGCCGGACGGGCCCGCAGCGGCACGAAGACGGCGGTGTCCGCCACCAGCGCCTCGATCTCGCCCAGCAGGAAACGGGCCAGGTCGACGCCGTGCGAGGCCAGGTCGCCGAGGACCCCGCTGCCGCCGCGCTCACGCTCGTAGCGCCAGGTCAACGCGCCCTCGGGGTGGGCCGCGTAATCGCTGAAGAAGCGGATGCGTACGTGGGTGACGGCACCGATGCCGCCGGAGGCGATGAGCTCGCGGGCCGCCACGACGGCGGGCGCGCCCCGGTAGTTGAAGCCGACCGTGCCGCGGACCCCGGCCGCGGCGACCGCGCCCGACACGGCCCGGGCGTCGTCGGCGGTCAGTCCCACCGGCTTCTCGATCCAGATGTGCTTGCCGGCCGCGGCCATGGCCACACCGATCTCACGGTGCAGGAAGTTCGGCGCGGTGATGCTCACGGCCTCCACACGCGGATCGTCGGCGATCTCGCGCCAGTCGCGCACGGCCGTGGCGAAGCCGTACCGTTCGGCGGCCTCCTCGGACCGCCCCGGCACCTCGTCGGCGACGGCGATCGGTTCGGGACGCAGCGGGAGCCGCGGGAAGTGGTGGAGGACGCGGGCGTACGCCTGGGTGTGCACCCGTCCCATCCAGCCGAACCCCACGACGGCGAAACCGAGCGCACGCACCACGACTGCCTCCTGCGATCCGAGCCGAGCCGAATGGGGCCCCGCCCAGCAACCCCGCAACCAGGCTAATCCGGACGGGCCGCCGTCAGGGGGCGACGGCCGCCCGCCGCTCCAGCACCCGCAGGGCCCGTTCCGCCCACTCGATGATCGCCTGCTCGAAGGCGCGTCCCCCCAGGAGAGTGAGATACGGGCCCACGCGCTCGACGGTGGCGAGGTACTCGTCCTCGGTGCGGCCGTCGAGCAGCCGGGCGCCGATCCGCTCGTAGTGGGCCAGCTTGGCCCGCGACCACTCCAGCCGCTCGGCGATCGCCACCCGGACGGCGTCGGCGTCCCCCATGTCGAGTGCGTACACCTTGACCATCAGCTCGTCCCGGATCGCGGTGGGTTTCGCGGGGCCGGACGTGAAGGAGGCCAGCGCTTCGAGCCCCGCCGGGGTCAGCGAGAAGACCCGCTTGTTGGGCCGGCGTTCCTGCCGCACGAGCCGGGCCTCGATCAGCCCCTCGGACTCCATCCGGTCGAGCTCCCGGTACAGCTGCTGCGGGGTCGCCATCCAGAAGTTGGCCACCGAGGCGTCGAAGCCCTTGGCCAGGTCGTAGCCCGACGCCTCGCCCTCCAGGAGGGTGGCCAGTACCGCGTTGCGCAATGCCATCCCGCAAGGCTAGACGTCCCGCGACGCCAGGACTAATCTTATCCGCACCTAATCAATTAATTGAGTAAGAGGGTGAGTGCGATGAACTCCTTCCGCAAGGCCGTGGAGGCCGGAGACCTCGACGCGGTCGCGGAGCTGCTGGCCGACGACGTCGTGTTCACCAGCCCCGTCGCCTTCAAGCCGTACCCGGGCAAGCCCATCACCGCGGCGATCCTGCGGGGTGTCTGGCGTGTCTTCAGCGACTTCCGCTACGTCCGCGAGATCGCCGGGGCGGACGGCCGCGACCACGCGCTGGTCTTCACGGCCAAGGTGGGCGACAAGGAGATCAACGGCTGCGACTTCCTGCACTTCGACGAGGACGGACGCATCGACGAATTCACCGTGATGGTCCGCCCGTTGTCGGCGGCGCAGGCGCTCTCCGAGGCGATGGGGGCGCAGTTCGAGCAGATCTCCCGGGAGGCCGCCGGAGCGTGAGGGTCCGGACTCGCGCTGTTTGAACCGACTCGACCCGGCTACCCGCCTGTTGTGACGACGACGATTTCACAGCAGGAGCTCTTCCGGTTCCTGGAGGACCGCTTCGCCTGCGCCCAGGCCTGCGCCGAGTGCGCCCGGACCGCGGCGCTGCGCGCGAGCCTCCTGAATCCCGACGGGCCCAAGAGGCAGGAATCCGCGCGGCGTTCGGGCATTCTGTGCGCGGAGGTGTGCGAGGCGACCTGCCACGTCCTGTCCCGTCAGCAGGGGCAGAGCGAGCGGGACACGCGCGTCCAGCTGGAGTGGTGCCGGGACGTCTGCCTGGAGTGCGCCGAGGCCTTCGACGGCTGCCCCGGGGCGGAGGGCGCCGCACGGAAATGCCGTGAATGCGCCCGGGCGTGCGCGGACTTCCTCGCCACGCTGCGATGAGGCCGGGAGCAGCCGGGGCAGGGCCGTTCAGGCGAGCGGGCGCCCGGCGCGGAGGTTCCAGCGCCCGGCGCGCCCGCTCAACTCCGTGACGGTGAGCGGCGGCACGTCCACGCGCCAGAACGCCGGTTCGGGCGCTCCCAACACCCGTACCACCAGGGCCCGTACGACCTCGGGCTCGACCACGGCGACGGTCCGCCCCTCGAACCCGGCCGCCGCGTCCAGGCGTTCCGTCACCCGGTCGCAGAACGCCCGCACCGACTCGCCGTCGTGCGGGGCCGACGCGGGGTCGGAGAGCCAGCGGGCCACCGCCTCGGGCTCCTCGGCACTCACCTCGGCCAGCGTCGCCCCGCGCCAGCGGCCCACGTCGAGAGGCGCCAACTCCGCTACGTCGATGCCGCCTTCGAGTCCGAGCGCCTCGGCGGTCTGCCGGCACCGCACGGTGGGGGAGAGCCACAGCCGCCCGCCGGCCGGAACGGCACCCGCCGCGGCGGCCGTCCGGGCGGCCCGCAGGCCGGAGGCGTCCACCGGACTGCCGTCGTCGAAGCGGGCCTCGCGCAGCGCCTCGCTGATCGCCGCGGAGATCAAGAAAACTCGGCTGGTCATGCCTTCACTCTCATGTGTCGTGGACCCGGACGGTGCCGGACGTGGGGCGCACGGCGCACGGGGGTCGTGCGCCCTTGGCCGGGGTGCGGCTTCGCGGTACGGTCACGAGGATATTGACGACGGTTCGGCGGAAGCCCGGTGGAAGTCCGGCACGGTCGCGCCACTGTAAGCCCGGCGCATGTCATCCCGGCCAGGGGTGACGGACGCGGGTGAGTCAGACCCGTGGCTGTCGTCCTGTGCACCACCGAGATGGGACGCGAGTTCCCCAGGAGGTTCTGCCCCATGGCGCAGTCCGTCGTTCAGCCGACCGTCACCCCCACCGCCGTTCCCGCCAAGCTGCCGATCGGCGCGATCGTCCCCTGGGCGGTCTTCTTCGGCATGCTGATGCTGGTCCTGCTCTATTTCGTCGGCGCCGAACAGGGCGCCACCTCCCTCGTCTCCGGCGAGAACGTCCACGAATGGGTCCACGACGCCCGGCACCTGCTCGGGTTCCCCTGCCACTGACGGCGGCGGGGGCGCACGAGCGACGATATTCCGCGACGGCCGGCAACCCGGCCCGCACGAGGGGGCGATGCCCGGGCGACCGGGCACCGCCCCCTCACTCGTTCCGCCGGCGTCATCGGCATTCCCAATTTCTGGAACACGTTCTACGGTGTGCGCCGTCAGGTCGTGCCCGGGGAGGCAGGAGGCGCCGTGCATCTCGAATACACGCCGGAGCAGCAGCGGCTGCGGACCGAACTTCGTCTCTACTTCGCCGAGTTGGTGCCCGATCACGCCTACGCCCGCTACGCCGATCCGGCGGCGCAGAAGCGCTTCTACCGCGAGACGATCCGACGGCTCGGCGCGGACGGCTGGCTCGGCGTCGGCTGGCCCAAGGAGTACGGCGGTCGGGGTCTGAGCCCGATGGAGCAGTTCATCTTCTTCGACGAGGCGGCCCAGGCCGGGGTGCCGCTGCCGCTGATGGCGCTCAACACCGTAGGCCCGACGATCATGAAGTTCGGGACGGAGGAGCAGAAGTCGTCCTTCCTGCCGAGGATCCTGGCCGGCGAGATCGACTTCGCGATCGGCTACAGCGAGCCGGGAGCCGGGACGGATCTCGCCGCGCTCAGGACCAGGGCGGTGCGGGAGGGCGACGAGGAGAGCGGCCACTACACGGTCGACGGCCAGAAGATCTGGACGACCAACGGCGACACGGCGGACTGGGTGTGGCTCGCGGTCCGCACCGATCCGGACGCCCCGCCGCACAAGGGCATCACCATGCTCCTCGTGCCGACCTCCGACCCCGGCTACTCGTGCACCGTCATCAACACGCTCGCCTCGCACGACACCACCGCCAGCTACTACGAGAACATCAAGGTCCCCGCCACCCGGCGGGTCGGGGAGGAGAACAAGGGCTGGCGGCTGATCACCAACCAGCTCAACCACGAGCGCGTCACGCTCGCCGCGCACGGCACCATGGCCATCCGCGCCCTGCACGACGTCCAGCGCTGGGCGATGGAGACCAAGCTCGCCGACGGGCGCCGCGTCGTCGACCTCCCCTGGGTGCGGCGCCTGCTCGCCCGCACGCACACCAGGCTTGACGCGATGAAGCTCCTCAACTGGCGCATGGTGAACGCCGTCCAGGAGGGGACGCTCACCCCGCAGGACGCCTCCGCCGTCAAGGTGTACGGCTCCGAGGCGCGCCGGGACGCGTACGCCTGGCTGATGGAGATCGTCGCGGCCCCCGGTGCCCTCAAGGAGGGCTCGGCCGGCACGGTCCTGCACGGCGAACTCGAACGCGGCTACCGCTCGGCCGTGATCTTCACCTTCGGCGGCGGCAACAACGAGATCCAGCGGGAGATCATCTCGTGGATCGGCCTGGGGATGCCGCGGGTTCGGCGCTAGGAGTCCGTGGCGAAGCCTCTTGGCCGGGGCGAGGAGGGAGCACGACCGAGCGTGTCGACGGACAGGGGGCCGGCGGCGGCGACCCGGCCGGTTCGCTCCGGGCCTACGGCTGGTAGACAGGTGCGGGTCACGCCGGAAAACCTCGGGGCGTCCCGTTCCCCGGGCGGTCCGGATCGTTCGCCAAAGGATCGAGCACCGTGTCTTCTCGTCGAGTCGTCGTCATCGGCGGCGGTGTCATGGGTTCGTCCGCCGCGTGGCGGCTCGCCGCCCGGGGTGACCGCGTCACCCTGCTGGAGCGCTTCCCGCCCGGCCACGACCGGGGCAGCTCGCACGGCACCTCGCGGATCTTCCGACTGGCCTACGCGGACCCTTTCTACGTCGGTCTCGCCGTGCGGTCGCTGCCGCTGTGGCGGCGGCTGGAGGAGGAGACGGGACGGCAGGTGCTCACCCTCACCGGAGCCGTCGACCATGGCCCGGCCGCCACGACCGAGGCGCTGTACGAGACGCTGACCGCCGCCGGACGGCCGGCCGAGCGGCTGGGCCCGGACGAGGTCGCCGAGCGCTGGCCCGGGCTGCGCGCCGACACCGGTGCGGTCTTCCACCCGGAGGCCGGACGTCTGCACGCGGACGAGGCGGTCACCGCCTTCCAGCAGGCGGCCCGGGCGCACGGCGCGGAGGTCCGGCACGGCGTCCGGGTGACCGGGCTGTCGGTGCGCGGCGAAGCCGAGGTCCGGGTGGTCACGGACACGGAGGAGGAACTGCGCGCCGACGCGGTCGTGGTCGCGGTCGGCGGCTGGGCGCCCGGAATGCTGGGCGGCGCTACCGCTCCGCCGGTCGGCGGCGTGCCGGTGCTGCGTGTCACCCAGGAGCAGCCCGCGCACTTCCCCGCGGCGGACGCCCTCACCTGGCCCAGCTACATTCACCACCCGGGCGCCGCGCTGCCCGTCGACGGCCTCACCGCGGACGGGGTGTACGGACTCGGCAGCACCGACGGTGTCAAGGCGGGCTTCCACGGCGTCGGCCCCGTCGTCGACCCCGACCGGCGCGACCGCACCCCGGACGCCGTGATCCTGCGAGAGCTGGCGGCGTACGCCGAGCGCTGGCTCCCCGGCGTGGACCACACCGCGCCCGAGGCCGTGACCTGCCTGTACACCACCACCCCCGACCACGACTTCGTCATCGACCGGCAGGGTCCGGTCACCGTGCTGGGAGGGTTCTCCGGGCACGGCTTCAAGTTCGCTCCGGTCATCGGCGAGTTGGCGGCCGCGCTGGTACGCGGAGAGCCGGGACCGAGCCGTTTCGCACTCGGACGCCCGCGTCCGACGAACCGCTGAGCCGCCCCCGAAGGAGGGGCACCGCCACTGGCCACCGGCGCCCGGGCGGAGCCGCTTCATCCTGCCTGCGGTGCGTCCAGCCCCTTGCTCGGCAGGGTTCCGCGCGGCCCGAAGCCGGACGACTTGTAGAAGCGAACGGCGATGACGCAGGCCCGCTTCTTGATCGGCAATCAGTTGCTCTTGCTGTTATCTTGCAGTTGCATATGACTCGCAATAACATCGGAGGACGTTGGACATGGCGGTTTACACGCTCCCTGAGCTTCCGTACGACTACGCGGCGCTCGAACCGGTCATCAACCCGCAGATCGTCGAGTTGCACCACGACAAGCACCACGCGGCGTACGTCAAGGGCGCGAACGACGCCCTGGAGCAGCTCGCGGAGGCCCGTGACAAGGAGCAGTGGGGCTGGATCAACGGCCTGGAGAAGAACCTGGCCTTCCACCTGTCCGGACACATCCTGCACAGCATCTACTGGCACAACATGACCGGCGACGGCGGCGGCGAACCCCTCGCGGAGGACGGCGTCGGTGACCTCGCGGACGCGATCGCCGAGTCCTTCGGCTCCTTCGCGGGCTTCAAGGCCCAGCTCACCAAGGCCGCCGCGACCACGCAGGGTTCGGGCTGGGGTGTCCTCGCCCACGAGCCCCTCAGCGGCCGTCTGATCGTCGAGCAGGTCTACGACCACCAGGGCAACGTCGGCCAGGGCTCGACCCCGATCCTGGTCTTCGACGCCTGGGAGCACGCCTTCTACCTCCAGTACAAGAACCAGAAGGTCGACTTCATCGACGCCATGTGGGCCGTCGTCAACTGGCAGGACGTGGCCCGGCGTTACGCCGCGGCCAAGGAGCGCGGCGACAGCCTGCTGCTCACTCCGTGAACGCGGCGGGACTCCCGTACGGACATGACGTGCGGGAGCCCGTCCGGAGGCCACTCGGGCAAGGAAAACGCAACTTCGACAGGGCCCGCGGAGGCGGCTACCTTCACCTGGTCCTCGGCGATCGCCCACGGTCGCACCGGAGTTCGTTCCGGCTGAGCAGCCCGCGAAGGGCTGGTCCGGTGACGCCCGGCGAGTCCGACCAGGGAGAGACGCATGCCCCAACTCGCGCTGTACACCTTCGGCGTCCTGAAGTCCCCTCTCGTCGATCCCGCACCTCTCACGCGCGAGTTCTACGACATGGGCGAGGCCGTCTACCGGAACATCGGTCGGCACCCCGGATACATCGCTCGGGCCGAAGCGGCGGGCGGTGACCGGGGCTTGCTCTTCGAGGCGGACTGGGGTGCGTGGGGAGAGTTCGCCGTCCCGGCCTGGTACGACAAGGGCCGTACGGTGGAAACCACCGCGCTCGCCGCGACCCTCTCGCTCTGGACCGACCCGGGCTCCGCCTCCGATGCCGTCTACACCGGCCCCCACCGAAAGGCGCTGAGCAGGCGCAACGACTGGTTCGAGAGGACGGAACACCCGAACCACGTGCTCTGGTGGGTCCCCGACGGCGTGACACCCACCTGGCGGGACGGCGTCTCCAGACTGGAACACCTCAACGCCCACGGCCCGGCGCCCCACGCCTTCACCTTCCGCCACTGAGCCGCTTGCGCCTCCTTCTCCAGGGAGCCGGCACGCACCCGCCCGGCGCGACGGTGCCCCACCGAATCCGCGCGCCGGCGCCACCCCACCCGATCGGCCCACGCGACATGGGCGTGATGGTCAGCGGTTGCGGTCCCGCGGTGGATCACGATGGCGTTCTGAGGAATCCGGGCCGTGCGGCGGTCCCGGACCGCCGGACGTCTCTTGAGGAGAGCACTGTGACGACTCGTTCCGCTCGTCGGACCCGCCGGACCCTTCAGGCGTTCGGTGCGGGGTTTCCGTACTGCTGGCCCTGAGCGCCTGTTCCTCCTCGTCCCAGTCCTCCGACTCCACCTCGCGGGTGGACGCCTCCGCCGCGGCGGCCGCCTCCTCCAAGCTGTCCGGCACCGTGACCGTGTTCGCCGCCGCCTCGCTCAAGGAGACGTTCACCGAGCTCGGCAAGGAGTTCGAGAAGGCGCACCCGGGCACCAAGGTGACCTTCAGCTTCGGCGGCAGCGACACCCTGGCGGCGAGCATCAAGGGCGGTGCCCCGGCGGAGGTGTTCGCCGCCGCGAGCCCGACCACGATGAAGATCGTCACGGACGCGGGCGACGCCTCGGGGACACCGGCCACCTTCGCGCGCAACCAGCTGGAGATCGCCACCCTGCCCGGCAACCCGGACAAGATCGCCTCTCTGGACGACCTCACCAAGTCCGGCCTCAAGGTCGTCCTGTGCGACAAGACCGTGCCCTGCGGCGCCGCCACGCAGAAGGTCCTGGACGCGGCCGGCGTCAAGCTGACCCCGGTCTCCTACGAGCAGGACGTGAAGGCCGCCCTGAACAAGGTGGTGCTGAAGGAGGCCGACGCGTCCCTCGTCTACAAGACCGACGTGAAGTCCGCAGGCGACAAGGTGACCGGCGTGGAATTCCCCGAGTCGTCCGACGCCGTCAACGACTATCCGATCGTCGAGCTGAAGAACGCGAAGAACGCCGAGGCCGCCCAGGAGTTCATCGCCCTCGTCCAGTCCCCGCAAGGCCAGAAGGTCCTCACGGACGCCGGGTTCCTCAAGCCGTGACGGTCGGCCCTCCGGCGGTCGGCTCGGTGGATCCCGCCGACCGCGGGGGTGACCGCCTGCGGCCTCCCGGCCCGGTCAACGGGCCCTCGGCGTCCGTGACGTCGCCGCGGACCGGCCGCCCGTCGGGCCGGGACTCCCGTACGCCGTCGGCGGCCGGCCCAGGAGCTTCTTGAACGCGGCCGTGTACGCGGCGGGGTTGTCGTAGCCCAGCATGGCCGCGACGCGCGTGACGGGCACTCTCCTGGCGAGATGGTGCAGGGAGTGCAGGACGCAGGCGCGCTGCCGCCACTGCGCGTAGTTCAGACCCGTACCGTCGCGGAACCGGCGCGCGAGGGTTCGCTCGCTGATGTTCAGGGCGGCGCACCAGCGTGCGGGCGGGTCGTGGATGTCCGGTCGCTGGAGGAACTCCTCGCACAGCGCGCGCAGTCGGGGCTCGGACGGCAGCGGCACGTCGAGCGGCAGCGGGGCGAGGCTCCTGAGTTCGTGGAGGACGAGGTCGGCGAGCGCCGCGTCCCGGCTGTGCTCGGCGTAGCGGGGCTCCATCTCGACGGCTTCCAGGATCAGCGCACGGAGCAGGGCGGAGACGTCCACGGTGCGGCAGCGGGCGGGAAACCACGGCACGGCGGCCGGCTCGATGTACAGACTGCGGGTGCTGACGCCGGTCATCGTGACCTGATGCCTGGTCAGGGGCGGGATCAGTACCGCGCGGGCGGTGGGGACCGTCCAGCTGCCGTCCGCCGTCTCGACCCGCATGACGCCGGTGGCCGCGTAAAGGACCTGGGCCCGGCGGTGCTCGTGCCAGACGAGCAGGTGCTCCGGCGGGTAGTCGGTGCCGATGGCCAGTACGGCGCGGTCGAGTTCGTCCACCTCCGCGACCGGGATGTTGCGCATGCCGCGAGGGTACGCGGGATCGTGCGCGGCTGTCCGCTGCGCGTAGGAGGACGGCGAATCATCGCTTGGCCGCCACGGCTCGTGATCCCTAACGTCTCACCCGTGCTCACCTCGTTCCTCACTCTCCTGTCCTTCGGGTGCCTGACCGGCATCACCACCGTGCTCTTCGGCTTCGGCGGAGGCTTCATCGCGGTACCCGTGATCTACGGCGTCCTGAGTGCCGCGGCGCGCCCGGCGACGGACGCCATGCACGTCGCGGTGGGGACCTCGGCCGCGGTCATGACGGTCAACGCCGTGGCGGCGGCGCTGGCCCAGTGGCGCGAGGGGAGGCTGCGCCACACGTACCTCAGGCCGCTGGCGGCGTTCATCACCGTCGGCGCCGCCGCGGGATCCTGCGCGGCCACGTTCATCGGCGGTACGGCGCTGCGCGCGCTGTTCGTCGTCTACCTCCTGGTGACGATCACCGACAGCCTGCTGCGGAAAGGCTTCATCTCTCCCGCGCGGAAAACGCCTCCCGGGCCCCTGGGCCGGGGCATGACCACCTTCGGCGGGATGGGCATAGGGCTGGTGGCCGCCGCGCTGGGCGTGGGCGGCAGCGTCATGACGGTTCCGCTGCTGCGCCGCCGGGGCCACCCCATGGCCGAGGCGACCGCGATGGCCGGCCCTCTCACCGTCCCCGTCGCCCTGGCCGGGACCCTCGTCTACGCCCTGGCACCCACCGCCGCCGCAGGCTGGGGACGGTTCGGATACGTCGATCTCACCGCCGGCGCCGCCCTGCTCATCGGATCGCTGCCCACGATCGCCGTGGCGGGACGGGTCGTCGGCCGTGTCCCGGACCGCGTCCACTCGGTCGCCTACGTCCTGCTGCTCCTGGTCGTCCTGATCGTGATGACGGTCATGTCAGCCTGACGCGGGGGCCCCGCGACGACGGCCGGCCCCGGCTCTCACGTGGCCTGCTCCGGGCCGTCGCCCTCCCGCTCCTGGTACGAGTAGCGCTGCTCCTTCCAGGGGTCGGCGACGTTGTGGTAGCCGCGTTCCTCCCAGAAGCCGCGCCGGTCCTCGGTGAGGTACTCGATACCGCGCAGCCACTTGGCGCTCTTGTAGCCGTACAGATGGGGCACCACCAGGCGGAGCGGGAAGCCGTGTTCGGCGGTGAGGGGCTCGCCGTTGTGGTGTGTGGCCAGCAGGGTCCGCGGGGTGGTGAAGTCGGCCAGCCGGAGGTTGGCGGAATAGCCGTACTCCGCCCAGGCCATGACGTGCGTGACCTCCGCCGCCGGCGGGACGAGGTCCAGGACCGCCGTGGCGGGGATGCCGTACCACTCGTGGTCGGTGTTCCCGGTCGCGCAGTGCAGGTCGGCGACGACCGTCACATGCGGGAGCCCGGTCAACTCGTCGAAGGTCCAGCCGCGCTCGGCACCGTCGGCGGTGGCACCGGACACCCGCAGGTTCCAGCGCTCGGGGCGGAAACGGGGGACGGGCCCGTAGTGGGAGACCGGCCATCCGTTCACGAGGCGCTGGCCGGGAGGAACGCGGCGGGACGCGTCCGACGCCCCTTCCGCCGTGCCCTGTCGGTCACTTGCCACGCGGGACGTCCTCTCTCCGCCGGGGTCCCCTTCCCCGTACAAGGTAGGTGCTCACACGGAGTGAGGCGGGGGAGGGGCTCGGTGGCAAGGTGCGACCGGTGTCGTGAAGCCGCCGCTCGTCGGTGGATTCCGGTTGCCGAAGATCGATCCCTGCTCCTACCGTCGGTTCCATGGCGGATGACGAACTCACGCGCGCGGCACGGCTGCTGGACGCCCAGGCGAAGGCCGCGCGGCTCTTCGCGGAGATCGAGGAACGCGGGCTCGTGGCGCCCGGCCGGGGGGAGCGTGAGGTCAGCGACCGGATCCGTGACCTGGCGAACGAGATGTTCGGCACGACCCGGCACTGGCACAAGCGGATCGTGCGTTCGGGTCCGAACACCCTCCTGCCGTACAAGGAGAACCCGCCGGACCGGCTGATCGGCGCGGACGACATCGCCTTCGCCGACTTCGGGCCCATCTTCGAGGAGTACGAGGCGGACTTCGGCCGGACCTTCGTCCTCGGCGACGACCCGGTCAAGCACCGCCTGCGCGACGACCTGCCCCGGGTCTTCGCGGCCGGCCGGAGCTTCTTCGAGGCGGACCCCGGCATCACCGGGAAGCGGCTGTACGCCGAGGTCGAACGGATCGCCACGGAAGCCGGATGGGAACTGGGCGGCTGGCACGCCGGGCATCTGGTCGGCGAGTTCCCCCACGAGACGATCGACGGCGCGCACGTCGAGTCGTACATCGTGCCGGACAACGACACCCCGCTGCGGCGCACCGACAAGGCCGGGCGCCGCTGCCACTGGATCCTGGAGATCCACCTCGCCGACCGCGACCGCGGATTCGGCGGATTCCACGAGGAGTTGCTGGATCTCGGCTGATCCGTCACGGCCGCCTCGCGCACCGCGAGCCACACCCGGTCCCGGGTCGGCGGGAGTTGGGTGAAGCGGACGCCGGTCGCGTCGCGCAGGGCGTTGGCGAGGGCGGGGGCGACCGGGTTGAAGGGACTCTCGCTCATCGAATTGGCCCCGAGCGGGCCGATCGCGTCCCGTTCGTCGCGGCCCGCGCTCCCGGCACACCGCTCCACGGCGGCACGAGCGCGTCCCCCGGCCCGGCGGAGGGACTGGCGAACGCCCTGGCCGAGGCCCGCTCCGCCCTGGCCCGCACGGCCGAGGCGCTGCGCCTGCACGTCAACACGGTCCACTACCGCGTCCAGCGCGTCCAGCGCGTCGAGCGCCTCACCCGGCCGCGGCCTCTCCCGCCTGGCCGACCGCCTCGACCTGTGGGGTGCCCTGGCCTGCCGCATGCGCCCGGCCGCCTGAGGCCCCCGAGCTGAAGGCCTCGGCGTGCACGCCATACAAGGGGCGCGCGAACGAGGTCGCGAGCCCTGTCCTCTCGTCGTGCGCCCACGCGTCGTGCGGAAGGGGCGGGCCGCTGCCCCGCCCGGGTGATCCGCAGCCGCGTGTCACGGGCAGCGCGCCCCGCCGTGTCGCCGCACGGCCGCACGGGCGGCGCCTGTCCGGAAACATTCTCCCGGCCGTGTCACGGATCGGCCCCGGCTCGCCCAGGGTGCCGTACAAAGTCGGCTGATAGCTCGTCATACTGGGCGAAGGCCGGGGTGGGCCCAGGGGCGAGCGGTGACGGGGGCGATGGCGCGAGATGGCGGAGAGCAGGCTGATCCAGGGCCGGTACCGGCTCCTCGATCCGATCGGGCGCGGCGGCATGGGCGAGGTGTGGCGGGCCCGCGACGAATCGCTGGGCCGGCAGGTGGCCGTCAAGTGCCTCAAGCCGCTCGGCCCGCACCACGATCCCTCCTTCGCCCGGGTCCTGCGGGAGCGCTTCCGGCGCGAGGCCCGGGTCGCCGCCGCCCTCCAGCACCGCGGAGTGACCGTCGTCCACGACTTCGGCGAGGCCGACGGAGTGCTGTACCTGGTCATGGAACTGCTGGAGGGACACAACCTCGGCCAGCTCCTTGAGGAGAGCCGGCAGCACCGGCTCACGGTCGACGAAGTCGTCGACATAGCCGACCAGGTGACCGCGGCGCTCGCCTACACCCACCAGCAGAGCATCGTGCACCGTGACTTGAAGCCGGCGAACATCATGCGGCTGACCGACGGCACGGTGAAGATCTGTGACTTCGGCATCGCCCGCCTCAGCCACGACATCGGGTTCACCTCGCGGCTCACCGGCACCGGCGTCGCGATGGGCACCCCGCACTACATGTCACCGGAACAGATCGCCGGAGCGGAGGTCGACCAGCGCAGCGACCTCTACTCCTTCGGCTGCGTGCTGTACGAGATCGCCACCGGGGCCCCGCCGTTCGACCTCGGCGACGCCTGGGCCATCCTCGTCGGCCATCGCGACACCGCGCCCGAGCCGCCCCGCAGCCACCGGGCCGACCTCCCCGAGTACCTGGAGCGGATCATCCTCGACCTGCTCGCCAAGGAGCCCGACCAGCGGCCGCGGGACGCCCGCGAACTCGCCCGCCGCATCACCGCCGGGCGCACGACCCCCCTGTACGTCCCGACGATGGTCGCCCCCGCCACGCCGCCCCACCCCACCGCCGAACTGCGGTCCGTGACACCGCAGTTCCCGCCCAGGCCGGCGCAGCCGCCGTCCCGCGCACCGGGGCTGCCGTCCTGGACGCAGGGCATGACCACCGGCCACAAGGCCACCGGCCCGGGCTGGCGCGCCACCCCGCCCGACGCGGCCGCGGGCCTCACCGGCGAATGGACCGCCCGCCCCTCCACCGCCGTACCGCCCCCGGCCGTCCCGCCCCCTCCGGTCCGCGCCGAACGGCCCGCCCCCGCCGCCGAGTCGGTCACGGCGCTCGCGGGGCGGCACGACGCCGGACTGAACCTCGGACGGCTCGGCCGGTGGACCGAGGCGGGCGAGGTCCACCGCTCGGTCGCCGCCGAACGGGAGCGACTGCTCGGGCCCGACCACCCGGACACCCTCGCCAGCCGGTACGAGGTCGGCTTCACCCTGAGCCGCACCGGACGCCCCGCCGAAGCGCTCGGCGAGTACGCGCGCGTCGCCCAGGCCAGGGAACGGGTGCTCGGCGCGGGCCACCCGGACACCCTGGCCGCACGACAGGAAATGGCCTACGTACTGGGCCAGTTGGGCCGCCACTTCGAGGCGCACCAGGCCTATGTGTCGGTGCTCGCCGCCAGGGAGCGCGCGATGGTCCCCGACCATCCCGACACCCTGCGCTGCCGCCACAACCTCGCCTTCAACCTCAGCAGACTCGGACGCCTGGAGGACTCGTACCGCATGGCGGTCGAGGTCGCCGCCGCCCGCGCCCGTGTACTCGGCCCCGCCCATCCGGACACGCTGGTCACGCGCTACGAAGTCGCCTACGCACTGGGACAGTTGGGGCGCTGGCCCGAGGCCCTGCACACCTACCAGGAGGTGGCCGCGGCCCGTGCGCGGGCGCTCGGGCCCGACCATCCGGACACCCTCGCCGCCCGCTACGAGGTGGGCATCAGCCTCGGCAGGCTCGGCCGCGGCGCGCAGGCCCTGGAGCTGTACCGCTCACTGGTCGCCGACCGGACCCGCGCACAGGGCGCCACCCACCCCGAGACCCTGCGCGCCCGGCACGGGCTCGGTGTGAACCTCGGCCGTCTGGGGCGCTGGGAGGAGGCACTCGCCGAGTCCCGTGACGTGTGCGCGATCCGCGAGCGGGCCCTCGGGGCCGACCATCCCGACACCCTGGTCAGCCGCCGCGAGGTCGCCGTCGGACTCGGCTGGCTGGGGCGCTGGGCCGACGCCCTCACCGAGTACCGGCGGGTCGCGGCCGCCCGTGAACGGGTGCTCGGCGCCGACCACCCCGACACCCTCGGCAGCCGCAACGACGAGGCGCACTGCCTGGAGCAGCTGGGACACGCGCGGGAGGCGGCGGAGCTGTACCGCAGGGTGGCCGCCCTGCGGCAGCGGCGGGCCGCCGAGGGGCGCTGACCTGCGGAATCGCGCCGCCCCGGGCGCTGAGGGAACGTCCCGCGAGAAAGTGCGGAAAATTCTTGGGCGCGATGTCGAGAAGCCGTGGCTCGCTCCGTCCCAGAGGTGAACGCGCCCACAATGGGTCGCACCAGCACCGAGGAGAATCACGATGGCCAAGTACCTGCTTCTCAAGCACTACCGTGGCGCCCCGGCGGCGGTCAACGACGTGCCCATGGCGCAGTGGACCCCGGAGGAGATCTCCGCGCACATCCAGTACATGAACGACTTCGCGGCCCGGCTGGAGAAGACCGGCGAGTTCGTCGACGGACAGGCGCTCGCGCCCGAGGGGCAGTGGGTCCGCTACGACGGTGAGGGCCGTCCGCCCGTCACCGACGGTCCGTTCGCCGAGACCAAGGACCTGATCGCCGGCTGGATGGTGATCGACGTCGACACCCACGAGCGTGCCGTCGAACTGGCCGGGGAACTGTCGGCCGCGCCCGGCGCCGGCGGGAAGCCGATCCACGAGTGGCTGGAGGTACGCCCGTTCCTGACCGCGTCCCACACGGTCACGGAGTGACCTCGACCATGGACGAGGCCCTGCTCAGGAGCCTCACGCCCGGTGTGCTCGCCGTCCTCGTCCGCCGCGGAGCCGACTTCGCGGCGGCCGAGGACGCCGTCCAGGACGCCCTCGTCGAGGCCGTCCGGGTCTGGCCGCGGGACGAGCCGAGGGACCCGAAGGGCTGGCTGGTCACCGTGGCCTGGCGCCGGTTCCTCGACGCGACCCGGGCGGACGCCGCCCGACGCCGGCGGGAGGATCTCGTCGAGGAGGAACCGGCGGCGGCGGGACCGGTGACGGGTTTCGACGACACGCTCCAGCTCTACTTCCTGTGCGCCCACCCGTCACTGACACCGTCGTCCGCCGTCGCGCTCACCCTGCGGGCCGTCGGCGGACTCACCACGCGCCAGATCGCCCGGGCCTACCTGGTCCCCGAGGCGACGATGGCGCAGCGCATCAGCCGGGCCAAACGCACGGTGTCCGGCGTCCGGCTCGACCGGCACGGTGACGTCTCCACCGTGCTGCGCGTCCTCTACCTCGTCTTCAACGAGGGCTACTCCGGCGACGTCGACCTCGTCGCCGAGGCCATCCGGCTGACCCGGCAGCTCGCGGCCCAGGTCGACCATCCCGAGGTGGCGGGGCTGCTCGCCCTCATGCTGCTCCACCACGCCAGGCGCCCGGCCCGGACCGCGCCCGACGGCAGTCTCGTGCCGCTGGCCCGGCAGGACCGGGGCCGGTGGGACACCCGGGCGATCGCCGAGGGGGTCGCGATCCTCCAGCCGGCACTCGCCCGCGACCGGCTGGGCGAGTTCCAGGCCCAGGCCGCCATCGCCGCTCTGCACGCCGACGCGCCCACCGCCGAGGAGACCGACTGGGTCCAGATCGTCGAGTGGTACGACGAACTCGCGCGGCTGACCGACAGTCCCGTCGTCCGGCTCAACCGCGCGGTGGCCGTCGGTGAGGCCGACGGACCGCGCGCCGGTCTGGCCGCGCTGGCGGCGCTGGACGACACGGTGCCCCGTCACACCGCCGTGGCCGCGTACCTGCACGAGCGCGACGGCGACCTGGACAGGGCGGCACGGCTCTACGCGGAGGCCGCGCTGAAGGCACCCGACCTGGCCGAACGCGACCATCTGACCCGCCAGGCCGCCCGTCTCAACCACCGCGGGGGACGCTGACCGACCGGACCCGCGCGCCTCTCGGAGACGGTCCGGCGGCGGTGTGGGTCCCCGGACCCGTGCGTTCGCGCCGCCCGCGTGCCCACCCGTACGGAGTGCCGCCGCTTGCCGCGCACCCCTGGCCGACGTAGATCATCACGTGCTACGAAGAGGCATGCCTGTACACGAGGGATATGACGTCGTGATCGTCGGCGGAGGCCACAACGGACTGGTCGCGGCCGCCTATCTGGCCAGGGCCGGGCGGTCCGTGCTGGTCCTTGAGCGCCTGGGCACCACCGGGGGCGCCGCCGTGTCCACCCGGCCGTTCGCGGGGGTCGACGCGCGGCTGTCGCGCTACTCGTACCTGGTGAGCCTGCTGCCCCGCAAGATCGTGCGGGATCTGGGCCTCGACTTCCGGGTCCGGGGCCGGACGGTCTCCTCGTACACGCCCGTCGAGCGCGGCGGACGGCCCACCGGGCTGCTCGTCGGCGGCGGCGAGCGGCGCACCCGCGAGGCGTTCGCCAAGCTGACGGGATCGGAGCGCGAGTACGAGGCGTGGCAGCGCTTCTACGGGATGACCGGCCGGGTCGCCCGGCGGGTGTTCCCGACGCTCACCGAACCGCTGCCCACCCGCGAGGAGTTGAGGGCGCGCGTCGACGACGAGGACGCCTGGCGGATCCTCTTCGAGGAGCCGGTCGGCGCGGCGGTCGAGGAGTACTTCGCCGACGACCTCGTCCGCGGTGTCGTGCTCACCGACGCGCTCATCGGCACCTTCGCCGACGCCCACGACCCCTCGCTGCGGCAGAACCGCTGCTTCCTCTACCACGTGATCGGCGGGGGCACCGGGAACTGGGACGTGCCCGTCGGCGGCATGGGCGCCCTCACCGACGCGATCACCGGCGCCGCCCGCGCGGCGGGCGCGGTGATCGAGACCGGCCACGAGGTGCTGCGGATCGACACGGACGGGGAGTCCGCCGAGATCACCTTCCGGACGGCGGACGGAGAGGGTGTCGTCGCGGCTCGTCACGTGCTGGTGAACGCCTCGCCGCAGGAGCTCGCGCACCTCACCGGGGACGAGCAGCCGGCCCCCGCAGAGGGTGCGCAGCTCAAGGTGAACATGCTGCTCAAGCGGCTGCCGAGGCTCCGCGACACCTCCGTCGACCCGCGCGAGGCGTTCTCCGGGACCTTCCACATCGCCGAGGGGTACGAGCAGTTGGCGGCCGCGCACGCGCAGGCCGCGGCCGGCGAGCTGCCCGCCGCGCCGCCCTCGGAGATCTACTGCCACTCGCTCACCGACCCCAGCATCCTGGGCCGGGACCTGGTCGAGCGGGGATACCAGACCCTCACCCTCTTCGGCCTCCACACGCCCGCCCGGCTCTTCGAGCGTGACAACGACGCCGTACGCGAGGAGTTGCTGAAGTCGACGCTGGCCCAGCTCGACGCGCATCTCGCCGAGCCGCTCGCCGACTGCCTGGCCACGGACGCGGACGGGCGGCCCTGCATCGAGGCGAAGACCCCGCTCGACCTGGAGCGGGATCTGCGCCTGCCGGGCGGCAACATCTTCCACCGCGACCTCGCCTTCCCCTACGCCCAGGAGGGGACCGGCCGTTGGGGCGTGGAGACCCGGCACGCGAACGTGATGCTGTGCGGGGCGGGCGCGGTGCGCGGAGGCGGGGTGAGCGGCGTCCCGGGTCACAACGCGGCGAAGGCGGTGCTGGAGTCCCTGGGCGGCAAGGACTGACCCGAGGACAGCCGTCCTCGTCCCGCACCGGCAGACCTCCCGGATCTGACGGAGTATCAGAAAAGGTCTTCCCTCGTCCGGAGGTCTGCGGCATCCTGCGCCCATGCAGACGGAGCTGAGCAAGGAACTGGGAGTCGAGCACGCCGTCTTCGGCTTCACGCCGTTCCCCGCCGTCGCCGCGGCCATCAGTCGCGCGGGCGGATTCGGCGTGCTCGGCGCGGTCCGCTACACCGCCCCCACGGACCTGGAGCGCGACCTCGACTGGATCGAGGCGAACGTCGGCGGCATGCCCTACGGCCTGGACGTCGTCATGCCCGCCAAGAAGGTCGAGGGGGTCACCGAGGCCGACGTCGAGGCGATGATCCCCGAGGGGCACCGCCAGTTCGTCAAGGACACCCTCGCCAAGTACGGCGTGCCCGAGCTCGACGAGGGCGAGGCGTCCGGCTGGCGCATCACCGGCTGGATGGAACAGGTCGCCCGCGGCCAGCTCGACGTCGCCTTCGACTACCCGATCAAACTGCTGGCCAACGCGCTGGGTTCACCGCCCGCCGACGTCGTCCGGCGCGCCCACGACAAGGGCGTGCTCGTCGCGGCGCTCGCCGGCAGCGCCCGGCACGCGCGCAAGCACGCCGAGGCGGGCATCGACGTCGTCGTCGCCCAGGGCTACGAGGCCGGCGGCCACACGGGGGACATCGCCTCGATGGTGCTCACGCCCGAAGTCGTCGACGCCGTGGGCCCGTTGCCCGTCCTGGCGGCCGGCGGCATCGGCAGCGGACAGCAGGTGGCCGCCGCACTGAGCCTCGGCGCCCAGGGCGTGTGGCTCGGCTCGGTCTGGCTCACCGTGACGGAGGCCGACATGCACTCGCCCGCCGTCACCCGCAAACTGCTCGCGGCCGGCTCCGGCGACACCGTCCGCTCGCGCGCCCTGACCGGCAAGCCCGCACGGCAGCTGCGCACCGAGTGGACCGACGCCTGGGACGACCCGGCCGGCCCCGGCACGCTCCCCATGCCGCTCCAGGGACTCCTCGTCGCCGACGCCGTCTCCCGCATCCAGAAGTACGAGGTCGAGCCGCTGCTGGGCACACCGGTCGGGCAGATCGTCGGCCGGATGAACAGCGAGCGCTCCGTCCAGGAGGTCTTCGACGATCTGACGCGGGGCTTCGAGCACGCCGTCGACCGCATCAACCGCATCGCGGGCAGGGGAGAACAGGCATGACCACCTCACCCAACGGCTTCTGGGCCCAGGCAGGCGCCGACCCCGAGCGCGTCGTCCTGGTCACCCCCTCCGGCGAGGAATGGACCGCCGGACGTCTGCACGCGGCGGCCAACGGGCTCGTCCACGGGCTGCGCGCGGCCGGCCTCGAACGCGGCGACTCCTTCGCCGTCGTGCTGCCCAACGGCGTCGAGTTCCTCGTCGCCTACCTCGCCGCCTCGCAGGCCGGTCTCTATCTCGTCCCCGTCAACCACCACCTCGTCGGGCCCGAGATCGCCTGGATCGTCTCCGACTCGGGGGCCAAGGTCCTCATCGCGCACGAACGGTTCGCCGACGCCGCACGGCACGCCGCGGACGAGGCGAAACTCCCCGCCGAGCGGCGGTACGCCGTCGGAGAGATCGAGGGCTTCAGGCCGTACGGCGAACTCCTCGACGGACAGCCCGGATCGGCGCCCGCCGACCGCACGCTCGGCTGGGTCATGAACTACACCTCCGGCACCACGGGCCGGCCGCGCGGCATCCGGCGCCCGCTGCCCGGCAAGCTCCCCGAGGAGTCGTACCTCGGCGGCTTCCTCGCCATCTTCGGCATCAGGCCCTACGACGACAACGTCCACCTCGTCTGCTCGCCGCTGTACCACACCGCCGTCCTCCAGTTCGCGGGCGCCTCCCTGCACATCGGCCACCGGCTGGTCCTGATGGACAAGTGGACGCCCGAGGAGATGCTGCGGGTCATCGACGCGCACCGCTGCACGCACACCCACATGGTGCCGACCCAGTTCCACCGGCTGCTGGCCCTCCCCGACGAGGTGAAGGCCCGCTACGACGTCACCTCCATGCGGCACGCCATCCACGGCGCCGCCCCGTGCCCCGACCATGTGAAACGGGCCATGATCACGTGGTGGGGCGAGTGCGTCGAGGAGTACTACGCGGCCAGCGAGGGCGGCGGCGCCTTCGCCACCGCCGAGGACTGGCTGAAGAAGCCCGGCACCGTCGGCAAGGCCTGGCCCATCAGCGAACTGGCCGTCTTCGACGACGACGGCAACCGGCTGCCGCCCGGCGAACTCGGCACCGTCTACATGAAGATGAGCACCGGTGGATTCTCGTACCACAAGGACGAGACCAAGACCCGCAAGAACCGCATCGGAGACTTCTTCACCGTCGGCGACCTCGGCCTGCTCGACGAGGACGGCTATCTCTTCCTCCGCGACCGCAAGATCGACATGATCATCTCGGGCGGGGTCAACATCTATCCGGCCGAGATCGAGGCGGCGCTGCTCTCCCACCCGGCCGTCGCCGACGCGGCCGCCTTCGGCATCCCGCACGACGACTGGGGCGAGGAGGTCAAGGCCGTGGTCGAGGCCGCCCCGGGACACGAGGCCGGACCTGCGCTCGCCGCGGACATCCTCGCCCACTGCGAGCGGCAACTCGCCCGCTACAAGCGGCCCAGGAGCATCGACTTCATCGCGGCCATGCCCCGCGACCCCAACGGGAAGCTGTACAAGCGCCGGCTGCGCGATCCCTACTGGCAGGGCCGCACCCGGGCGATGTGACACCGCGGGGCCCGCCACGGCGCGCCGCACTCCCTTGACCTCGCCCCGGCGTGGATCGAGGATCACGTGCATGAAGCCTGGACACGGCAGTACGGTCGACGGGGTGCTGCGCCGCAGCGCCCGGCGCACACCGGCGCGGCGCGCCGTCGACTACCGAGAGCGCTCCTGGACGTACGCGGAACTCGACGAGGCCGTCTCCCGCGCGGCGACCGCCCTCCTCGACGAGGGGCTGTCCCCCGGGGACCGTGTGGGCGCCTACGGCCACAACTCGGACGCCTATCTGATCGGCTTCCTCGCCTGCGCCCGCGCCGGACTCGTCCACGTGCCGGTCAACCAGAACCTGACGGGCGACGACCTCGCCTACATCGTCGGCCAGTCGGGATGCTCCCTGGTCCTGACCGACCCCGACCTCGCGGGCCGGCTCCCGGAGGGCGTACGGACCCTGCCGCTGCGCGACGCCGACGACTCGCTCCTCGTACGGCTGGAGACGGCACGCCCGTACGACGGTGAGGAGCCGCGCGCCGACACGCTCGTGCAGTTGCTCTACACCTCGGGCACGACCGCCCTGCCCAAGGGCGCGATGATGACCCACCGCGCGCTGGTGCACGAGTACCTGAGCGCGATCACCGCGCTCGACCTGAGCGCGGGCGACCTGCCGGTGCACTCGCTGCCGCTCTACCACTCGGCGCAGATGCACGTGTTCCTGCTGCCCTATCTCGCGGTCGGCGCCTCGAACACGATCCTCGACGCGCCGGACGGCGGACAGATCTTCGACCTGATCGAGGCGGGCCGGGCGGACAGCCTGTTCGCCCCGCCCACCGTCTGGATCGGCCTGTCGAACCGGCCCGACTTCGCCGAACGCGACCTGAGCGGGCTGCGCAAGGCGTACTACGGCGCCTCGATCATGCCGGTTCCCGTCCTGGAACGGCTGCGCGAGCGGCTGCCGAAGCTGGCCTTCTACAACTGCTTCGGCCAGAGCGAGATCGGCCCCCTCGCCACCGTCCTCGGGCCCGACGAGCACAAGGGCCGGATGGACTCGTGCGGCACGCCGGTGCTGTTCGTGGACGCGCGGGTCGTCGACGAGGACGGCAAGGACGTGCCCGACGGGACACCGGGTGAAGTCGTCTACCGCTCACCGCAGTTGTGCGAGGGCTACTGGGACAAGCCCGAGGAGACGGCCGAGGCGTTCCGCGACGGCTGGTTCCACTCGGGCGACCTCGCCGTGCGCGACGCCCACGGCTACTTCACCGTGGTGGACCGGGTGAAGGACGTCATCAACTCCGGTGGTGTCCTGGTCGCGTCCCGGCAGGTCGAGGACGCGTTGTATACGCACGAGTCGGTCGCCGAGGTGGCCGTCGTCGGACTTCCCGACGAGCGCTGGATCGAGGCCGTCACCGCGGTCGTCGTCCCCCGGGGCGAGGTCACCGAGGACGAACTGATCGCCCACGCACGCGAGAAGCTCGCCCACTTCAAGGCGCCCAAGCGGGTCCTGTTCGTGGAGGAGCTGCCGCGCAACGCCAGCGGGAAGATCCTCAAGCGGGAACTGCGGGACCGGTTCGGCCGGGAGCGGCGGACAGGGGAGTAGCGGACAGGGCCGCGGGGGTGTCAGGAGTCCCCGCGGCCCTGTCCGCGGCCGGTCGGGCCCGCGGGCCCGACCGGCGGTCCGCCGGCACCCGTCAGGCGCGCGGGCGCAGGTCCACGATCCGCTTCAGCTTGCCCACCGACCGCTCCAGGGACTCCGGTTCGACGATCTCCACCGTGACCGAGACGCCGATCCCGTCCTTGACGCCCGCGGTGATCGCCCGCGCCGCCGCCTCGCGTGCCTCGGGGGTGGCGCCGGACCGGGCCTCCGCCCGCACGGTGAGCGCGTCGAGGCGGCCCTCGCGGGTCAGCCGCAGCTGGAAGTGCGGGGCGACTCCCGGTGTCCGCAGCACGATCTCCTCGATCTGCGTCGGGAAGAGATTGACCCCGCGCAGGATCACCATGTCGTCACTGCGCCCGGTGATCTTCTCCATCCGGCGGAAGACCCGCGCCGTCCCCGGCAGCAGGCGCGTCAGGTCCCGGGTCCGGTAACGGATCACGGGCATGGCCTCCTTGGTGAGCGAGGTGAAGACCAGCTCGCCCTCCTCGCCGTCGGGAAGCACCTCGCCGGTGATCGGGTCGACGACCTCCGGGTAGAAGTGGTCCTCCCAGATGTGCAGTCCGTCCTTGGTCTCCACGCACTCCTGGGCGACACCGGGTCCGATGACCTCCGAGAGTCCGTAGATGTCGACCGCGTCGATCGCGAACCGCTCCTCGATCTCGCGGCGCATCTCCTCGGTCCACGGCTCGGCGCCGAACACGCCGACCCGCAGCGAGGTGCCCCGCGGGTCCACGCCCTGGCGCTCGAACTCGTCCAGAAGGGTCAGCATGTACGAGGGCGTCACCATGATGATCTCGGGCTTCAGGTCCTGGATCAGCTGCACTTGACGGGCCGTCATGCCCCCGGACGCGGGGATCACCGTACAGCCGAGGCGCTCCGCGCCGTAGTGGGCGCCGAGTCCGCCCGTGAACAGGCCGTAGCCGTAGGCGATGTGGACCTTGTCGCCGGGCCGGCCGCCCGCCGCGCGGATCGAACGGGCCACCATGTCGGCCCACATGGACAGGTCGTTCTCCGTGTAGCCGACGACCGTGGGCCGTCCGGTCGTCCCGCTCGACGCGTGCAGGCGCCGGATCTCGTCCTGCGGAACGGCGAACATCCCGTACGGGTAGTTCTCCCGCAGATCCGCCTTCACCGTGAAGGGGAACCGGGCCAGGTCGGCGAGCGAGCGGCAGTCGTCGGGGCGCAGTCCGGCCTTGTCGAAGGACTCCCGGTAGAAGGGGACGTTCTCGTAGGCGTGCCGCAGCGACGCGCGCAGCCGCTCCAGCTGGAGCGCCCGCAGTTCCTCCAGGTCCAGCCGCTCGCCCGCGTCGAGCAGGCCCTTCGCGTCCGTCGAGCCCGCCATCGCGCCCTCTCCCTCGCCAACCGTGTCATACCGGACGACCGATCATTCGGTCGATCCTTTCCGGACAGTAATCCAGGTGTCCGCCGTCAGTGCAAGGGGTCGGCGGAGCCTTTTTGCGGGGAGCAGGAGGCGGGGCCGGTCAGCGCACCAGGGCGGGGCGCTTGGCGTCGAACTCCCAGCCCGGCACGAGGTGACGCATGGCGACCGCGTCGTCACGGGCGCCGAGCGCCTCCTTCAGATACAGCTCGTGCGCGGCGAGCAACCGGTCCATGTCGAGCCGGACGCCCAGGCCGGGTGCCTCCGGCAGCGCGATCTCGCCGCCGACGATCCGCGGCGGGTCGACCGTGAGCCGCTCCAGACCCTCCTGCCAGATCCAGTGGGTGTCGAGGGCGTTGTACGGGCCGGGCGCGGCCGCTCCGCAGTGGGTGACCATGGCGAGCGAGATGTCGAAGTGGTTGTTCGAGTGGCAGCCCCAGGTCAGCCCCATCGCGTTGCACAGCTGGGCCACGCGCACCGATCCCCGCATGGTCCAGAAGTGCGGATCGGCCAGCGGGATCGAGACCGACTGGAGGGCCAGGGCGTGGGTCAGCTGGCGCCAGTCCGTGGCGATCATGTTGGTCGCCGTCGGCAGCCCCGTCGCCCGGCGGAACTCGGCCAGGATCTCCCGTCCCGAGTAGCCGTCCTCGGCGCCGCAGGGGTCCTCGGCGTAGGCGAGCGTGCCGACCAGGGGCCCGCACAGGTCGATCGCCTCGCGCAGCGACCAGGCGCCGTTGGGGTCGAGGGTGACGCGGGCCTCGGGGAAGCGGTCCTTGAGTGCGCGGACGGTCCTGACCTCCTCGGCGCCCTCCAGGACTCCGCCCTTGAGCTTGAAGTCCCGGAATCCGTACAGCGCGTGGGCCGCCTCGGCCTGCCGGACGATCGCGTCGGGCGTGAGCGCCTCCTCGTGCCGCAGCCGGTACCAGTCCACGTCGGAGCCGCGCTCGCGGGCGTACGGCAGATCCGTGCGGTCCGGGTCGCCGACGAAGAAGAGGTAGCCGAGCACCCGCACCCGGTCGCGCTGCCGTCCGTCCCCGAGGAGGGCCGCGACCGGAACGTCGAGGTGCTGGCCGAGCAGGTCGAGCAGGGCGGACTCGACGGCGGTGACCGCGTGGACGGTCGTGCGCAGGTCGAAGGTCTGGGCGCCGCGGCCCCCCGCGTCACGGTCGCCGAACCGCTCCCCGATCTGGCGCAGGACCCGCTGGTAGTCGCCCACCTTCGTGCCGACGACCAGGGGCCCGGCGTCGCGCAGCGTGCGGGTGATCTTCTCGCCGCCCGGAACCTCGCCGAGCCCGGTCCGCCCCTCGGAGTCCTTGAGCACCACGACGTTGCGGGTGAAGTACGGACCGTGGGCGCCCGACAGGTTCAGCTCCATGCAGTCCCGTCCGGCGACGGGGTAGACGGAGAACTCGGTGATCGTCGGTTGCTGACGCTGCATCACAATCCTTGTGTACGAGGGACGATGGTTGGACGGGCCCGCGGGCTCCAGGATGACGGCGACGGACCCGGCCGGGGGGTCGGCCCGCCCGGGGATCCGGGGCCGTCCCCCGCGTGCTTCAGGCGGGCCGGCGCACGGCCCCGACGAGGGCCAGCCCGGTGTCGAGGATCCGCTCCAGGGCGGCCAGGTCGTCGGGTCCGGGGTCCGTGAGCGGGGCGCGCACCGGGCCGACGGGAAGCCCGCGCAGCCGCGCCGCGGCCTTGACGAGGGACACGGCGTAGCCGGGCACCCGGTCGCGCAGCTCGACGAGCGGGACGTAGAAGTCGCGCAGCAGCTTGTTCACGGTCGCCTCGTCGCCCGTGCGCAGCGCGGTGAAGAAGGCGCCGGCGATCTCGGGTGCGAAGGCGTGCACGGCCGACGAATAGGCCGGAACGCCTACGGTGGCGTACGCGCGTGCCTGGATCTCGGCGGTGGCGGCCCCGTTGAAGAACAGGAAGCCGTCGGGGGCGGCGAGGGTCAGGCGCTGGAGCCGGTCGAGGTCGCTGTGGCCGTCCTTGAGTCCGACGACACCCGGGATCTCCGCGACGGCCCGCAGTCCCTCGGGGGTGAAGGCGACCGGACCGCGCTGGTAGGCGATGAGCGGCAGCCGGGTACCGGCGGCGATCCGGCGCAGCTGCTCGACCAGGCCGGCCTCGGGCGCCTCGACGAGATAGTGGGGCAGCACGAGAAGGGCGTCCGCGCCCGCCTCCTCCGCGATCCGCGCGAACCGCAGCGCCTGCGCCCATCCGTAGCCGGTGCCCGCGACCACCGGCATGCGGCCGTCGGCGACCTCGACCGTCGCGGTGACGACGGCGCGGTACTCGTCCTCGTCCAGCGCGCTGAACTCGCCGGTCCCGCAAGCGGGGAAGACCGCGCCGGGGGCCGTGGCCAGTCGGCCGCTCAGGTACGACCTGTAGCCCTCCGGATCGAGACGGCCGTCCTCCGTGAAGCTCGTGAGCGGGAAGGACAGCACCCCGCTCGCCATCCCGTCCCGCAGCCGGTGGACCACGCCGTCCGGATCCGCGCTGAACCCTGCCATGAGTCTCATCCCTGTATGCAGACGTCGTCTATGTATGCGAACTCAGATTAGGTTCATGAACCACCCAGGTCAATGGGAACGGGTGCGGATGTCCGCCATGGGCGTCCGCGCAACGCGAAGGGCCCGCGGCCGGGGAGGCTGCGGGCCCTTCGGGTCCGGGTCGGGCGTGGGGCCGTCAGTGCGCCGTTGTCGTGGCCGCCGGGCCCGGGGTCGAGCCGTACGCCGTCATGAAGCGGTCGCGGAACGTGTTCATCGCCCATTCCGGCGCGTTGTCCGCAGGCTTGAGCCCTTCCGTCCAGCCCCAGTCGGAGATGCGGTCCAGTACCTTCGGGTCGCGGGCGACGACGGTGACGGGCACGTCCCTGTTCGAGGTGCCACCCGTGACCGTCGGGACGGGCTGGTGGTCGCCGAGGAAGACCAGGACGGTGTTGTCGTCGCCGTAGCGCTGCATCCACTGCGTCAGGCTGTCCAGCGAGTACTGGATCGCCTTGCGGTACTCGGTCCGCACCCGCTTCGAGCTCTTCCAGACCTCCGTGGGGTTCGTGCCCTCTTTCTTGATCTTGTAGAAGACCTTGCCGTCCCCGAGGTCCTTCCAGTCGATCGTGTGGGCGATCGGGGACCAGGGGTTGTGGCTGGACGCGAGAATGATCTCCGCCATGATCGGGTCGCGGTTCTTCTTGCCGTGCTCCAGCTTCTGGAAGGCCTCAAGGCTGAACTGGTCCGGTACCGGCGTCCAGCTGAAGTACGGGCCCTGGTAGCCGAGGTGCGTCGAGTCGTAGATGTGGTCCAGGCCGAAGTACTTGCCCTCGGGCCAGGCCTTGCGCACGCCGGGGACGATGCCGACGGTCCGCCAGGCGCCGGTCTTCTGGAAGTAGCTGGTCAGGGTCGCGCGCTTGCTGGTGGTCAGGGACCGGTACCGCTGCTGGTTCTCGACCCAGGTGCCGGACAGGAACGTCGAGTGGGCGAGCCAGCTGCCGGCGCCGGTCACGGGCGACCTGAGCCAGCCGCTGCGCGCCGAGAAGCCGGCCGCCTTGAGCCGGGCGTCGCCCGCCTTGAGCGTGGCGTCGACCTCGGGTCCCATCGTCGGATCGTCGATGGCCACCCGGCCGTAGCTCTCGATGAAGGTGAGCATCACGTCCTTGCCGCGCAGCCCGGTCAGCAGCTGGTCGGACGGGGTGCGGGCGAACGCGTCGACGGCCATCTGCTTCTTGTAGACGTCGGCGTCACCGAGGCCGTCGCGGACGTACTTCACACGGTTCGAGAGGTACTGGGCGTAGCCCTTGGTGGCGAACGTGACCCCGCCGAACTGCACGCCCAGGGTGAAGCAGACGACCCACGCCACGCCCAGGACCAGCGTGGCGCGGACGGCCACCGTGCGGTGCCGGGCCAGCGTGTTCGCCAGCCGCATCGTCGCGAGGACGCTCAGCGCGAGCACGGCGACGATCAGGACGATCACGCCGGCCACCGCGAGCAGTTCGCCCGAGCGCCCGAACGAGTCCTTCACCCAGTCCGCGCCGTCGCTCAGCAGCACCCAGTCGAAGACCAGGTCGAACGGCCGGGCCAGGGTCTCGCGGAAGCCCATGTCCAGGCACTTCAGGATGGCGGACAGGCCGAGGATCACCCCGAGGACCCCGGCGGTGATCCGCCGTGCCCTCGACGGCAGGACGAGCAGGACGGCCGCGAGGAAGACCGCCTCGACGGGGAGGCGGAGGAACGCCTGGACGGACATCCAGTCGAGGCGGTTCGGTATGAGGAGCACGGTGAGCACCAGCGCACCGGCCAGGACGGTCGTGCCCACCCGGACGGCAGCCGCGGCCCGGGGGTAGCGCCGGCGCCAGCCGAACCACCCGGGGCGGGTGGTCGCGGTGGCGGGTTCGTCCTCGTGCCGGGACGCGGGGTCCGTGGGGTCGTCGCCCGCGGCCTCGGGAGTGGGCTCGGTGTCGGCGCCGGCTTCGGTGAGTTCATCGCCTGGAGCGGCGCCTTCGTCGTCGGAACCGGTGCGCGTCACGGCGTGTTCGTCGTCGGTGGGGTGCGAGGCCGTGGCCTCGGCGTCGGCGGGGTGCGGGTCGGCGGACTCGCCGTGCTCGGCGTCGGCGGGCGCCTCCCCGGTCCGCTCCTCCGCTGCGGGACCCGCGTGCGCCGCGATCCGATCCTCGGTCCCGGAGTCCTCGCGGGTCCCGTCCACCGCCGTGGCGTCGGGGTCAGGACCCGCGTCGGCATCCGGCAGTTGACGAGGATGCGTGTGGTGCGACACCCGAAGGTCCTTCCGTGCGTAACCCGGTGCTGGTGCGACGGAGGCTGTTTCCGCCATTCCCCATACGTCCGGCCGTCACCTCACGTTCAAGGCGGGGCCGATCGCGCACAGAGTACGTCGCGGGAATCGCCGGGTTGACGCGGGTGGCGCCTACCGGTCGGCCGCCACCGCCACCTCCCGTGCCCACCGGTAGTCGGCCTTGCCGCTCGGCGACCGCTGGACGGAGTCCGTGATCACCAGCTGGCGCGGGACCTTGTAGCCGGCCAGGCGGCCGCGGCAGTGGGTCTGGATGTCGTCGAGGGACGGCCGCGGCGCGCCCTCGCGGAGCTGGACGACGGCCGCCACGTGGCTGCCCCACTTCGGGTCGGGCACCCCGGCCACCAGGGCGTCGTACACGTCCGGATGGGATTTCAGGGCCTGTTCGACCTCTTCGGGATAGACCTTCTCACCCCCGGTGTTGATGCACTGTGAGCCACGGCCGAGCACGACGACGATGCCCTCCTCGTCGACCGTGGCCATGTCGCCGAGGAGCACCCAGCGCTCGTCGCCCTTGCGGAAGAACGTCTCGGCGGTCTTCTTCGGGTCGTTGTAGTAGCCGAGCGGCACATGGCCGCGCTGCGCGACCCGTCCCGGCTCACCGGCCGCGACCGGCTCGTACGTCACCGGGTCCACCACCTGCGTACGGGCGTTGACGCGGATCCGGAAGCCGCGTTCGGGTCCGGAGTCGGCGGTCGCGGTGCCGTTGAAGCCGGACTCCGAGGAGCCGAAGTTGTTCAGGAGCATCACGTTCGGGACGAGCGCCTGGAACTGCTCGCGCACGGTGTCCGACATGATCGCGCCGGACGAGGACACGCTGAACAGGGCGGAACAGTCCGTGCCCTTGAGGGGGCCGGAGAGCGCGTCGATCAGGGGCCGCAGCATCGCGTCGCCGACCAGCGACACACTGGTCACCTTCTCCCGCTCGATCGTCCGCAGGACCTCCTCGGGAGCGAACTTGCGGTGCAGCAGCACGCGTTGGCCGAAGTTGAAGGCGATGAAGGCGGTGAGCGTCGACGTGCCGTGCATCAGCGGGGGAGTGGGGAAGAAGGTGATCCCGGCGCCGCCCGCCGCGACGCGCTCGGCCAGCTCCCGCGGCTCGGTGACCGGATCGCCGGTGGGCGCTCCGCCGCCGAGACCCGCGAAGAAGAGGTCCTCCTGCCGCCACATCACGCCCTTGGGCATCCCGGTCGTGCCGCCGGTGTAGATGATGAACTGGTCGTCCGCGGAGCGCGGAGCGAACCCGCGCAGGGGCGAGCCGGCGGCCTCGGCCTCGCCGAAGTCCACGGCGTCCACCGGGTCCGCTCCGGGCGCGGCGGCGCCCACCCGGACCAGATGCCGCAGCCGCGGCGCCCGTGGCCGTGCCGCTGCCACCCGGCCGGTGAACTCCGCGTCGAACACCAGGGCCACCAGGTCCGCGTCCTGGTAGAGATAGGCCAACTCGTCTTCCACGTAGCGGTAGTTGACGTTGACGGGGACGATCCGCGCCTTCAGGCAGGCCAGCACGGTCTGGAGGTACTCGACGCCGTTGTAGAGATGGAGCCCGAGGTGCTCGCCGGGGCGGATCCCGCTGTCGATCAGATGGTGCGCGAGACGGTTCGCGGCCGCGTCCAGCCGCGCGTACGTCAGCCGGCGCTCCGCTCCCGTACCCGGGTGGTCGATGTACACGAGGGCCTCGCGGTCCGGGACCACGTCGACGACCGACTCGAACAGGTCGGCAAGGTTGTACTCCACCGTTCCTCCTGACCGTGCACGTCCGTGGCCGTGTGTCCCCGGAGCGTGTCCGCCCCGGACCCGACGGTCATCAGAGCAAAGCCCGACCCAAGTGGGAAGGGTCCCGGCAGAAGAAATCTGACTGCCTGTCAGAAAACCCTTGTACTGGCAGGACGCCTCCTGCAACCTGTTCTCGCATCCGAGACGGGAGGACGCCCATGGGTGGGACCGAACACCTCACCGTGCAACGCGAAGGCGCCACACTGGTGCTCACGCTCAACAGGCCCGAGGCCAGGAACGCGCTCTCGCTGCCGATGCTGGTCGGCCTGTACGACGGCTGGGTCGAGGCCGACGCGGACGACGCGATCCGCTCGATCGTGCTCACCGGCGCCGGCGGTGCCTTCTGTGCCGGGATGGACCTCAAGGCGCTGGCGGGCAGGGGCATGGAGGGCGAGCATTACCGGGACCGGCTCAAGGCCGACCCCGATCTGCACTGGAAGGCCATGCTGCGCCACCACCGCCCGCGCAAGCCGGTGATCGCCGCCGTCGAGGGGTACTGCGTCGCGGGCGGCACCGAGATCCTCCAGGGCACCGACATCCGGGTCGCGGGATCCTCCGCCACCTTCGGGCTCTTCGAGGTCAGACGCGGACTCTTCCCGATCGGCGGCTCGACGGTCCGGCTCCAGCGCCAGATCCCGCGCACCCACGCCCTCGAAATGCTGCTCACGGGACGCCCGTACACCGCCCAGGAGGCCGCCGCGATCGGGCTGATCGGTCATGTGGTGCCCGACGGCACGGCGCTGGAGAAGGCGCTCGCCGTCGCCGAGCAGATCAACGCCTGTGGTCCGCTCGCCGTCGAGGCCGTCAAGGCGTCCGTGTACGAGACCGCCGAACTCGCCGAGACCGACGGCCTCGCCGCCGAACTCCGCCGCGGCTGGCCGGTGTTCGACACCGCCGACGCCAAGGAAGGCTCCCGGGCCTTCGCCGAGAAGCGCCCGCCCGTCTACCGGCGGGCCTGACCCGCAAGCCCGGCCCCGGACGCGTCCTGTCCGCCCCTCGGACACGGCACGTCCGGCCGTTGGAAGGAGAGATCCGGGATGCCCGAAGTCCTCAAGGCCCCCCTCGTCGTCGAGTTCCCCTTCACCCGCTCGCTCGGGCCCGTGCAGAGCGCCTTCCTCACCGGCCTGCGCGAACAGGTCGTCCTCGGCGTACGGACCGCCGACGGACGCACCCTCGTCCCGCCCGTCGAGTACGACCCCGTCACCGCCGAGGAGCTGTCCGACCTCGTCGAGGTCGCCCCCACCGGCACCGTCACCACCTGGGCCTGGAACCACGACCCCCGCCGCGGCCAGCCCCTCGCCACGCCCTTCGCCTGGGTCCTGGTCAGGCTCGACGGCGCCGACACCGCCCTGCTGCACGCCCTCGACGCACCGGGCCCCGACGCCGTGCGCACCGGCATGCGCGTCCGCGTCCGCTGGGCCGCCGAGCGCTCCGGCGCGATCACCGACATCGCCTGCTTCGAGCCGTACGACGGCCCGGCTGCCGAACCCGGGGGCCACGACGGCCGGTTCGAGGACATGGTGACCGGGATCGTCGCCCCCGCACGGCTCGACTACGTCTACTCACCAGGCCGCGCCCAGGCCGCCTACATCGCGGGCCTCGCCGAGCACCGGACCGTGGGCGAACGCTGTCCCTCCTGTCACAAGGTCTACGTGCCGCCCAAGGGCGCCTGCCCCACCTGCGGGGTGGCCACGTCCGAGCAGGTCGAGGTCGGCCCCCGCGGCACCGTCACCACGTACTGCATCGTCAACATCAAGGCCAAGAACCTCGACATCGAAGTCCCTTACGTCTACGCGCACATCGCCCTCGACGGCGCCGGGCTCGCGCTGCACGGACGGATCGGCGGCATCCCCTACGACGAGGTCCGCATGGGTCTGCGCGTGGAGCCCGTGTGGACCGAGGGCGGCCGCCACCCCGACCACTACCGGCCCACCGGAGAACCGGACGCGGACTACGAGACGTACAAGGAGATGCTGTAGATGGAGCCCATCAGGGACATCGCCGTCGTCGCCTTCGCGCAGAGCGACCACCGGCGCACCTCCGACGAGCACTCCGAGGTGGAGATGCTCCTCCCCGTCCTGCACGAGGTCCTCGACCGGACGGGCCTGCGGGCCGGTGACATCGGCTTCACCTGCTCCGGCTCCAGCGACTACCTGGCGGGCCGTGCCTTCTCCTTCACCATGGCGCTCGACGGCGTCGGCGCCTGGCCGCCGATCTCCGAGTCGCACGTCGAGATGGACGGCGCCTGGGCCCTGTACGAGGCCTGGACCAAACTGCTGACCGGGGACGCCGACACCGCGCTCGTCTACTCCTACGGCAAGTCCTCGCCCGGCTCCGTACGCGACGTCCTGACCCGGCAGTTGGACCCGTACTACCTGGCGCCCCTGTGGCCCGACCCGGTCGCCCTCGCGGCGCTCCAGGCACGGGCGCTCATCGACGCGGGCGAGACCGACGAAACGGAACTCGCCGCCGTCGCCACCCGCAGCCGCGCCTCGGCCACCGCCAACTCCCACGCCCAGCTGCGCGGTTCGGTGCCCCAGGGCGACTACCTCGTACGGCCGCTGCGCACCGGCGACTGCCCGCCCATCGGCGACGGCGCCGCCGCCGTGATCCTCGCCGCCGGGGACCGGGCCCGTGAACTGTGCGAGCGGCCCGCCTGGATCCGGGGCATCGACCACCGCGTCGAGGCCCACTCCCTCGGCGTGCGCGACCTGACCGACTCACCGTCCGCCCGGCTGGCCGCCGAACGAGCCGGCGCCTTCGAACGGCCTGTCGACACGGCCGAGTTGCACGCGCCGTTCACCTCCCAGGAGGTCGTCCTGCGCAAGGCCCTGCGGCTGGACGACAGCGTGCGCGTCAACCCCTCGGGAGGTGCCCTCGCCGCCAACCCGATCATGGCGGCGGGACTCGTCCGCATCGGCGAGGCCGCCGCGCGCATCCACCGCGGGGAGTCCGACCGGGCGCTCGCCCACGCCACCTCCGGCCCCTGCCTCCAGCAGAACCTGGTCGCCGTACTCGAAGGGGACACCCGATGAGCAAGGAGCCCGTGGCCGTCGTAGGCATCGGCCAGACCAAGCACGTCGCGGCCCGCCGGGACGTGTCCATCGCGGGACTCGTCCGCGAGGCCGCCCAACGCGCACTGGCGGACGCCGAGCTGACCTGGGCCGACATCGACGCCGTCGTCATCGGCAAGGCGCCCGACTTCTTCGAGGGCGTCATGATGCCCGAGCTCTACCTGGCCGACGCCCTCGGCGCGACCGGAAAACCGATGCTCCGGGTGCACACGGCGGGCTCCGTCGGCGGATCCACCGCCCTCGTCGCCGCCAACCTCGTCGCCGGCCGCGTCCACGGCACGGTCCTCACCCTCGCCTTCGAAAAACAGTCCGAATCCAACGCCATGTGGGGCCTTTCGCTGCCCATCCCGTTCCAGCAGCCGCTGCTCGCCGGCGCCGGCGGATTCTTCGCCCCGCACGTCCGCGCCTACATGCGGCGCACCGGCGCGCCCGACACCGTCGGCTCCCTCGTCGCCTACAAGGACCGCCGCAACGCCCTGAAGAACCCCTACGCCCACCTCCACGAGCACGACATCACCCTGGAGAAGGTCCAGGCCTCGCCCATGCTCTGGGACCCGATCCGCTACTCCGAGACCTGCCCCTCCTCCGACGGGGCCTGCGCGATGATCCTCACCGACCGCGCGGGAGCCGCCCGTTCACCGCGCCCGCCCGCCTGGATGCACGGCGGCGCGATGCGCAGCGAACCGACCCTCTTCGCCGGCAAGGACTTCGTCTCCCCGCAGGCCGGAAAGGACTGCGCGGCCGACGTGTACCGCCAGGCGGGCATCGCCGACCCCCGCCGTGACATCGACGCCGTCGAGATGTACGTGCCGTTCTCCTGGTACGAACCCATGTGGCTGGAGAACCTCGGCTTCGCCGACGAGGGCGAGGGATGGAAGCTCACCGAGTCGGGCGTGACCGAACTGGAGGGCGACCTGCCCGTCAACATGTCGGGCGGAGTCCTCTCCACCAATCCGATCGGCGCCTCCGGCATGATCCGCTTCGCCGAAGCGGCCCTCCAGGTACGCGGCCAGGCCGGAGAACACCAGGTCGACGGGGCCCGCAGGGTGCTGGGCCACGCCTACGGCGGCGGGTCCCAGTTCTTCTCGATGTGGCTCGTCGGCGCCGCACCGCCCAGCTCCTGAAACCGTCCCCCTCACGTGGCCTGTGCGCGGCACGGACCGATCGCTAGGCTGGCCGCGGACGACGAACCGGGAGGAGCACGGACGTGGCCGAGAGCACCATCGAGCAACACCCGCTCGCGGGCTGGGACAAGCCGGAGCTGGACCTCAGCAACGCCGACTGGCAGTCCAGCAGCCGCGGGCGGGGAGATGTCGAGATCGCCTTTGTCGAGGGCTTCATCGCGATGCGCAACAGTGGCCGCCCGCAGAGCCCTTCCCTCATCTTCACGCCCGCGGAGTGGGGGGCGTTCGTATCGGGGGCCCGCGAAGGGGAGTTCGACCTGACCTGACCCACGACCGCCGGGCCCGCCCCGCCCCCCGGAGCACGGAGGGGCGGCGGCCCGGCCCCCGCGCCCGGAGGCCGCCCGCCGTCCGGCCCTCCCGCGGCCCCGCCGCCGAGGAGGTTCCCAGCAGGAGCGCGCGAACGGGCTGCCCCGTGGATGATCGGGGCGTACGCTGAGGTGCCTGTAGGTCACGGTGCGCATCCGCTCCCCGCGCGGACGCGCCATCGTGGCAGGGGGTGGTCATGGGGCAACGCAGCCTTCGCAGCCGTCGGACGCTCTTCGAGCGCGAGAGCGAACTCTCCGCCGCCGACGAGGCGTTGAGCGACCTGGTCGGCCTGCGCCGGGAACCGGGCGAGCCGCCGGGCCGATCCCGCGGCGCGCTCCTCGCCTTCGCCGGACGCGCCGGCATCGGCAAGACCACCCTCCTCGGCGAGGTCCGCCGGCGCTCCACCGCCAAGGGCTGCACCGTACTGAGCGCGCGCGGCGGCGAACAGGAGCAGCGCGTCGCCTTCCACGTCGCCCGGCAGCTCCTCCAGCCGCAGCTCGCCGGATTCTCCGAAGCCGAACTCCGCGCCTCACTGGGCAGTTGGTACGCCATCGTCGGCCCCGCGCTCGGTCTCTGCGCCCCGTCCGAGGGCGCCCCGCCCGATCAGCAGGGCCTGCGCGCCGGACTCGACTGGGTGCTCACCCACCTCGCCGTGCAGCGCGCCCCCATGGTGCTCCTCCTGGACGACGCCCACTGGGCCGACGCCGAATCACTCAGCTGGCTCGCCGCGTTCGCGCCCCGCGCCGAGCAACTCCCGCTGCTGCTCGTCGTCGCCTACCGCCCGGACGAACTGCCCGAACACGCCGAGGCGTTCAGGGGCCTGCCCGGTCGCGCGGGACAACGTCCCATCGGCCTCGAACCGCTCAGCGCAGCGGCCGT
This sequence comes from Streptomyces sp. f51, assembly GCF_037940415.1. Lineage (NCBI taxonomy): Bacteria > Bacillati > Actinomycetota > Actinomycetes > Kitasatosporales > Streptomycetaceae > Streptomyces > Streptomyces sp. f51. Next base: position 398,433 of record NZ_CP149798.1, on the reverse strand, counting down.
CGCCCGGCTCGTCAGGGAGGACCTCGGCACCCAGGCCGACGACGCGTTCTGCCGCGAGTGCTGGGCGGTCACCGCGGGCAACCCCTTCGAAGCCGTCGAGCTGACCGCCAAGGTCCTCGACCGCGGCCTGACCCCGACCGAGGACGGAGCGCACCTCCTGCGCGACCTCGCCGCCGCCGTCAAGGGCAGCGGCATCGTCGCCCGCCTCGAACGCCTGGGCACCGCGACCGTCCGCTTCGCCTGGGCCTGCGCCGTGCTCGGCACCGAGATCCGCCCCGGTCTCGCCGCGGCCGTGGCCGGGCTCGGCTCCGAGGAGGCGGCCGACGCCGCGGACGCCCTGCGCACCGCCCGCATCCTGACCGGCGCCGACCCCCTCGAATTCGTCCACCCGCTGATCGCCACCGCCGTCTACCGTGACATCCCCGGCAGCGTCCGCGTCGCCCTGCACGGCCAGGCCGCCTGGTGCGTGATCGACGAAGGCCTCGGCCCGGCCGCCGCCGCCCGCCACCTCATGGAGACCCACCCGGACGGCGACACCTGGATCGTCCAGCAGCTGCGCGCCGCGGCCCGCGAGACCCAGCGCGCCGGAGCCCCCGACGCCGCCCGCAGCTACCTCGCCCGCGCCCTGCGCGAACCGCCGCCCTTCCAGGACCGCGCCGCCGTCCTGTACGAACTGGGCTGCGCGTCCCTGCTCACCGAGCCCGGAACGACGGTCAACCACCTGCGTGCCGCCCTAGAGGAACCGATCACCGACCCCGAGCTGCGCCACAACATCGTCTACCGCCTCTCCCAGGTGCTCGCGCACAGCGACCGCCTCGCCGAGGCCTCCGAGACCCTCGCCCGCGAGATCCCGGTCACCGGCGACGCCCGGGTACGGCTGCGCATGCAGTCCGAGCAGTTCATGTGGGACGCCTTCCGCGCCGACGAGCCCGACTCGCCCGCCCGCTCCCGGCGCCTCGCCCGCCTCGCCGACCGGCTCACCGGACACGACCTCACCGAGCGCTACGTCATCGGACTGCGCGCCTGGGACGCCACCCTGCGCGGCGAACCCGCCCCCGTCGCCCTCCACCACGCCGAGCGCGCCCTGGCAGGCGGCCTCGGCTGGGCCGAGGCCGACCGCGGCTTCGAGGTCCCGGTCCTGGTCGCCATGACCTTCATGTACGCCGACCGGCCCGGCCGCACCGAAGAACTCTTCGCCACCGGGATCGCCGACTTCGAGTCCCAGGGCTGGCACGGCGCCCACCTCTCCTTCGGCTACACGATCCTCGGCTACGTCCGCTTCCGCCGCGGCCGCCTCGCCGAGGCCGAGGACTTCGTCCGCGCCGGACTCAGGCTCGCCGAACGCGTCGGGCCCGGCACACCCGTCCACTGGTACGCGGTGGGCACCCTCATCCAGGTGCTGCTCGCCCGCGGCCAGGTCGAGGAGGCCGCGCGCACCGGCGAGGCCTACGCCTTCCACGCGCCGTTCTCGGCGGCCGTCACTTTCCCCGACGCCCAGACCGTGTACGGCGAACTCCTGCTCGCCCGCGGACTCACCAAGGAAGCCGCCGCCGAGCTCACGTCCGCGGGCCGCCGCCTCGACCCGCGCGGCATGCGCAACCCGGCCTGGTGCCCCTGGCAGCTCCATCTCGCCCGCGCCGAGAGCCACGACGCCCCGGAACGGGCGGCCGCCACCGCGCACGAGGCGGTGAACCGCGCCCGCCAGTACGGCGCTCCCTCCACCATCGGCCAGGCCCTGCGCGTCGCCGCCGAGGTCTCGCCCGCGCCGGACCGCGTCCCGCTCCTGGAGGAGTCCGTCGGCCATCTGGAGCGCTCCCCGGCCGCCTACGAACTGGCGTGCTCCCTCGTCGCCCTGGGCACCGAACTGCGCCGCGCCGGACGCCCCCGGGAGGCCGCCGAGCACCTGTACCGCGGTCTTGACGCGGCGGTCCAGTGCGGTGCCGACGGACTGATCGAGGACGCCCGCGAGGAGCTGGCCTCGGCGGGACTGCGGCCGCGCCGGCTGCACAGCACCGAGACGGACACGCTCACGGCCCGTGAGCGCACCGCCGCCGCGCTCACCGTCCGGGACCGGACCCCGGCCCAGATCGCCCAGGAACTGCACGTCGACGAGCACACCGTCGCCCGGCTCCTGTCCGCGGTCTACCGCAAGGTCGGCACCGACCGCAGAGGACTCGAGGCGGCACTGGGGGACCAGGCCATCTCCTGACACCGGCGGCCCGCCCGGCGGACCCGGGCGGACGGGGCTCGCGGGACCGGTACGCAAGGTGCCCGCGTGACCCGTGCGCACACGGCTCGGGCGAGCCGTACGCCCGGTGCTCGCGGGACCCGTCCGCGCAGCGCCGGCGGGCCCGCTGCGCCCGGCTCCCGTGGGGCCCGCCACGCGCCCGTGCACGTACCATTGCGGCATGTCCTTCCTCCGCCGCCGCAGCGCCACGCCCGCCGGGCCCGACTTCGATGTTCTGGCCATGGATCCGGGCGACTGGCCCGGCAATCTCGGCGCGGGCCTGCTGCCCGCCCCCGACGGCAGCTGCCAGGGCGTCTTCCTGCGCTACGACCTGTTCGGCGGCCGCGGTCCCGCGATGATCATCGGCAATCTGCCCGAGGGCTCCCAGGCCCGGGACGTCGCCGAGAACGAGGTCCCCTTCGAGGTGGCCCAGCTGCTCATCGCGCTGGAGAACAACGAGGAGGTGACCGTCACCGGGACCGAGGACATGCCGGTGATGCAGGGCGACAACCTTCTGATCGTGCGCCGGCTCAAGCTCTCCGAGACCCGTATCTCCTGCGTGCAGTTCGACCGCAGCGACAACGTCCTGGTGACCATCGCCGCCTGGGACCGCCCGATCACGGACGACCTGTACGCGCTCCTGAAGCCCCTGCCCGCGGAACTCTTCCAGCAGGGCTGAGGCCGAACTCCCCGCCTGACGTCACAGCTTGAGGGTGAACCAGGTGGTCTTGCCCGCGTCCGTCGGGCGAACGCCCCAGTTGTCGGCGAGGGCACGGACCAGGATCAGGCCGCGTCCCGACTCCTCCTCCTCGGTCGCCGTCCTGGGCTGCGGCAGATGCGGGCTGCGGTCGCTGACCTCCACGGTCAGATCGGTCGCGGTACGGCACAGATGCAGGCCGATGGGTCCCTGGCCGTGCTGCACGGAGTTGGTGAGGATCTCCGACAGCAGGAGCCGGGCGTCGTCGCCCGCGGGAAGGCAGTCCCAGGCCGTCAGTGCCTTGCCGAGGAAGGCGCGGCCCTCGGGCACCGATTCCGGCACCGCGGGCAGATCGGTGCTGAGCGTGGCCAGGGGCCCTTCGGGGAGCCGGATGAGCAGCAGCGTGACGTCGTCGTTGTGTCCGTCGCAGTCCGGCAGCAGGGCGGACAGCACATGGTCGGAGGCGTCCTCCAGATCGGGCGCGACGGTGAACAGGTCGCCGAGGGTCGTGGTGAGCGCGGCGAGCTGGTCCTCGATGTCGCTGCCGGGCGTCTCGACGAGACCGTCGGTGTACAGGACGAGCGTCGCCCCGGGCGGGATCACCGAGGTCGCCTGCTCGTAGAGGATGCCGCCGACACCGAGCGGCGCGTTCACCGGCGCGGGCAGCGGCCGGGCGCCGGCACCCGGCGTCGCCACCAGGGTCGGCAGATGCCCGGCCGAGCAGAGCGTCACCTCGCCCGCGTCCGCGGAGATGACCAGATAGCAGCAGGTCACGAGCTGGTCGGGCACATCCAGATCGCCGACCACCGCCTCCAGGGCCTGCATCAACTGCCGGGGCTGCATACCGGTCTTGGCCAGCGCGTGCGCGGCCGACCGCAGCTGGCCCATCACGGCGGCGGCCTCCAGACCGCGGCCCATCACATCGCCGATCAGCACCCCGACCCGCCCCGCGCCCAGCGGGATCAGGTCGAACCAGTCCCCTCCCACGCCCGCTCCCTGCGTGGCGGGCCGGTAGCGGCTCGCGGTCGTCAGGCCGGGGATGGCGGGCGGGGTGCCCATGAGACTGCGCTGGAGCGTGAGCGCGATGTGCCGCTGCTGCTCGTACAGGAACGTCAGCTCCGCCTCGGCCTTCTTGCGGTCGCTGATGTCCCGGACGATCGCGCACGCGCCGATCACCGTGCCGTCGGAGTCACGCGTGGGCCACAGCGTGATGTCCACGTCCAGCAGGGCACCGGAGCGGGTCAGCCGCAGGGTCTCGAAGTGCTCGACCTTCTCACCGCTGCGCAGCCGGTCGAGGAGCGTGTCGATCTCGCCGCGCCGCTCGGTGGTCGCGAGCAGGGACACGTGCCTGCCCATGACCTCCGACCGCGAGTAGCCGTACAGCCGCTGCGCCGCCGCGTTCCAGTAGGTGATGTGACCGTCCAGGGTCTTGGCGAGGATCGCGTCCTGCGAGGACTCGACGAGTCCGGCCAGTTCGTTGATCCGGGCCTCGGCGCGCCTGCGCTCGCTGACGTCGCGGACGGCGGCGGAGACCAGGAGTCCGTCGGTGGTCTCCAGCGGGCTGAGGCTGATCTCGACGGGGAACTCGGTGCCGTTCTTGCGCAGCCCGTGGAGTTCGAGTCCGGCGCCCATCGGGCGTACCTGGCGGTTGTCCGAGTAGCCCTTGCGGTGGAGGTGGTGCTGGGCGCGGAAGCGGCCGGGCACGAGGAGTTCGACGGGGTGACCCAGCAGTTCCTCGCGCCGGTAGCCGAAGAGGGCCTCGGTCTGGGCGTTGACGAGTCTGATCGTTCCGGTGTCGTCGACGATGACCATGGCGTCGGGCGCGGCCTCCAGCAGACCCCGAAACCTTTCCTCAGCGGCCTTGCGGTCGCTGACGTCCCGGACGGCGGCGGAGACCAGGAGCCCGTCGGCGGTCTCCAGCGGACTGAGGCTGATCTCGACCGGGAACTCGGTGCCGTCCTTGCGCAGCCCGTGGAGTTCCAGTTCCGCGCCCATCGGGCGTACCTGGCGGTTGTTGGCGTACCCGTCGCGGTGGAAGGTGTGGTGGGCCCGGAAGCGGGCCGGGACCAGGAGTTCCACGGGGCGGCCCAGCAGCTCCTCGCGGGTGTACCCGAAGAGGGCCTCGGTCTGGGCGTTGACGAGTCTGATGGTTCCGGTGTCGTCGACGATCACCATGGCGTCGGGCGCGGCCTCCAGCAGACCCCGAAACCGTTCCTCGGCCCCCGTCGGCGGGTCGTTGCGCGGTTCGCCACCGCACGCGCACCCGCGGGGGGCCGCCGCACCGGCCGACCGCGTTGAAGTCTCGTTGACGAAGTTGCCCATGCCTGCCCCAGGGTGTGCCGTGTTCCGTGAACGGCCCATCAGAGCGCACGGAGAGCAGGCGCGCGGTTACATGTCGTTAACTGTCACGAGCGCGGCCGAACCTGTTCTCCGTGGCCCTTTCCCTGGTCGGTTGCCGGTGTCATTGCCTTCGGCGGTCCGGACGCCGGATCCGCCCCGCTGGGACCCGGCGCCGAACCTCCGGCCGGACTACGGAACCAGGTCCACGTCCGCGGCCCGTACGAACTCCACCCGGTGCCCGAACTGGATCTCGTAGTACATGTCCGTACCGATCACGACCCGGTGCGACGTCGTGTCGAACGTCGGCGAGTAGAAGTACTCGCCGGGCACCTCGTCACCGGCCGCGTAGCGCTGGCCCGCGAGAATCTTGTAGGGCAGGGGCGAGACGGCCTGGGCGGGCACGCCCGCCGGGTACGCCTCCTTCTCCGGGTACGCCCTGCCGTAGACCGGGATCTCCGCCAGACCCTCCTTGGGTGTCACGGCGGGACCCGACGCCCGCACCGCGGTCGGCTGCTTGCGCGGGTTCTTGAACCAGGCCTTCTGGCCCAGGTACCAGATCGCCGTCCAGTCGCCGTCCCGGCCGGCGAGCGCGTACCGCTGACCGGTGGAGACACGCGAGGCGACGTCGTTCACGCCGGTCGTCGAGGCGTCGCCCTTGGGGTACAGACCGATGTCCTGGATCAGCGGCGAGCTCTCGTCGGGCTGGGAGTAGAGGCGCACCTCGCTGGAGCCGTGCGCGGCGCAGGGCTGGCCCGCGGTGACGCAGCCCGTGTACAGCGGCTGGTTCTCGTCGTAGTCGGGCAGGACGGTCACCAGGTCGCCGCCCTTGCCCGACGTGCGGTGGAAGGGGTGCCCGAGCAGGGTGAAGTAGTGCTGCCAGTCCCAGTACGGGCCCGGGTCCGTGTGCATGCCCGGGATGGTGGAGGTCGTCGGGCCCGGTACGTTGTCGTGCCCGAGGATGTGCTGGCGGTCCAGCGGGATGTCGTACTTCCGGGCGAGGTAGCGCACCAGACGCGCGGAGGCGCGGTACATCTCCTCGGTGTACCAGGTGTCGGGCGCGGTGAGGAAACCCTCGTGCTCCAGGCCGATCGACTTGGCGTTGATGTACCAGTTGCCCGCGTGCCAGGCCACGTCCTTGGCCTTCACGTGCTGGGCGATGTGCCCGTCGGTCGAGCGCAGGGTGTAGTTCCACGACACATAGGTCGGGTCCTGGACGAGGTTCAGCACACCGTCCCAGGTGCCTTCCGTGTCATGGATGACGATGTACTTGATGCTCTGCGACGCGGGCCGGTCGCCCAGGTCGTGGTTGCCGTAGTCGCCCTCGCCGAACTCCGCGTACGGGGCCGGGATCCACTCGCAGGACACGGACCGCGGGCACTCGGTGCCGTCGGCGGAGACCGTCCGCAGCCCCGCGTGGCGCAGCTGGGCGGTGTCGGGGCTGAGCCCGGGCCTGGCGGTGAGCGTCACCCGCTGCCCCGCGTCCGTGGTGCGCCGCTCGCCGGAGCGCATCACGGCGTACGCGTCGTCGGCGTAGGCCGCCGCGGTGGCGCTGTCGTCGGCCCCGGAGAAACGTCCCACCGCCGCGTACCAGTCGGATGGGTCCTCGCTCAGCGGCTCGCCGAGGTCCCGCTGCGCTGCGGCCAGCAGCGCCGCGCCGCCCGCGACGTTCGCCGCCGCGTCGGTGCGCAGCCGCTCCGCCGGCAGGCCGGTGAGGCCCGCGGCCTTCGTCAGGGTCTTGAGCCGGGCCGGGAGCCGGGAGTCCGTGGGCACCCGCGTGTCGGGCAGGAGCGCGCCGCGCGAGCTGTCGCCGCGGGCGTCCTCCGTGCCGTCGCTGTGATGCGGGCTCGCGGCGATCGCGGTGCGGGCGTCGGTCAGGTGCATGGGGCCGTAGCCGCCGGTGACGCTCGGGGCGCCGGCGTGCGTGTCCCAGCGGGACTGGAGATAGGACACGGCGAGCAGGACGCTCTGCGGAACGTGGTACTCGGCGGACGCGGAGGCGAACGCCCGCTGCAACGTGGTCGCGGGCGCCTCCTCGGCCGAGCTGGAAGGGGCCGCGCCGAGCAGTGGCAGCAGCAGCGCCGCCGAGGCGACGGCTCCTGCGGATCTGCGCGCGCGTCTGTGCCTGGTGCTGGAGCCCTTGGGGTCGGTGGCGGACCGGTGCAAAACAGCCTCCTGGGACGGTCGGGCGCGGTGGGGCGTGCGAGAGCCGAACGCGTCAGTGCTACCGGCTCTCCGACGATCCGTCAATCATGCGCAGGAGGAGGCGATTTCCCATGTCAGCGTGGGGTGAGGGGGTTTCGTGGCGGCGGCCTCCCGGCCTGCGGGGCGTCAGTGGCGTGGACCAATGCCCCGAACGGCGGGTCGTGCACGAGGGAGGTCCGCGGTGCGCCGGTGTGCCGGTGTGCCGGCGGCTCCGCGGACCTCCGTCCCCCTTCAGCGCGTCCCGACCGCCGCGCGTACGGCCCGCCGGGCCAGCTGGCAGTCGTCGTGCAGCCGCCGCAGCAGCAGGCGCTGCTCCTCGCCCGACGGCGCGGCGCCCGGGTGCGCCGGACCCGCCGGTGACGGGGCCGCCTCGTGCAGGGACCGCTGCACGGCCATCTCGTACGTACGGATCTCCCGGGTGAGGACGATCATCAGGTTCACCAGGAAGGCGTCCCGTGCCGCCGGTCCCGCCGACTGCGCGAGCTGGCTGATCTGACGGCGTGCCACGGGAGCGTCGCCGAGGACCGCCCACAGCGTCGCCAGGTCGTACCCCGGCAGATACCAGCCCGCGTGCTCCCAGTCCACCAGCACTGGACCGGCCGGTGAGAGAAGGATGTTCGACAGGAGGGCGTCGCCGTGGCAGAACTGGCCCATGCCCTGGCGGCCGGAGGTCGTGGCGATGCCGTGCACCAGCTTCTGGAGGTCGCCCATGTCCCGGTCGGTGAGCAGGCCCAGCTCGTGGAAGCGCGAGATCCGTTCCGCGTAGTCCAGCGGGGCGTTGAACGTCCCGGCCGGCGGCCGCCACGCGTTGAGCCGGCAGATGGCGCTCAGCGCCGCGCGGATGTCCGCGCGGGGCGGGGCCTCCAGGGGATGGCGCTGGAGCGCGGCCACACGGCCCGGCATGCGCTCGATCACCAGGGTGCAGTTGTCCGGGTCCGCCGCGATCAGCCGGGGCACCCGCACAGGCGGGCGGTGCCGGACGAACAGACGGTATGCAGCTATTTCGTGCCGGATCCGCTCGGCCCAGACCGGGGAGGGGTCCAGTAAACACTTGGCGACCGCCGTGTTGCGTCCCGTCGTGCCGACGAGGAGCACGGAGCGTCCGCTGCGGCGCAGCACCTGGACCGGAGCGAACTCCGGGCAGATCCGGTGCACCGACGCGATCGCCGTGCGCAGCTGGGCGCCCTGGGGGCCGGACAAGTCGAGTCTCCCGCTGAGCGGTTGGGTGCCGAGCCCCGGCACGCGCCGCGTCCGGCCCGCGCCGAGCACGGGGGCCGCCTGACGCGAGGGGTCGAGGTAAGGGCCGCTGCCCACCGGGCGGGGGTGCAACGACCGGGGCGGAGCGGACACGGAGGACGATGCTGTGTACATGGGCGAAACAGATCCCTTCGTGTGCCTGCGAGTTGCCGCGCTGCCCGCCCCGGCCGCCTGGTTCATCCTGGGGAATGTCCCTGGCAACCGGGTCGGGGTGGCGCGTTCCTACCTGACACCCGACGTCCACTGGCACACCATCTGGCGCACCCTGGCGAACCCTGGCGAATAGTCGCTCAGCAACTGACAGGCGGTTACTGTCGAAATCAGCCGAGAACCTGGGGGCTTGACGTGAACGGACAACCCAACACTCGTCTGTCGGACCTGTTCGGCCTGGCCGGCTGGTCCAAGGGTGAACTCGCGAGGCTGGTCAACCGGCAGGCGGGGGCCATGGGCCACCCGCAGCTGGCGACCGACACCTCGCGGGTGCGGCGGTGGATCGACATGGGAGAGATCCCGCGCGATCCGGTGCCGCGAGTGCTGGCGGCTCTGTTCACCGAGCGTCTCGGCCGTGTCGTGACCATCGAGGACCTCGGTCTGGTCAGGCACGGGCGCGCGGGGAAACGGCAAGGCGCCGCCGGGAGTGTGGAACATCCCGACGGAGTGCCGTGGGCGCCCGAGCGGACTGCCGCGGTCCTCACCGAATTCACGGGAATGGACCTCATGCTCAACCGACGCGGCTTGGTGGGCGCGGGTGCCGCGCTCGCCGCGGGATCCGCACTCAGCACTGCCATGCACGACTGGCTGCACACCGATCCGGCCCTGACGGCCGACGCTCCGCAGTTCCAAGACCCCCTGCACGCCGACTCCGCCGGGTTCGACCGCTACGAGGCCGCCCCCATCGGGTCGCAGGAGATCGAGGAACTGGAGCGCTCCGTCGAGGTGTTCCGGGCCTGGGACGCGGCTCGCGGTGGCGGGCTGCAACGCAAGGCCGTGGTGGGCCAGCTCAACGAAGTGGGAGGCATGCTCTCCTACCGGCACCCCGACCATCTCCAGCGGCGCCTGTGGGGCGTCGCCGCCAACCTCGCCGTCCTCGCGGGCTGGATGTCGCACGACGTCGGCCTGGAGCCCACGGCGCAGAAGTACTTCGTCATCGCCGCCCATGCCGCTCGGGAGGGCGGCGACCGGCCCCGCGCGGGGGAGGCGCTCTCCCGGGCGGCCCGTCAGATGGTGCATCTGGGCCGGCCCGACGACGCGCTCGACCTCATGAAGCTCGCCAAGTCCGGTTCGGGTGACGAGGTGCTGCCCCGGACACGGGCGATGCTGCACACCATCGAGGCCTGGGCGCAGGCGTCCATGGGCAAGGGCCAGGCCATGCGGCGCACCCTGGGGATCGCGGAGGACCTGTTCGTCTCCGACCGCGGTGACGTACCGCCGCCCAGCTGGATGCAGTTGTTCGACGAGGCCGACATGCACGGGATGCAGGCGCTCGCCTACCGCACCCTGGCCGAGCACGAGCCGGCCGCAGCGGCGACGGCGCAGCGTCACGCCAAGGAGGCCCTGAAGCTGCGGGAGTCGGGGCGGGACCGGTCGAAGATCTTCGACCACATCTCGCTCGCGTCGGCCTGCTTCATCGCCGACGATCCCGAACAGGCCGACCGCTACGCGCGACTGGCTCTGACGTCGATGGGGTCCAACTCCTCCCATCGCACCTGGGACCGGCTGCGCGAGATGTACCGGCTCACCGGGCAGTACTCCAGCTATCCGAAGATCAGCGATCTGCGTGAGGAGATCAAACTCGCGCTGCCGAAGGGTTCGCTCAAGCCCAGGCGCGGTGACAGCACACGCGTCTGACAGCGGGCACCGACGTCAGGATCCCGTCCGGGCCGTCAGCATCCGATCCGGGCTGCCAGGAGCCGGTCCCGGGGGTGTCGGCATTCGGTCCCGCGGGTGTCAGGATCCGATCCGGGCGATGAGCACGCAGGCGTCGTCCTCGCGCTCGGCTCCGCCGAACTCCTCGACGATCACCCGAATACAGTCCTGTGCCGTACGGGCCTCGCCGAAGCGTGGGGCCAGGTCGAGCAGCTTCCGGACGGCCGCCGTCCTTCCCGCGTCCCCGGCCTCGTCCGGGTGGGGAGCATCCGCGTGCCGGGGGATCAGGCCCTCGGTGTGCAGGAGCAGCAGGTCGCCCACGCGGAGGCTCTCCTCGGCCTGCCCGTAGACGGCGCCGGAGGTGGCTCCGAGCAGGACGCCGTCCGGTGCGGTCAGCGCACGCCCCGTCCCGTCGCGGTACAGCAGCGGGGCGGGGTGGCCTGCCTGTGCCCAGGTGAGGGTGCGGGTCGCGGGGACGTAGCGGCAGCAGACGGCGCTGCCGAGGGCGGGCTGGACGGTGGAGTCGATCAACTGATTGAGCCAGGAGAGGAGTTGACCCGGCTGGGTGCCCGCCACCGCCATACCGCGCAAGGCGCCGAGCAGCATCGCCATGCCCGAGGTCACGGTGACTCCGTGGCCGGTGAGATCGCCGACGCTCAACAGCGTCTCCCTGCCGGGGAGTTCGAGGGCGTCGTACCAATTGCCGCCGATCGGCGCGCCGGTGGACGACGGGAGATAGTGGGCCGCCACGTCCAGTGCCCCGGGTCCGCTGCGCGGGAAACGCAGGGAGCCGCGCCAGGGCGGCACCACGGCCTCCTGGAGTTCGAGGGCGAGCCGGTGTTCGGTCCGCGCGACCTGCCGCTGGAGCCGGAGGGACTCGCGGGTCTCGCCCACCACCCGCTGGCTGCGGCGCAGTTCGCTGACGTCACGCAGCACGGCCCACATCGAGGCGGTGCTGCCGTCGGGATCGAGCACGGGCTCGCCCATCATGTGGACGGTCCGCACCGTGCCGTCGGGGCGCACGACGCGGAACTCCCCGTCGATGGGCTTGGCGTCGATGAGACAGTCGGTGACCATCGCCGTCAGCATCGGCCGGTCCTCGTCGACAATCACCGAGGGCAGCTCGTCGAGGGTGAGCGGGGGAGCGGCGGCGTCACGGCCCAGGATCTGGTAGAGCTCGCCGGACCAACTGGCCTCGTCCGTCAACAGGTTCCACTCGGCACTGCCCACCCGGCTCAGCAGCGAGCCCTGCGGGGGCGCGGCCGGCGCGCTCTCGGTGACGGCGGTGGCCGCGGGCGCGTCGGGGACCTCCGGAGGGCCGTCCCGAAGCTCGGCCAAGTGTGCGTCCAGGTCGTTCAGTTGGTGCAGGGCCAGATTGCACAGGGCCCGCTGCCAGCGTCCGTGCGCGTCCTCCTCGTCCACGGGTGCCTCGCGTCGTACGGCGTCCACCTCGCCGCGCAGGCGGCGCGTCTGCGAGATGAGCGCGTCGACCGAGCCGCGCCGGGGCGGCTGGGCGGCGGGGCGGTCCGCAGAGAGATGGGGTGACATGACGTACTCCGATGCGGGGACGGTACGACCTCGGCGAGGGAAGGACCGCTACGACTGTCGCACAGCCCGCGACGCGCTGTAAGGGATTTGGCAACACCCGATACGGTCGTGCTTCTGGTATATGCCGCAGTCCTCCCGGAGTGGGCGACCGGTCCCGATGCGGTAGTCGCCCTTGGGGGCCAAGTCGTAGACACCATACGCGACTTGAGGGTCAAGAGTGACCCTGTGCGCGGACGTCACTCTGTTGTTCGAAGCGCAGGTGTGCGAGCGCGGGGAGCGTTCAGAGGGAGCGCGCGAAGTCCGCCACCTCGGCGTCGTACAGATAGGACGGATCGATGCCCATGGAGGCGAAGTTGCCCTCGATCTCCAGGGCGGCCGTGCCGTGCAGATGGGCCCACAGCATCGTGGCGCGGGCGGCGACGGCCTCGGACACGTCCTCGAAGCCGTGCCGCTCCCGCCACTGCCGGAACTGCGCCGCCTCGCCTCCCGGCTCCCGGGGCTCCGGCTCGGCCAGGGCGCTCACCGCGTCCAGGAGGACGGTCATGGCCGGCTGTGAGGCCTGGACCAGGTCGGCGGCCTGGGCGTCGTAACCCTGGATCGGGGCCCGGAAGAGCAGGCGGTAGCGATGCGGCTCGGCCAGCGCCCAGGCCCGGTAGGCGTGGACCAGTGCGGTCAGCCGGGCGGCGGGATCGGCCGGGCCGGCCTCGGCGGTACGGGCGAGGGTCGAGGCCAGGTCCCCGTAGGCGTCGACGACGAGCTCGGTCAGCAGGCTGTCGCGGTTGGCGAAGTAGCGGTAGAGCGCGGGGCCCGTCATGCCCAGCTGCTTGGCGATCGCGTTCAGCGACAGCGCCTCCGGCCCTCCCTCGGCGAGCTGGCGCAGCGCCGCCGTCTTCACCTCCTGGCGCACCTGCGCCCGGAACCGGTCGCGCGGGCCGGTCCCGCTGCGGGTGTCTGCGGCCACGTCATCGCCTCTTCGGGTCGGGGTGCGGGAGAGCGTTCTGTTAGATCCTATCACTGAAGCGATAACTGCTAACTGTCCGCTCTCCCGCCCGGCCCGACGCGTCCACGGCGCGAGGCCGGTGGGCCGGCGGGGGGTGGGCCGACGGGCCGGTGGGGGTGGGCCGACGGGTCGGTGGGCCGGTCAGGCGTAGAGGTCCGGGCGCGGGGCGAGTTCGACGGCCACCCGGCCTCCGCCCTCCAGTGACCTGACCCCCGCCTCGGCGACGGCGGACGCCGCGTACCCGTCCCAGACGCCGGGCCCGGTGACCTGGCCGGCCCGGGTGGAGTCCACCCAGGCCTGCACCTCACGGTCGTACGCTCCGGCGAAGCGCACGAGGTAGTCCCGCGCGACCTCCTCGTGCCTGCCGCCGGCCGTCGTCACGGTCAGGGCGCGCTCCTCCCCGATCCGGGCGGTCCCGGCCTCGCACACGGCCTCGCACCCCACCTGGTAACCGAACCCGGAGTTCACGAAGACCTCGACGTCCACGAGCGCGCCGCCGGCCGTCTCGAACAGGATGAACTGGGGGTCGATCAGCCCCTCCGGGGCGGCGGAGGAGGGCCGGGGGCGCAGCACGGTGACCGCCGTCAGCTCCTGCCCCAGCAGCCAGCGCGCCGCGTCGATCTCGTGCGAGACCGAGCTGTTGACCAGCATCGCGGAGGTGAAGCCGGGCGGTGAGGAGACGTTGCGGTGCGTGCAGTGCAGCATCAGCGGGCGGCCCAGCCGGCCGCCGTCCAGCAGGGACTTGAGGCGCAGGTACTCGGCGTCGTACCGCCGCATGAACCCGACCTGCGCCAGCCGCCGCCCGAGCCGCGCCTCCGCCTCCATCACCCGCAGCGCCCCGGCCGACTCCGGCACCAGCGGCTTCTCGCACAGCACCGGCAGACCGCGGTCGAACGCGGCGAGCAGGGCCTCCTCGTGCGCGGGGCCGGGGGAGGCGATCAGTACGGCCTCCACTCCGGGCGCGTCAAGTGCGGCCTCCGCCTCGGCGTGGACCGACGCGCCCTCGATGCCCGCCGCCGCGCGCCCGGCGCGGTCGGTGTCGGGATCGGCCGCGGCGGCGACCCTGGCTCCGCTCACCACCTGATCCAAGCGGCGTACATGGTCGGCTCCCATGTGTCCGGCACCCAGTACCGCCACACCCAACAACTCGCTCACGCGGTGCGCACCTCTCCGACGACGGCCGGGACCGCTCCGTCCCGGTGATCCGATTGTCGGCCGCGGAGATCGCCGACGCAGCACCCTGGGAGCAGGCTCCTTCTGCACCTCGCCGGGCATTCCGGGCAATTGGTTGTTAAGGTCGCTCAAGTCGCCAGATGATGTTGCCCGCATCGTGGTCGCAGACGACGATGCCCTCTCCGCGGGACACCCATGACGCAGGCCGACGCCGAGCCCGAGACGGCCCCTGCCGCCAAGCTGACCCTGGTCACCCTCTCCATGATGGTCGTCGGCTCCATGGTCGGCGCCGGGGTGTTCTCCCTCCCGCGGCGCTTCGCCCAGGAGACGGGTGTAGCGGGCGCGCTGATCGCCTGGGCGGTCGCCGGCACGGGCATGCTGATGCTCGCCTTCGTCTTCCAGCGGCTCGCGATCAGCAGACCCGACCTCGACGCGGGCGTCTACGCCTACGCCAAGGCGGGCTTCGGCGAGTACCTCGGCTTCTTCTCGGCCTTCGGCTACTGGGCCAGCGCCTGCGTCGGAAACGTGACGTACTGGGTGCTCATCATGTCGACGATCGGGGCCATCGCACCCGCGCTCGGCGACGGGGACACCGTTCTCGCGGTGGTGCTCTCCTCGGTCGGGCTGTGGGCCTTCTTCCTTCTCATCCGGCGCGGGGTCAAGGAAGCGGCGGCCATCAACCGGATCGTCACCGTGGCCAAGATCGTCCCGATCCTCGTCTTCGTCGTGCTGGCGCTCTTCTACCTCAAACCTCATGTGTTCGCCGAGAACTGGGGCGGCGCCGCCTACGCGGGCTCCCTCTTCGAGCAGGTCAAAGGCACCATGCTGGCCACCGTGTTCGTGTTCCTCGGTGTCGAGGGGGCGAGCGTCTACTCCCGGCACGCCGGCCGCCGCGAGGACGTCGGCCGCGCCACCGTCCTCGGCTTCCTCAGCGTCTTCGCCATCTTCGCCTCGGTCACGATCGTCTCGTACGGGCTGCTGCCGATGGGAGAGATCGCCGAGCTCAGACAGCCCTCGATGGCCGGAGTCCTGGAGAGCGCGGTCGGCACCTGGGGCCAGGTCTTCGTCAGCGTCGGCCTCATCGTCTCGGTGCTCGGCGCCTACCTCGCCTGGACACTGATGGCCGCCGAAGTGCTGTTCGTCGCGGCCAAGGACGAGGACATGCCCCGCTTCCTCTCCCGCTCCACCCGGGCCGACGTCCCCGTTCCCGCGCTGCTGCTGACCACCCTGCTCACCCAGGTGGTCCTGGTCGTCACCCTCTTCTCGGACGACGCCTTCAACTTCGCGCTCGACCTGACCAGCGCCCTGACCCTCATCCCGTTCCTGCTCGCGGCGGGCTTCGCGCTGAAGATCGCCCGGCGCCGGTTCGGCGGCGACCTCGTCGTCGCCGCGGCCGCCACCGTCTACACGGCCTTCCTGCTGTACGCGGCCGGGCTGAAGTACCTCCTCGTCTCCTTCATCGTCTACGCGCCCGCCACCGTGCTGTTCGTGATGGCGCGCCGCGAGCAGGGCAGGACGCCGTTCTCGCCCCGCGAACTGGTCATCCTCGGCGTCTCGGTCGCCGGTGCCGTCACCGGGATCGTCGCCCTGGCGCTGGGCTGGATCAGTCTGTGACCGCCTAAGCCCCCGGCCCGGAGAAAGGCACACCATGACCCGTCAGGACACCGCCGGCCGCCCCGCGTACGGCGTCCACTCCGAGGTCGGCACGCTGCGCAAGGTCCTGGTCTGCGCACCCGGCCTCGCCCACCGCCGGCTCACCCCCACCAACGCCGACGACCTGCTCTTCGACGACGTCATGTGGGTGGAGAACGCCCAGCGGGACCACGCCGACTTCGTCAACAAGCTGCGCGGGCGCGGAGTGGAGGTCGTGGAGCTGCACGACCTGCTCGCCCAGACCGTGGCCCTGCCCGTGGCGAAGGACTGGCTCCTCGACCGGAAGATCACCCCGAACGAGGTCGGACTCGGACTCGTCGACGGCACCCGGGCCTTCCTGGAGTCCCTCGAACCGGCCGCCCTCGCCGAGTACCTGATCGGCGGACTCTCCACCGCCGACCTGCCCGAGGAGTTCCGCACCGGCTATCTCCCCCTGGCCCGCGAGTCGACCGGCGTACGCGAATACCTCATGCCGCCCCTGCCCAACACCCTCTACACCCGCGACACCACCTGCTGGCTCTACGGCGGTCTGACCCTCAACCCGCTCTACTGGCCGGCGCGGCACGACGAGACCCTTCTCATGAAGGCCGTCTACTCCTTCCACCCCGACTTCGCCGGCTCCACCGTGTGGTGGGGCGACCCCGAACTCACCTGGGGCCAGGCCACCTTCGAGGGCGGCGACATCATGCCGGTCGGCAACGGCGTCGTCCTCATGGGCATGAGCGAGCGCACCTCGCGACAGGCCATCAGCCAGGTGGCGGCCGCCCTCTTCCGCAACGGCGCGGCCGAGCACATCGTCGTCGCGGGCATGCCCCGACTGCGCTCCGCGATGCACCTCGACACCGTCTTCACCTTCGCCGACCGTGACCTCGTCACCCTGTATCCGGCCATCATGGACTCGGTGCACACGTTCTCCCTGCGGCCCAGCGACAAGGCCCCGGGGATCGAACTCACCGACGAGGGCTCACGCGCCTTCACCGACGTCGTCGCCGAGGCGCTGGGACTGCCCGGACTGCGGATCGTCGAGACCGGAGGCGACGTGTACGCCTCCGAGCGGCAGCAGTGGGACAGCGGCAACAACGCGGTCGCCCTGGAGCCCGGCGTGGTGTTCACCTACGACCGCAACACCCAGACCAACACCCTGCTGCGCAAGGCCGGGGTCGAGGTGATCACCATCGTCGGGTCCGAACTCGGGCGAGGGCGCGGCGGTGGCCACTGCATGACCTGCCCCATCGTGCGCGACCCCGTCGATTTCTGACGCCCGGCGCGCCCCCGGGGACCCGGCGGCTCGGACGGAGTCCGGGACGGCCGGCTCAGAAGGAGTCCGGGTCGGCCGCCGTCCAGTCCGCCGCCCAGGTCATCGGCGGCTCGGCGAGCAGGACCCCGGGCGCGAGCCACTCGTACAGCTCCGCGTACGACCTCACGGTGGTCGGCCCGATCCGCCGCAGCAGCCGGTGGGGCGTGAGTTCGCCCGGATCCCGCACGCCCATCGCGGCCATGATCTGGCTCGCGCTGCGCACGGTGGCTTGCTGGTAGCGCCGTACCCGCTCGGACTTGTCGGCCACGTCCAGCGCGCGGACCCGGCGCGGATCCTGCGTCGTCACCCCGACCGGGCAGGTGTTCGTGTGACACCGCTGGGCCTGGACGCAGCCGACCGCGAACATCATCGCGCGGGCCGCGTTGGTGTAATCGGCGCCCTGGAGAAGGCGTTTGACGATGTCCGAGCCGGTCGCGACCTTGCCGCTCGCACCGATCCTGACCCGGTCCCGCAGCCCGGCGCCGACCAGCGCGTTGTGCACCGTGATCAGGCCCTCGGTCAGCGGCGTACCGATGTTGTCCGCGAACTCCAGGGGCGCCGCCCCCGTCCCGCCCTCGGAACCGTCCACCACGATGAAGTCGGGTGTCACGCCCTCGGCGAGCATCGCCTTGCACACGGCCAGGAACTGACGCCGTGAGCCCACGCACAGCTTGAAGCCCGTCGGCTTGCCGCCCGCCAGCTCCCGCATCCGCGCGACGAACCGCACCAGCTCCCGCGGCGTCGAGAACACCCGATGGTACGGAGGCGACACCACCGTCTCTCCCTCGGGCACACCGCGCACCCGCGCGATCTCCGCGTTCACCTTCGCCCCGGGCAGCACCCCGCCGACCCCCGGCTTCGCCCCCTGGGAGAGCTTCAGGGACACGCACTTCACCTCGGGCAGCGCCGCCTTGTCCGCGAACTCCCGCTCCTCGAAGTCCCCTTCGGCGGTACGGCACCCGAAGTACCCCGTACCGATCTCCCAGATGAGATCACCGCCACCGCGCAGATGATGGTCCGAAAGACCGCCCTCGCCGGTGTCGTGCGCGAAACCCCCCATCGCCGCACCCCGGTTGAGCGCCAGGACCGCGTTCGATGACAGGGAGCCGAAGCTCATCGCCGAGACGTTGAGCAGGGACATCTCGTACGGCTGCGTGCAGTCGGGGCCGCCCACCCGGACGACCGGCGGTTCGTCCGGCGGGTCCAGGGGGCGCATCGACGGCTCCAGGAACTCGTAGCCGTCCACGTACACGTCACGTTCCGTGCCGAACGGCTCCTCGGCCTCGTCGCCCTTGGCCCGCTCGTACACGATGGTGCGCACAGTGCGGTCGTAGGGCCGCCCGTCGACGTTGCGCTCGACGAAGTACTGCTGGAGCTCGGGACGCAGCGCCTCCATCAGGAACCGCAGATGGCCGGTCAGGGGATAGTTCCGCAGCACGGAGTGGCGGCGCTGCGCCAGATCGCCGCCGCCGAGCGCCGTCAGCGCCAGCAGCGGGCCGGCCGCGCACCACCACCAGGCCGATACGGTGCCCACGAGGAGCAGCGCCCCCGCGGCAGCGAGGGCGACGAGCAGCAGTGGGAGCATCCGGCGCACCCCATGAGTCAAACCCATGGGGACGAAAGCCGCTGATCGGGACACCCGCCCGGACCGTCTCCCTCACCCCCGGGGGAGTGCCCGTCAGTAGCCGTCCGCGTTCTCCGGCGCGCAGGAGCTGCCGCTGGCCGGCAGCGACCCGTACAGCAGGAAGTCGTCGACCTTGTTGTGCACGCACTTCGAGGACGCGTACCCGGTGTGTCCCTCGCCCTTGTTGTCGAGCACCACCGCGGACGAACCGAGGCGCTTGGCGGTCTCCTCGGTCCAGCGGTACGGGGTCGCCGGGTCCCCGCGCGTGCCGACGAGCAGCATCTTCGTGGCGGGGACGTCACGGACCTTCTCGCGTATGTAGTCGGTGCCCTTCGGACGGCCGTAGCACATCAGGACCTGGGCGAGGCGGTAGCGGCCGAAGACGGGCGAGGCCTCGTCGTAGGCGGCTCGCAGCCCCGCCACCTGCCGGGCGACCTCGGCGGCGCCGGGCCGGTCGGGGTCGTCGGCGCAGTTGACGGCCATCAGGGCGGCGGGGAGGTTGTCGAGCGGGACGTCCTCCGCGTCCACGAGGCCGCTGTGCTTCGCCCGCTGCCGCACGGGCGTGGAGGTGGCGGGCAGGGAGGCGCCGCCGTACAGCTGGGTGAGTCCGTGGGTGTCGCCGTCCTGGACCAGCAGACTGAGGGCCTGTTCGAGGACGGGCCACATCGCCTTGCTGTACAGCGCCTGGCCGATCGCCCCCACCAGGTCCTGTCCGGTGAATTCCTGGCCGTAGTCCGAGGGCACCGGCTCCTCGTCGAGCGACTTCACGAGCTGGACCACCTGCTCGCCCGCGCTGCGCCCGTCCTGTCCGAACGGGCAGGCCATGTTCTTCGCGCACCAGGTGACGAAGTCGTCGAGAGCGGTCTGCTGGCCCGCCGCGCCGGCCAGGCCCTGCTCGGTGATCGGCTCGGTGAGGGTGTCCACGCCGTCGAGGACCATCCGTCCCGTCCTCTTCGGGAACTGGGCCGCGTACACCGCGCCGAGCCGCGTCCCGTACGAGAATCCGAGGTAGTTGAGCTTCTTGTCGCCGAGGGCCTGGCGCATCACGTCCAGGTCGCGGGAGGCGTTGACCGTACCGATGTGGGGGAGGACCGCCCCCGAATGCCTCGCGCAGGTGTCGGCCGCCCTCTTGACCGCCTTGAGCGCGGCCTGCACGTCGGAGCCCGTGGCCGTCGTCCCGAAGATCTCGTCCGCGCCGTCGCCGCAGCTGACGGGCGAGGAACGGCCGACGCCGCGCGGGTCGAAGGTCACCACGTCGTAGCCGTTCGTCAGACCCATGAAGTCCTTGCCGCCCGCGGCGAGCCCGGGTATGCCGGCGCCGCCCGGGCCGCCGAAGTTCAGCAGCACCGAACCCCGGGAATGGCCCGTCGCCCGGTAACGGGCCAGCGCCAGGTCGAGGGAGCCGCGATCCGGGTGCGCGTAGTCCAGCGGGACGGTGACCTTGCCGCATTGCAGGTCCTTGGGCATGCCGTCGCCCTTGCACGCCGACCACGCGATCTTCTGGCGGTAGAAGGAGGACAGGTCGGGCCCGTCGTCGGCCGTCGCCGTCGCCGCCGGCAGGCCGGCGGCCAGCAGGGTCAGGGTCGCGGTCGCGGCCCCCACGACCGCGAAGCGTTGGTGCACGGACAGCATGCCTGCCTCCAGCTGCGGTGGACCGGCCATACCTCCCGGATCACGATAGACGCGGCCTCGGGGACCCGCCTCCGGGCGGGCCGGACCGCCGGGCGTCCCCGTCCCGCGCGGTTGTCCCCCGGGGCCCGGGAGCCGTTCGAAATACCTGACCCTCGAAGGGGTGAAAGGCCGACAAGCCATAACTCGGGCCGGTCGTCGGCGTTCTTGGCAATGTGGGCGAGCGCCCACGGCGTTGTCAGGAAGGCAGTGAACGTATGAAACGGGTGACCCGAAATGGTTTGATCGCCGCGGCCGCCGCCTCGGGCGCGCTGGCCGCGGTGGTGCCGGCGCACGCCGACTCCGCGGCCGAGGGCGCGGCGGCGGGCTCGCCCGGACTGATCTCGGGCAACACCGTCCAACTGCCCGTGCACGTCCCGGTGAACCTGTGCGGGAACACGGTGAACGTGGCCGGGCTGCTCAATCCCGCCGCGGGCAACCGCTGCGCCGACACCGCGGGCGGAGGCGGGAGCGCCGTGACCGGCGGCCCAGGACGGCACGGCGGAGCGGGGGCGCACGGCGGCGGACGGCACGGCGGCGCCGGGACGCACGGCGGCACGGTCGGGCACGGTGGTGCGGGGTACGGCGGTTCGGTCGGCGAGGCCGGCGGCCGTGACGGCGGAGGTGCGGTCGCGCACGGGCGCGGAAAGGATTCGCCGGGTGTCCTCTCGGGCAACGGCCTCCAGCTCCCGGTGGACCTCCCGGTCAACGTCAGCGGCAACTCCGTGACGGTGGTCGGCCTCGGCAACCCGGCCGTCGGGAACCAGTCGGCCAACACCCCGGGCACGGGGCCGGTGCGGGCGCACCACCCCGCCAGGCCGGAGCCGAAGCCGTCCACCCCGTCCGCGGTGACGCCCGACTCCGGAACGCCGGGGAAGGCGCTGCCGCCGGGCGGGACCGCGGCCACCCTCGCCCACACGGGTGCCGACGGCACGATGTCCGCCGTCGCGGCGAGTGCGGCGATGCTGCTGGGCGGCGCCGTCCTGTACCGCCGGTTCCGGCCGGCCTCGGTGCGCTGACCCGCGGCGATCACGGACGGGAGGCTCCACCGGACGGGTGACCGGCGGAGCCTCCTCCGCGTCCTCCCCGGGTGCGGTCGCCCGGCGCCCGGCGAGCGGTGTCGCGGTGCGCGTACGGAGCGGGTCCGCCCCGGTGGCCGAATCCGGCCCCGTGGACCGCGCCCGTCGCTGCGGTCCGCGCGGAGATCGGCGAGGATGCTGCCGGGCGACCGGCCGGCGCACTGTGCGCCCCCGTACACCGGCGCACACCCCACCCGTACGCATTGGAGTGCCCCATGATCTCTCCGGGACCGGACGGCCTCGTCGTCGGCCAGGCCACGCTCGACGACTGGAAGGTCGTCGGGGGCTGGGCGGCGGACGAGGGCTGGAACCCCGGCCTGTCCGACAGCGCGAGCTTCTTCGCGCAGGATCCCGCGGGCTTCTTCATCGGACGCGTCGGCGGGGAACCGGTCTCGGCCATCTCGGTCGTCAACTACAGCGCCGACTACGCCTTCCTGGGCTTCTATCTCGTGCGCCCCGATCTGCGCGGGAAGGGTTACGGTCTCGCCACCTGGGAGACGGCCCTCGCCCACGCGGGCGACCGGACCGTCGGCCTCGACGGCGTGGTCGCGCAGCAGGACAACTACCGCAAGTCCGGCTTCGAACTCGCCTACAGGACGGCCCGGTTCACCGGTGTGGTCCCCGTGGGGCCGGAGCCGTCGGGCGTGCGTGCCGCGGGCGGCGCCGACCACGAAGCGATCACGGCGTACGACAGCGCCTGCCACCCGGCCGACCGGCCGGTGTTCCTGGAGTCGTGGCTGACCGCCCCCGGGCACCGCACCTTCGTCCGCCACGCCGACGGCGGCCGGCTGAGCGGATACGCCGTGATCCGTCCGGCGCGTGACTGCCTGCGCGTCGGCCCGCTGTTCGCCGACACCGCCGACGACGCCCGCGCCCTGTTCACCGCGCTCGCCGCCGACGCGGGCGGCAAGGAGCTCGCCGTGGACGTGCCCCGGTCGAACACGGCGGCCGTCGCCCTGGTGGAGGAGCTCGGCCTGAGCCCCTCCTTCGAGACGGCCCGTATGTACACCGGGCCCGTCAGGGCATCGGCGCGCGACCGCGTCCACGGAGTGACGTCGCTGGAACTCGGTTGAGCGGAACGACCGCAGGGCCCCGCCGGGCTCGCGGCCGGGAGGGGCGGCGCGGACTCATCCGGTGGGTGAGGCCGCGGCCGTCCCGGTGAGCAGGATCATCCCGGAGTCCCCGTAGTCCGGCAGGGTCGGGTCCGACGGGATGCGGTCGACCGTGAGCCGGTCGGTGAGCGGCGTGAACACCTCGGTGATCACGTCGGTGTCCACCGGGCAGCCGGGCCAGCGCGAGTCGGCGCCGATCCGGTAGGTCGGCATGTTCTCCATGAAGGCGGCGACCAGATGCCCGCCGGGCTCGGCGCACGCGACGAACCGGCGGCAGAAGTCCTCGAACTCCGCGAAGTCCTCGGTGGCACCCTCGGCGACGAAGTGCATGGAGACGAGCTCGTAGCTCCCCGGTTCGACGGACCGCAGGTCGCCGTGCACGAGCCGCACCGGGGCCAGCGACTCCTCCAGGGTCTCGGGTACGCCGGGGTCGAGACTGCGGCACAACGCGTGGAAGGGCAGCCAGCTCCGGTCCGGCGGCCCACTCAACTGCCGTGCCAGATAGGCGGCGTTGGAGGCGCCCGCCTCGACGGCGTCGATACGGCGGCTGGCGGCGGACGCGAGGATCAGCGGGTAGAGGTTGGGACCCGCCCCGATCTCCGCGGACCGGGCGACGGTGCCCGGCGCGAACTGCCGGTAGAACGCGCTGTGGTGGGCGATGACGGCCGCGTCCGACGGATGCAACTCGCGGTAGTTCTCCGCCAGATAGTCCTCGACCGGCCAGCTGTCCCAGTCCACGTCGTCATTGAGCACCGTCATCGTGGACTCCGTCCCTCGGCCGCAGCCGATAGCGCTCGGTGAGCCGCGTCAGTGTGTCGTTGAGCCGGTCGACGTCCTCGTCGGAGTTGAGCGCGGTCAGCTGGACCCGGAATCCGACCCGGTCGCGCGGTACGAGGGGATAGGCCGCCAGGGTCACGTAGATGCCGTTGTCCCACAGGAACCCGCCGACCGCGTCCAGGTCGTCGGCGTCCGCCAGCGGGATCTCGATGATCGGAAGGCGGTCCGTGTTCAGCGTGCCCGCCCCGATTTCCTCCAGATGATCGAGCACCCGCCCGGTCTTGCGGTACAGATCGGCTCGGATGGCGTCCCCGCGGCTGTCGTTGACGTCGAGGCCGGCCAGCGCCGTGGCGAGGGAGGCGGTGGGCGAGGGGCCCGAGTAGAGGTAGGGGGCCGCGGTGGTCTTGAGCCGGTCCTTGAGTGAACTGGGCAGCGCGAGGAAGGCCAGCAGCGACGAGTATGCCTTGGAGAACCCGCCGACGAGCACGATCCCCTCGTACGACTCCCCGGTGTGCCGTACGACGCTGTTGCCGCGGTCGCCGTACGGACACGACTCGTTCGGGCGGCGCTCCCCGATGACGCCGAAGCCGTGTGCGTCGTCGATGTACATCAGGGCGTTCCGCGGCCTGCACACCGCGGCCAGGGCCGGCAGGTCGGGGATGTTCCCGCTCATGCTGTTCACGCCGTCCAGACAGACCAGCCGGGGCAGGCCCGCGGGGACCTCGTCCAGCATCGTGGCCAGTTCGTCGAGGCGCCCGACGTGGAAGCGGCGCAGCGTCGCCCCCTGTCCGCGGGCCCCCACGCATCCGTCGAACACGGTCCGGTGCGCCGTGGCCTCGACGAAGACATGGCCGGGGCCGGCCAGGGCGGGGATCACCGAGGCGTGGATCAGGGTCGCCGTGGGGAGCAGCAGCGTGTCCGGCGCACCGAGCAGGTCGGCGAGCCGCTCCTCGATGTCGGGGTACAGCCGGGGACTGCCGATGAGCCGCGACCAGCTGGGGTGGGTGCCCCAGCGCCGTACGGCCGGCTCGATCGCCTGGATGATCTCCGGATCGCAGTCGAAGCCGAGGTAGTTGCAGGAGGCGAAGTCGATCATCCAGTGGTCGCCGCTGCGGATGTGCCGGCCGCGCACCTCGTCCAGGACGGCGTCGCTCATGGGGCTGGTCTGCCGCAGATGCTCCAGGTCCCGCCAGCGCCTGGACCGGCGTGTGCCCTCGGCGGGCCCTCCGTCGGAGCGTGGGTTCCCGGTCCGCGGGTCGTCGGACCGCTCGTTCTCGGACCGAGGGAGGTCGGGGCGTGTGCTGTCGGCCGGAGGGCCGCCGGATCGGGTCTGCTCGGCCGGCGGGCCGTCCTGTCGGGGGTTCTCGGGCTGTGGGCCTTCGGGTCGCGGGCCCTCCGTCCGTTCGCCGTCGGTCTGCGCCGTCTCGGGCGGGGACGGCCGATCGTCGTGGGGGTCGGCGGGCGCCGGCTCCGTCTGTCCCATTCCGTACCTCGTTTCCGCCTTCGCGGCGGTGGGCCGTACCGGGTTGCGAACCCCGTCGCGCTGCCGCAGCAGGAACTCGCTCTGCTGCACCGTCATCGGCCGGGCGAAGAGGAACCCCTGTCCGAACCGGCATCCCATGCCGGCCAGGAGATCCCGCTGCACCGGATCCTCGATCCCCTCGGCGATCACCTGGATACCCAGTGTGTCGGCGAGACCGACTATTCCCTCGACCAGCGCGACCTGTCGAGTGTCCAGCGCGATGTCGTCGATGAACGTCTTGTCGATCTTCAGTACGTCGACGGGGAAGTCCCGCAGGTACCGCAGCGACGAGTAGCCGCTGCCGAAGTCGTCGACGGCTATGTGCACGCCGAGATCCTTGAGCGAGTACAGCACCGCCTGGATCTGGGCGTCCCGGCGCATCAGCACCGTCTCGGTGAGCTCCAGCTGGAGCGACCCGGGCGCAAGTCCCGGAGTCTCCAGCGCCTTGCGCACCTCGCCGAGGAAGCCGCTGTCGCGGAACTGGCGGGGGGAGACGTTGACGCTGACGTACGGCGGGTCGGCCCCGTGGGCCGACCTCTGAAGTCCGGCCATGTCGGTGACGGCGTTCGACAGCACCCACGCACCCAGCGGTGTGATGTGCCCGGTCTCCTCGGCGAGGGCGATGAACTGGTCGGGCGGAACCGGCTCGTGGTGCGGACGCGGCCAGCGGGCCAGGGCCTCGAAGCCGACGACCTCGCCCGCGGCGATGTCGACGACGGGCTGGTAGCGCAGGGTGAACTCGGACCGGGCCACCGCGCCGTCGAGACGGGCCTGGAGATCGTGTCGTTCCACCATCCGCACCCGCAGCCGGGGCAGGAACCTGCGCCACTGCCGCTTGCCGGCCGCCTTCGCCGCGTAGAGGGCCAGGTCGGCGTGGCCGAGGAGTTCCTCGGCGTCCGTGCTGTCCCTCGCGGTGGCCACGCCGACGCTCGCGGACACGTTCACCGAGCCCTCACGGAGGCTGAACGGCCTGCTCAGAGCCTGGATCACCTGCGCCGCGAGCAGTTCGGCGTCGAGCGGTTTCTTCGCGTCCTCCATCAGCACCGCGAACTCGTCGCCCCCGAGCCGTGCGGCGGTGTCCGTGCGGCGCAGGGCGCCCGAGAGCCGTTCGCCGACGGCCGTCAGGAGATGGTCGCCGGTCGAGTGCCCCATCGTGTCGTTGACCATCTTGAAGTCGTCGAGGTCGATGAAGAGCAGACAGGTCAGGCTCGCCCCGCGGCGGCTGCGCAGCAGCGCGCGCTCGATCCGCTCCAGGAGCAGGGTCCGGTTGGGCAGACCGGTCAGGGGATCGTGGAAGGCGCGCTCGGTCAGCTCGTGTTCCAGACGCCGCTGCTCGGTCACGTCCCGCAGCGTGATGACGAGCCCCGCCACCGTGGGGTCCTGGCGCAGGTCGCTGCACCGCACCTCGACCTCGATGCGGCCGCCGTCGCGCAGCACCCACCAGTGGTCGTGGTTCTCCGAGCCCCCGTCCTCGCGCAGGGCCGCGAGTCCCTTGACGACCCGGGTCCGGTCCCTGGAGTCCACCAGTTCGGGCAGGGGCGCCCCGGTCAGCTCGGCCTGGCCGAACACGGCGCGCGCGGACGGGCTCGCGTACCGGACCGTGTTGTCGTCCTCGACGATGAGGATGACGTCCGAGGCGTTGCGCACCAGCGTGCGGAAGTACGCCTCGCTCTCCTTGCGGGTGATCTCCTGGCGCAGCGCGATGCGTTCCACGGCCAGACCGGCGTGCGAGGCGAGGATCTCAAGGGAGCTCTGGATCTCGCGGAGCTGCTGCTCGGGACCGGCCGCCAGCAGGACGCCGGGCAGCTGTTCGGTCGGCTCGTCGGGCGGGATCATCGGGCACACGAGCGTGTTGGGCAGGCCGTCGAGCCGGCCGGCGATGTCCGCTCCGAGCTGCTCGGTGGCCACCAGCTCGGAGCGGCGGGTGGCCAGCCCGTTCGCGTACTCGGCCGGCAGCACGAGGCTCCGGTAGGCGACCGTGGACCCGAACAGCGTGCTGACCGCGGTGTCGCACGCCATCTCCACGTCCTGCGGCCGGACGGCCGCGACGAGGGCGGTGGCCGCGGTGCGCAGGGCCAACTCGCGTTCCACGGCGTTGCGGTGGGCCACCACCATCCCGGACAGGCGCAGCAGCACCAGCAGGAAGAGCGCCGCCGAGAAGACCGCGATGACGGCGGCGTCCTGGGCGTTCCCGCGCCGCCCCTCGTAGAGCAGGATCGCGGGTGCCACCAGGGTGGCCGCGGCGAGCGCGAGCAGCCGACGGCGTGTGGGCCGCAGCGACTCGCGCCGCACCACGGGCCGGGTCAGCTGCACCATCGAGGGATGCAGTCCTGCGAGGCCCCAGGCCGTGTAGAACACGATCCAGCCGGAGTCGAGCAGGGTCCCGGTCTGCCACAGGTCGTTCAGCTGGAGGATCCCGTACGCGATGTCGAAGGTGAGCAGGGTCGCCGTGCCGAGGACGAGGAGGCGGAGTGAGGGGATGCGGCCGGAGCCGGAGCCGGACACCAGCAGGCGGGTCAGCATCGCGAGGACGAGCACGTCGCCGAGCGGGTAGGCGATGCTGATGGCGCGCTGCTGCCAGGTCATGCCGGGCACGTGGGTGAGCGGCTGCACCAGGAAGACCCAGACGGGCAGGGCCAGACCCAGGGCGAAGATCAGCGCGTCGAGCAGGCTCGGCAGGTCGTGGCCGGGCCAGCGGTAGCGGACGAGTCCGTAGAGACCGCCGGCGAACAGCGGATACACGGCGAGGTAGCAGGCGTCCGCGGGGGAGGGGAACGGGTTGTTGAAGTGGAAGTACGACTCCATCACGTTGTACGACGTGTCGCCCGCGGAGAACGCCAGCAGCCCCGCGGCCAGCAGCAGCCACGGCCAGCGGTGCGCCGGGCGGTTGACGACGATCCCCGTGAGCATGGCCGCGACGCCGCCGAGTCCGATGACGGCCCACAGCGGGGTCCGGGTGAAGGAGACGGCCATGTACACGATGGTGGTGGCCGCGACCAGGAGGGTGTACACACCGAGGCGCCGTGGCCGCAGCAAGCCGCCTCCGAGGCGAAGTGCCCGCAGCAAGCCGAACCGCCTCCCTACGTCGGACGGCACGGGGCCGTCGCATCGGACGGCACAGGACCGTTCGCCGGGTTCCGGGGCATTGTTGATCGTAGGCACGGGGGAAGGGCCGGTGCATCTTCAGCACGAGCGGTGGCGGGCCACGGGGCCGCCGTGCGTCGTCGCCGCTCAGTCCTGCGCGGACTCGGGTGCGAAGCGGTCGAGCAGGGCGTCCAGACCGGCGTCCAGACCCTCCGGGCCGCCGCGCTCGGCGAGGGTCGCGGCGATCTCGCGGAGCCGGGGCAGTTCCTGGGGCGGCATCCGGTGCAGTCCCAGACGGAAGGCGGGGTCCACCTCCTCGGGGTTGTCCACCATGGCCCGCAGCTCCACGGAGACATAACCGAGCGCCCAGCCGGTGAAGGCACGGAAGACCGCCGCGGAGCGCTCAAGGCCGAGCCCCGCGTCCATGAGCAGGGCGAGGACACGCTCGTGCTCCTTGAGCACGGCGAGCGGTCTCCTGGCCAACGGGACGGCGAGCATACGGGTGGACAGCAACGGCACGGCCCGGGGATGAGCGAGACAGACCTCGTACATCGCCCGTGCGATCCGGTGGAGTTCGGCGCGCCACGCGGCCGGGTCCGGCGAGGCGGCACCCTCCGGCGGGGAACCGGCGGACAGGCGCTCCACCAGTTCCAGGTACAGGGCCTCCACCAGTCCGTCCAGCAGGGCGTCCTTGCCGTCCGCGTACCGGTAGAGGGCCATCGCCTCCACGCCGAGCCGGGCGCCGAGCCGGCGCATGCTCAGCGCGGAGAGGCCCTCCTCGTCCACCAGGTCCAGGGCGGCGGCGAGCACGCGTTCGCGGCTCAGCCGGCCGTAGTGGCCCCGGTCGCTGGCCCGCCGCGCCGGGGCGTCGTCCTCGCCGTCCTTGTCCCGCGCCCGTTCCCTGGCCATGCCCTGCCTCCGTAAGGCCGCCCGCCCGAAATTCCCGCTTGTGCCGACTCTGTCATCTACGAGGGTGAAGCGTATGCATACAGCGTAAATGCAAGCTATTCGGGTGGAAAGCTCCCCGGGTCCCCCTTTATCCGTATGCGTGTCAGCTTATCCGTATGCGTGTCAGCGAACTCCTCCGGCTCTCCGCGACGGTCCGGGGCGCCCCGGAAATCGCCTGGTCAGGATGCGCTTCGGGGCCACCGCCGTATGCTGGAAAGGCGGCAAAGAACACGGCGGCGTGGCTTCGATCATGAACGCACCCATCGAGGACTACGCCCTCATCAGCGATCTGGAAACCGCTGCCATGGTTGGCAGGGACGGTTCCATCGACTGGCTGTGCCTGCCCCGCTTCGACTCGCCGGCCGCCCTGGCCGCGATGCTGGGGACACCGGACAACGGATTCTGGCGGATCGCGCCCGTCTCCCGGGCCGAGCGGCCGCACTGCGCGAGCCGGGCCTACCGCCAGGACACCCTCGTCCTGGAGTCCCGCTGGGAGACGGACACGGGCGCGGTCCGGGTCATCGACTTCATGCCACCGCGCAGTCAACTGCCCTGCGTCGTCCGCGTGGTGGAAGGTCTGTGGGGATCCGTACCCATGCGCAGCGAACTGCGGCTGCGCTTCCACCAGGGCAGGGTGGTGCCCTGGATCCAGGCCGGCGAGGTCTGCACGGTGGCGGTTGCCGGACCCGACGCCGTCTGGCTGAACGCGGAGGGTCTGGAGGCGGAACCCGGCGCCGACGGCTCCACCGTCCACGAGTTCACCGTGCGGGCCGGGCGCAGGACGACCCTCACGTTCGTGTGGGCGCCCTCGTACCGGACCGAACCGCCCGCACCGCTGTCCGTCCCGGCGGAGACGGTGCTCAAGGAGACCGGTGACTTCTGGCGGCGCTGGGCGGCCCAGTGCCGCTACCAGGGACCCTGGCGCGAGGCCGTGGTGCGGTCCCTGATCACGCTGAAGGCGCTCACCTACGCGCCCACCGGCGGCATCGTGGCCGCCCCGACCACCTCGCTGCCCGGCCTCATCGGCGGCGAACGCAACTGGGACCAGCGTTACTGCTGGCTGCGGGACTCCGCGCTGACCCTGTCCTGTCTGCTGCGCGGCGGTTACCGCGAGGAGGCGACGGCCTGGCTCGGCTGGCTGGTACGGGCCATCGCCGGGGAACCCGCCGATCTCCAGACCGTGTACGGCGTCGCCGGACAGCGGCTGCTCCCGGAGACGGAGGCACCCTGGCTGCCCGGATACGAGGACTCCCGCCCGGTCCGCT
This sequence comes from Streptomyces sp. f51, assembly GCF_037940415.1. NCBI lineage: Bacteria > Bacillati > Actinomycetota > Actinomycetes > Kitasatosporales > Streptomycetaceae > Streptomyces > Streptomyces sp. f51. The sequence continues at coordinate 368,094 of NZ_CP149798.1, read as the reverse complement.
TCGGGAACTCCGCGGTGAGCCAGTTCCAGCTCGACGTGTACGGCGAGGTGCTCGACGCGCTCCTGCTGTCGCTGCGCGCGGGCATCCCCGTACCGGGTCATCTGTGGAGGCTCGTGGAGGGCATGATGAGCCACCTCGGCCGCCATTGGCGCGAGCCGGACCAGGGGCTGTGGCAAGTGCGGGGACCGGCACGGCAGTTCGTCCACTCCAAGGTCATGACCTGGGTGGCGGCCGACCGCGCGCTGCGCATGGGCGAGCTCCTCGGCAGGAACGGCTCCTCGGACGCGTGGCGGGCCCTGCGGGACGAGGTCCACCGGCAGGTGTGCCGGGAGGGATGGGACGCCGGCCGGGGGGCCTTCGTGCAGTCGTACGGCTCGACGGACCTGGACGCCTCCGCGCTGCTGATACCCCGTCTCGGCTTTCTGCCCGCGGGGGACGAGAGGGTGCGCGGCACCGTACGGGCGATGCGGGACCTGTCCCACGGCGGGTTCGTACGGCGGTACGTGCCGAACGGCCACGGCGTGCACGGTGTGGACGGGATGCCGGGCGGCGAGGGCGCGTTCGTGGCGTGTTCGCTCTGGTACGCCGACGCGCTCGCCACGACCGGCCACCGGGAGGAGGCGACGGAGGTCTTCGAGCGGGTGCTGGGGATCCGCAACGACCTCGGTCTGCTCTCGGAGCAGTGGGACCCCGACGCCGGCCGCCAACTGGGCAACGCGCCGCAGGCGTCCAGTCACATCGCGCTGGTGGAGACCGCGTTCCTGCTGGCGGAGCCCGCGGCGGCGGGGTAGCGGGCGGGTACCTCCGCGGGTGTCGGAGTCGGTGCCGGAGTTCGGCGCAGGTCGGGGAGCCGGTCCTCGTCGGACGTCAGTCCTTGTCGGACGGGCGACGGGCGGATCCGGCGTAGCCGTACGGGTTGAGCTCCTGGAACCGCCACGCGTCCCGGCACATGTCGGCGAGGTCCCGTGACGGGTGCCAGCCCCAGGCACGGGCGACGGCGGAGGCGTCCGCGACGAGCTCGGCGACATCGCCGGGCCGGCGCGGCACCATCGAGTAGGGCACGGGACTACCGCAGGCCGCGGAGAAGGCGGACACCACGTCGAGGACCGAACTCCCCTTGCCGATACCGAGGTTGTAGACGTGCATACCGGTCCCGTCCGCGAGGTGGTCGAGCGCGACACGATGGGCCTCGACGGTGTCCATGACGTGCAGATAGTCGCGGATCGCGGTGCCGTCCGCCGTCGGGTAGTCGTCGCCGAAGACGCGCAGGCGCTCCCGCCGCCCGACGGCCACCTGGGCCAGGTTCGGCAGCAGGTTGTCCGGGGAACCGCTGGGGTCCTCGCCCAGGAGCCCGCTGGGATGGGCGCCCGCGGGGTTGAAGTACCGCAGGCACAGCACGGTGTACTCGGGGCGACGGCGGCAGACGTCGGCGAGGATCTGCTCGCAGATCAGCTTGGAGGCGGCGTACGGATTCGTGGGCCGGGTCGGGGTGGACTCGTCGAGCGGTCCGTGGCCGGCATCGCCGTACACGGAACAGGACGAGGAGAAGACGAGCTGGTGCACGTCGTGCTCGTGCATGGTGTTCAGCAGCGCGGTCGTTCCGCCGACGTTCGTGTCGTAGTAGTCGATGGGCATGCGTGTCGACGTGCCGACGGCCTTGTGCGCGGCAAAGTGCACGACGGCGTCAACGGAGTGGCGGTCGAAGACCGCCGACAGTGCGCGCCGATCACGGATGTCCAGCTCGTAGATGGTGCCGAGGAAACGGCCCGCGATGCGTTCCACGCGGGCGAAGACCTGTGGACTGCTGTTGGAGTAGTCGTCGACCACGATCAACTCGTAACCGTGGTCGAGGAGTTCGACACAGGCGTGACTTCCGATGAATCCTGCGCCGCCCGTGACGAGAATGGTCGAGGGGGCACTCATGGGCCCGGCTCCTTCGTGTGCGCGGGCGACGGTCGGCGAGGGGAGCGCCGCGCCGGCACGGGGGGTGCGGCGCCGGTACGCCGGGGCGGCGCTCCCGGACGAAGCGGATGACGACGTATGTTTACGACGTATATGTACAACTCTGCGCCCGCTTGTCCCCTGCGTCAAGCGGGCGCCCGGCCCGGCGGCGATCGAGGGTGATCGGTTCGGCTGTGCCGGGGGCGAGCGGTTCGGCGGCGCCGGGGGCGAGCGGCCCGGCGCTCGCCGGGGGTGACCGGCGAGACGGTCACCCCCGGCACGGCCGCGGTCAGCCCGCCAGCTCCCTGGCGCGCCGAGCCGCCTCGCCCACCGGCGCGCGGTGCAGGGGACCGTGTCCGGGCAGCAGCACATCGGCGTCGAGGGCCTCGATGCGTTCGAGCGAGGCCAGGGCGCCGGCGCGCTCGGTGTCGAACATCTTCGGCAGCAGCTGCGGGCCCCGTATCCGGGAGGTGGGGTGACCGCTCACCAGGGCGTCACCGGAGATGAGCACCCCGGCCTCCGGCAGGTGGTACACGCAGTGGCCCGGCGTGTGGCCGGGTGTGTGCACCGGGACGGGCCGGCCGGGCAGATCGAGCGGGCCCGCGTGCGGAAAGGCCTCGGGCTTCGTCATGGTCACGTCCGCCGTGCCGCCCGACCGGATGGCGTGCACGGCCCAGGGCAGCACGCCCGGGCGCCACGCCTGCCGCATCACCTGCCCGATGCTCACCTGGTGGAGGAACTCGCGGCGCGCGTGGGGCACTTCGGCCTCGTGCAGCTGGACGGGCGTTCCGTACGTGTGGTTCAGGAACTCGGCCGAGCCGAGGTGGTCGCTGTGCGCGTGGGTGACGAGCACGGCGGTCACGGCCTCGGGCGCGTGGCCGAGGGTCTTCAGCGACGCCAGCAACTGCTCGCGGTCGCCGGGATATCCCGTGTCGATCAGGGTGACGGAGTCGCCCTCGGACAGCACCACCCAGTTCGTGTTGCTGCCGTGCACCAGATGAACTCCGGCGGCTGCCTCGACGATCGCTTCCTCGCGCATGACCATCCTGACGTCGGATAACTGCGGTTGCCCAGACGGGCGGTGACAGGGCGAACGTATCGCGGGCGTGACCGACCCGCCGCGGCGCGGTCGAGGGGTCGCCGGACCGCCCCGGAAAATCCGGTGCCGAGCGCGCGTCGGGTTCCCTAGACTCGCCACGGAATCACACACCGCCGCTCCGAGCGCGTGTGTGCCGTGACGAACGAGGGGAGCAGGCCGTGCGCTACCGCACCGCTGTCGTCGTCCCCCCGTCACAGTACGAGGTGATCCTGGTGTCCTCCCGGGCCCGGTACCGGCTGCGCGGCCGGAACCGGACACCCGCGACGACCCTCTGACCCCCGCCCGTACGGCGGCGACCGCACACCCGGTCGCCGAACGCCGTGCCCGGCGGAGGTCCGCCACCGCCTGATCACAGGTGTGTCGTCCGGGAATCGCGCCGACCCGTCTCCGGATCGTCCGAAAGGCCCTCGGCCGTGCGTACCGACCTTCACCTCCACCCCACCGGCACTGTCACCGACCCCCTCGCCGCCGTCCGCAACCTGGGCATCCTCGCCCACGTGGACGCCGGGAAGACCACCGTGACCGAACGGATCCTCTATCTCACCGGCACCGTCCACAAACGCGGCGAGGTCCATGACGGCACCACCGTCACCGACTTCGACCCGCAGGAGCGCGACCGCGGCATCACCATCTTCGCCGCGGCCGTCACCTGCGCCTGGGCCGGCCACCGGATCAACCTGCTCGACACCCCGGGCCACGTCGACTTCTCCGACGAGGTGGAGCGCTCGCTCCGCGTCCTCGACGGCGCCGTCGCGGTGTTCGACGCCGTGGCCGGCGTGGAGCCGCAGAGCGAGTCGGTGTGGCGGCGGGCCGACCGGCACGGCGTCCCCCGGATCGCCTTCGTGAACAAGCTGGACCGCGCGGGCGCCGACCTGGACGCCGCCGTCGACTCGATCCGCGACAGGCTGCATCCGGCGCCCCTGGTCGTCCAGTTGCCGATCGGCACCGAGGACACCTTCACCGGCGTCGTCGACCTGCTGCGGATGCGCGCGCTCGTGTGGGCCGACGGCGCCGAGTCCGCCGAGGAGATCCCGGTGCCGCAGGACCTGCTGGAGGAGGCGGGGCGACGGCGCCGGCTCCTGGAGGAGGCGGTCGCCGAACTCCATCCGGCGGCCCTGGAGGAGTTCTGCGAACGCTCCACCCTCTCGGCCCGGACCCTCGCGGCGGCGCTCCGCGACCTCACCCTCACCGGTGAGGGCGTGGTCGTGCTGTGCGGATCGGCCTACCGCAACCGCGGTGTCGAACCGCTGCTCGACGCGATGGTGGCCTACCTGCCCTCGCCGCTCGACGTGCCCGCCGTCCGCGGCACGCACGACGGCACGGAGCAGGAACGGGCCGCGGACCCCCAAGCGCCGTTCGCGGCGCTGGTGTTCAAGGTGAACGCCACCGCGACCGGACGGATGACGTATCTGCGTGTCTACGCGGGCACGGTGGAGAAGGGACAGACGGTGCTGGACACCGGCACGGGACGCACCGAGCGGGTCGCGCGCATCCTGCGCGTGCGGGCCGACCGGCACACGGAGCTGGAGCGCGCGGTGGCCGGGGACATCGTCGCCGTGATCGGGCCGAAGTCCGCCCGGGCCGGGGCGACCCTGTGCGCCCCCGCGGCGCCGCTGCTCCTCGAACCGCCCCTCGTCGCCGATCCGGTGGTGTCCGTGGCGGTCGAGGCGCGCAGGAGCACCGAGACCGACCGGCTGGCCTCGGCGCTGGCACGGCTGGCCGAGGAGGACCCCTCGCTCGTCGTCCGCACCGACCCGGAGACCGGGCAGACAGTGCTGTCTGGCATGGGAGAACTGCATCTGGAGGTGGCGGTGGAGAAGGTACGGCGCGCGCACGGCCTCGACGTCACCGTCGGGCGGCCGAGGGTGTCCTACCGGGAGACGGTGGCCCGCGGGGTGTCCGGTCTGGTGTACCGGCATGTCAAACAGGACGGCGGCGCGGGGCAGTTCGCCCATGTCGTCCTCGACGTGGAACCGCTGGGGACGGACCCGGACGGTGCCGGGGGCGCGGCGACGGGCTTCGTCTTCAGGTCGGCGGTCGTCGGCGGCCGGGTGCCGCAGGAGTACGTCCGTGCCGTGGAGGCGGGCTGCCGGGACGCGCTCGCCGAGGGTCCCCTCGGCGGTCACCCGGTGACCGGGCTGCGCGTCACCCTGACCGACGGGGCGACCCATGTGAAGGACTCCTCGGAGACGGCGTTCCGCGCGGCCGGCCGGTTCGGGCTGCGTGAGGCGCTGCGCGCCAGTGCCATGGTCCTGCTGGAACCCGTGGCCGAGGTCACCGTCACGGTTCCGGAGGAGGCCGTGGGCGGGGTGCTCGGGGACCTCGCGGCCCGGCGCGGCCGGGTCTCGGGCTCGCTCGCCCGGGTGGGCACGTCGGTGGTCACCGCCACCGTGCCGCTGGCCGAACTCTTCGGCTACGCGACCCGGTTGCGCAGCCGGACCCAGGGCCGGGGCGTCTTCACCACCCGCCCCGCGGGTCTGGCACCGGCCCCGGTGCAGGAGCCGCGGGTCCGGTGACCGCGGCCCCGCCGCGCGAGCCGCGGGTCGGGTGACCGCGTACGGCCGCGCGGCTGACGGCGCCCGCCGCTGCCGACGGCCGCCGACGCCCGCGGCCGACGACGGCCCCGCCCCGACCAGGGCGGGGTCGTTGTCACCCCGGACCGGTCTCACTCCATCCGGTGCCGGTCGGGCAGGTGCTCCCCCGAACCCGCTGGGGCCTACTGGAAGGCGCAGCCGGGGTTCGGGGCGTCCTCGGAGAAGGGCGAGCCGTGCGGCAGTACGTAGAGGACGTCGAGGACCAGCGGCTTGCTGCCGAGGTTGCGCCCGATGTGGACGTTGCCGGGACCGGGCGGCTCGGTGAGGGAGTCGCCCCTGCGGTAGAGGCCGTCCCGCGCGCACGTGGAGTCGTAGTGGCTGAGGGTGCCCTGCTTGACGTACCCGTAGAGCGGGCCGTCGTGGTAGTGCCAGCCGGTCGCCTGGCCGGGAGGGATGGTGATCTCCCTCAAGGTGTAGTCCGTCCCGTCGACGGTGGTCTGCGCGAGGACCTTGCCGCTGACCCCGGGGCCCGGCGGAGTCGCGTGGGCTGGGGCGGCGACGAGGGTCAGACACAGGGCGGCGAATCCCGCCGAACCGGTGCGGAGCGAGGCGCGCATGCGGTAAGTCCCTTCGGCCGAGGCTGAGTCGGGCTGTGACGGACGAGGTTCATGGTGGGGCCGTCCCCGGCGCGCCACAAGCGGTGTGCGGCGGGTGGCGGTAGGGCCTGTCCGGCGACTCCCGTCGGGCCAGGTCACCGGACCCGCGGGTTCCGCGCACACCACGGTCGGCAACATGACGAACAAAATTGTTGACAATCTTGTTGGTCTAGATTTACGTTCGACAGGCACTCACTCAGGGAGGGCGCAATGCAGAAGGAAGCCCGTCCAGGCACCGGCGAGCAGGCCAAGCAGCACGCGTTGGTGCAGCTGCGGCAGGCGATTCTGCGCGGAGAGATGGCACCGGCCCAGCGGCTGGTGGAGAACGAACTCGCCGAGCAGTTCGGGGTCACCCGGGCCAGCGCGCGGGCGGCGCTGATCGAGCTGGAATCGGAGGGACTGGTCGAGCGGATCCGCAACCGCGGATCACGCGTCCGGGTGGTGACCGTGGAGGAAGCGGTCGCCATCACCGAGTGCCGCATGGCGCTCGAAGGGCTCTGCGCCGCCAAGGCGGCCGTCCTGGCCACCGACGACCAGCTCGCCGAGCTGGCCGGCCTGGGCGACGCCATGGTCAAGGCGGTCGCCGACGGCGAACCGGTCACCTACTCCGAGCTCAACCACGAAGTCCACGCCCGGATCAGGGAGTTCTCCGGCCAGCGCACGGCCTTGGAGCTCCTGGAACGGCTCAACGCCCAACTGGTGCGCCACCGCTTCCAGTTGGCCTTGCGTCCGGGCCGTGCCCAGCAGTCCCTGAGTGAACACCTGGCCATGATCGAGGCGATCGGGGCCAGGGACCCGCAGGCGGCCGAAGCGGCCGTCCGCGCCCACCTCGGCAGCGTGATCGAAGCGCTGCGCGACTGACGTACCGCGCGGCGACGCGCGACACGGCGGACGGCCGAGGCGGGCGCCCACCTGTCCACCAAGGAGATTGCCGCGATGACGCACGGCCACGCCCCCGCCCCCGAGCCCCCCGCCCCGCCCGGGGGGCGCCCGCCCAGGTCGACGCTGGTCGTCACCGCGCACGCCGGAGACTTCGTGTGGCGGGCCGGGGGAGCCATCGCCCTGGCCGCCTCCCGGGGGGAGAGGGTCACGATCGCGTGCCTGACCTTCGGTGAACGCGGCGAGTCCGCGAAGGCCTGGCGCGAGGGCAGGAAGCTGGACGAGATCAAGGCGATACGCCGTGCGGAGGCCGAGAAGGCCGCCGCCACCCTCGGCGCCGCCGTCCGCTTCTTCGACGCGGGCGACTACCCGCTGACCGCCACCGCCGAACTCACCGACCAGTTGGTGACGCTGTACCGCGAGACCCAGCCCGACGTTGTGCTCACCCACCCCACCGAGGACCCGTACAACGGCGACCACCCCGCCGCCAGCCGGATGGCCCTGGAGGCCCGCGTCCTCGCCCAGGCCATCGGCTACCCCGGCGAGGGCGAGATCATCGGCGCCCCGCCCGTCTTCTACTTCGAACCCCACCAGCCCGAGATGAGCGGCTTCAGGCCCGAGGTCCTCCTGGACATCACCGACGTGTGGGCGACCAAGCGCGAGGCGATGGAATGCCTCGGCGCCCAGCGGCACCTGTGGGACTACTACACCGACCTCGCCGTCCGCCGCGGCGTCCAGCTCAAGCGCAACGCCGGCCCCAACCTGGGCCTGGCGCACGGGACCATGGCCGAGGCGTTCATGCGCCCCTTCCCGCAGATCGCGAGGGAGCTGGCATGAGCGGCGTGATCGTCACCGGCCCGCCGAGGGCGGACGCGAAGGACGTCGAGGCGATCGCCGCGTACGGCACCGCCACGGTGCACGAGGCGATGGGCCGCACGGGCCTGCTCGGAACCGGTCTGCGCCCGATCCAGCAGGGCGTCCGCGCCGCGGGCACCGCGGTCACCGTGCTGTCCTGGCCCGGCGACAACCTCATGATCCACGCCGCCGTCGAACAGTGCGGCGAGGGCGACCTCCTGGTCGTCACCACCACCTCGCCCTCCACCGACGGCATGTTCGGGGAGCTGTTCGCCACCGCGCTGCGCCGGCGCGGCGTGCGCGGACTGGTCATCAACGCGGGCATCCGGGACACCGCCGAACTGCGCGCGATGGGCTTTCCCGCCTGGTCCGCCGCCGTCAGCCCGCAGGGCACCGTGAAGGCGACCGGCGGCTCGGTGAACGTACCGGTGTCCGTCGGCGGCCAGATCGTCCGGCCCGGCGACGTGATCCTCGCCGACGACGACGGCGTGGTGTGCGTGCCGCGCGAGAAGGCCCGCGAGGTCGCCGAGGCCTCCGCGGCCCGCGAGCGCAAGGAGGCGCTGGCCCGCGCCGCCTTCCTCGACGGCGAACTCGGCCTGGACCGCTACGGGTTGCGCGAGACGCTGGCACGCCTGGGCGTGACCTACACGGCGTACGAGGACCACGTACGGGACGGAGCCGCGCCGTGAGCGGGGCCGTTTCCCCGGGTGGAGCCGGGAGCCGCGCCGTGAGCGGGCCCCGCTTCCGGGACGGAGCCGCGTCATGAGCGGGCTCCGCTTCGGAGGCGGAGCCGCGCCGTGACCGGATCCGCGGGGGTGCGCTGCATGCTCCTGCGTGGCGGCACCTCGAAGGGCGCCTACTTCCTCGCCGGTGACCTGCCCGTCGACGCCCAAGAACGGGACGGGCTGCTGCTGAGGGTCATGGGCAGCCCCGACCCGCGCCAGATCGACGGCCTGGGCGGCGGGCATCCGCTGACCAGCAAGGTGGCCGTGGTCTCCGCCTCCACCGACCCCGCAGCCGACGTCGACTACCTGTTCCTCCAAGTCGCGCTCGACAAGGCCGAGGTGTCGGACCGTCAGAACTGCGGGAACCTCCTCGCCGGGGTCGGCCCGTTCGCCGTCGAACGCGGACTGGTCGCGCCGGGGGAGGGGGTCACGTCGGTCCGCATCCGCATGGTCAACTCGGGTGACCTCGCGCTCGCGACCTTCCCCACCGAAGGCGGGCGGGTCGTCTACGAGGGCGATGCCGAGATCTCCGGGGTGCCCGGGACCGCGGCGCCCGTGGTCGTCGAATTCCCGCGCGGAAGTGCTCCGTTGCTGCCGACGGGGCAGGCCCGGGACCTCGTCGACGGAATCCCCGTGACCTGCGTGGACAACGGGATGCCGACCGTACTGATCGCCGCGTCCTCGCTGGGCGTCACCGGATACGAGAACCCGGAGGACCTGGAAGCGGACCAGACCCTGGCGGACCGTCTCCGCGTGATCCACCTGGAGGCGGGCCGGCTGATGGGGCTCGGGGACGTCGAGAACGCCACCGTGCCCAAACTGACCCTGCTCGCCCCGCCCCGCCACGGCGGAGCCGTCACGACCCGCACCTTCATCCCGGTGCGCTGCCACACCTCCATCGGCGTCCTCGGCGCGGCGAGCGTGGCCGCCGGGCTGCGGGTGGAGGGGGGTGTCGGACAGGTGCCGGCGCGGCTGCCGGGACGGGGCGACCGGCTGCGTATCGAACACCCCACCGGATTCCTCGACATCGAAGCGGGAGTCGAGTTCGGCCCCGGGGACGAGACCCCCGTGGCCCGGCGCACCGCCGTCGTCCGCACCGCACGCAAGATCTTCGACGGCACGGTCTTCCCCCGGCCGGCCGGAGCCGCACACCAACCCTGAGGAGGCCCCATGGCCCCGCCGCTCGGCGACATCGCCCACCTCGGGCACGTCGAACTGCTCACCCCCGACCTGGACGCCAGCGTCCGGTTCTTCACGGAGTACCTCGGCCTGACCGAGAACGGCCGCTCCGGAGACTCCGTCCACCTGCGGACCTGGGACGACTACGAACACCACAGTCTGACCCTCACCGCCCACACGACCTCGGGCATCCGGCGCACCGCCCTGCGCGCCTCCAGCGAGGAGGCGCTCCACCGCCGGGTCAAGGAGATCGAGGGCGCCGGCCGCGAGGGGCGCTGGGTGAGCGACGAACCCGGCATCGGCCCGCTGTACGTCACCACCGATCCCGACGGCCATGAACTCGCCCTGTACTGGGAGAGCGAGTGGTACGAGGCGCCGGACCACCTGAAGCCCGGGCTGAAGAACCAGCCGCAGGCCAAACCCGGCCACGGGGTCGGCGTACGGCGCCTGGACCACGTGAACTACCTCGCCTCGGACGTCGCCGCGAACGGGGACTTCGTCCGCGACGCGCTCGGGGCCCGCCCGACCGAGCAGATCCGGCTCGACAGCGGGCGGATCGCGGCCCAGTGGCTGACCTTCAGCAGCAAGTCGTACGACGTCGTCTACACCGAGGACTGGACGGGTTCGAGCGGACGCCTGCACCACATCGCGTTCGCCACGGACACCCGCGAGGACATCCTGCGCGCCGCCGATCTCGCCCTCGACACCGGGGTGTTCATCGAGACGGGCCCGCACAAGCACGCCATCCAGCAGACGTTCTTCCTCTACGTGTACGAACCCGGCGGCAACCGTGTCGAGTTGTGCAACCCGCTCACCCGGCTCGTCCTCGCCCCCGACTGGCCGCTGATCACCTGGACCGAGGAGGAGCGGAAGAAGGGCCAGGCCTGGGGGCTGAAGACCATCGAGTCCTTCCACACCCACGGAACGCCACCCGTCCGAGATTGTTGACAAAAACGTTGACACTCCGGAGGTCCACTCCTTAGCGTCTGTCGCACCACGGGGTCGGCCGCACGCGCCGCGCCGATCCGCACCCCCGAACCGCATCCAGGGCCCCCACCTCTGGACGAGAGGAAACAACGATGTCCTCCTCCCTCGCCCTGCCCGCTCGCGGCGGCAGACTGGCCGCGCTGGTCGTCGGCCTCTGCTGGCTGGTCGTCCTCTTCGACGGCCTCGACATGTTCATCTACGGTTCCGTGCTGCCGCACATGCTGGAGACGAAGGCGCTCGGCATCGACCCCGGCAAGGCCGGCGACGTCGGCTCCTACGCCACCTTCGGCATGCTGATCGGCGCCCTGTGCTCCGGCACCGTCAGCGACTGGGTCGGCCGCAAGAAGACGATCATCGCGTCGACCGCCGTGTTCTCGCTGGCGTCCGCCGTCTGCGCCTCCGCCGGGAGCCTGGGCGTCTTCAGCCTCGGCCGCTTCCTGGCCGGGCTCGGCCTCGGCGGTCTGCTGCCGAGCGCGATCACCATGGTCACCGAGTACGCCCCCCGGGGCCACCGCGCCCTGATCGTCGGCTCCCTGATGACCGCTCACCAGGCCGGCGGGATCGTCGCCGGATTCGTCGCGCTCGGGACGGGCGACTGGCGGCTCTCCTTCTGGATCTGCGTGATACCGCTGTTCATCGGGGTCCCGCTGGCGGCCGCGTTCCTGCCCGAGTCGATGGCCTTCCTCCGGGCCTGGGGCCGCACCGAGGAGGCCCGCGCGCTCGCCGACCGCTACGGCGTCGACCTGGCCGCCCGCGCCGAGGAGCGCCAGGCCGTGGCCGACCGCTTCGGCGCTCTCAACGCCCTCTTCCGCGGCGGCCGTTGGGCCCAGACCCTGCTCTTCTGGATCGCGTCCTTCGGCGGTCTCCTCCTCGTCTACGGCGTCTCGCAGTGGCTGCCCTCGCTCATGAAGGCCAACGGTTACGACCTCGGTTCCTCGATCGGCTTCGTCATCGTCATCAACCTCGGCGGCATCGCCGGCATGCTGATCGGGGGACGGCTCACCGACAGGTTCGGCGGTTCGGTGATCTCGGCGATCTGGTTCGGCGCCACCGCCGTCGGCATCTACTCCCTCAGCGTCAGGATGCCGCTGCCCCTCACGTACACCGTCGTGTTCCTGACCGGTCTGTTCCTCTTCAGCGCGCAGGCGATGATCTACGCGACGGTGGCGCACCGCTCCGAGGACGACAACCGCGCCACCGCGGTCGGCTGGACCTCGGGCATGGGGCGCTTCGGCGCGGTCTTCGGCCCCTGGCTGGGCGGGCAGCTCCTCGCCACCGGCTCGACCACGGCGGGCTTCACCGCCTTCGCCCTCGCGGGAGTCTTCTCCCTGGTCTTCGTCAGCCTGACCGGCCTGCGCCGGGTCAGGACCACGTCCCCCGACCCCGCACCGCAGCGGGAGCTGACCGCGACCGGCTGACGGGAGCGGTGCGCGCCGGTGTCCGGGCGGGGCCCACGCAAGGGTCCGCCCGGGCACCCTCGTGTCCGGGCGGAGCGGGGGAGGGCCGGGCACGAGGGTCCCTGCGGATGCCCGGAGGGCCCATATTCCCGTTGCCCCGTTCGTCCCGGGGTGCTGGAGTGACCCCATGGATCACGAAGCGGTACTGGCGCTGTTCGACCGGGACATGCGGGAGGGCGCGCGGCCCGACGCGCCCGGCGCCCGGGTCGAGCGCGTCGGCAAGGTGGTGCGCCTGGTCGGCGCGGACAAGGGGTGGAGCGGGGTGCTCTGGTCCGACCTCGACGCGGCGGGCGCCGACGCGGCGATCGCCGAACAGGTGAGCTTCTACTCCGGGCTCGGGGGCGGCTTCGAGTGGAAGCTGTACGGGCACGACCGGCCGGAGGACCTGGGGCAGCGGCTGCGGGCGGCGGGCTTCACCGCCGAGCCCGAGGAGACGGTGATGGTCGCGGAACTGAGCGGTCTGGCCCTCGACGTCGAACCGCCGGAGGGCGTGCGGATCGTCCCCGTCACCGACCGCGCGGGCGTCGCCCTGGTCGCCGAGGTCCACGAGCAGGCCTTCGGCCGTGACAGCACGCGGCTGCGTCACCAACTGCTCGCCCAGCTCACCGGCGACCCGAACGCGGTCGTGGCCGTCGTGGCGCTCGCCGGTGAGGTCCCCGTGAGCGCGGCCCGCATGGAACTCCTGCCGGGGGCCCGCTTCGCCGGGCTGTGGGGCGGAGGCACGATCGAGGCATGGCGGGGCCGGGGCATCTACCGCGCCCTCGTCGCCCACCGCGCCCGCG